>JAYVYJ010000068.1:0-11296 GCA_043784465.1 Hyphomicrobiales bacterium
CGGAGCCGGGCGCTCTCGCGGCGCTCGACGGGCGATCGCGCGAAATCTTCCGCCGCATCGTCGATTCCTATCTGGCGAACGGCGAGCCCGTCGGCTCGCGCAGCCTGTCGCGGCTGCTGCCGATGACGCTCTCCCCCGCCTCGATCCGCAATGTGATGCAGGATCTGGAGGAGTTGGGCCTGATCTATGCGCCCCATACCAGCGCCGGGCGGTTGCCCACGCAAGGCGGCCTGCGCTTCTATGTCGATGCGCTGCTGGAGTTCGGAGGCTTGAGCGGCGAGGAGCGCACGCAGATTGAGCGGCAAGCGCGCGAGGCGGCCGAGGGCGGGGGGTTCGAGAGCGCGCTGACCCGCACGACGGCGCTGCTCTCCGACATGACGCGCGGGGCCGGCCTCGTGCTGACGACCAAGGACGACGTGCGGGTGCGCCACATCGAATTCGTGCGCGTCGAGCCGGAGAAGGCGCTGGCGATCATGGTCGGGGAGGATGGCGCGGTCGAAAACCGCGTGCTGACGATCCCCGCCGGGCTATCGGCCTCCGCGCTAACCGAGGCGAGCAATTATCTCAACGCCCATGCGCGCGGCGGTACGCTTGCCGAGGCGCGCGTTAGGATAGAGGGCGCCCGCGACGCCGCGCGAAACGAGATCGACGAACTGGCTTCAGGTTTGGTGGACGCGGGCCTCGCCTTCTGGGCCAATGCGGGCGGTGCGCGCCAGCAACTCATCGTCCGGGGGCAGGCGAACCTGATCGGCGCGAACAACGAGGCGCAGGATCTGGAGCGCATCCGGCTCTTGTTCGCGGATCTGGAAACCCAGACCGACGTCATCGAGTTGTTGCACCGGGCCGAGAACGGCGAGGGCGTCAAGATTTTCATCGGCTCCGAAAACAAGCTGTTTTCGTTGTCGGGGTCCTCGATGATCGCGGCGCCGCTCCGGGGAGCCGATCAGCGGATCGCCGGAGTTCTCGGGGTCATCGGGCCGACCAGGCTGAATTACGGGCGGATCGTTCCGATGGTCGAATATGCGGCGCAGATCCTTGGCGATATCAGGCGCGGGCGTTGACAATCCTGTGTTGGGCGGCGACGTAGCGGCCAGTGGCGATGCGGAGGTGACTTGGTGAGCGCAGTCGAGCCCCCCCATAATCTTGGTGAAGCGGTGCGGCGGCTGCGCGCCAAATGGGGCGCGCTGCTGGCTTTCGGCGTTTTGCTGATGGGGCTGGGCGTGGTGTCGCTGGCGTTCGCCTTTTTCTCGACCATCGCCATGGTGACGATGAATGGCGTCCTGTTGCTTGTGGCGGGCGCGGCGGAGGTGGGCGTGGGCATGCACGCGCGCACCTGGAGCCGGTTTTTCTTCTGGGTGATAGGAGGCGTGCTCTATCTTGCGGCGGGCGTGTTCTGCATCCTCAACCCGCTGGCGGCGTCCGCCATCCTGACGCTGATGATCGGCGCGGGGCTAATTGCGGCGGCGGCGGTGCGCGCGTATCTGGCGTTCCAGCTGCCCGCGGGCCCGCAGCGCAGCCTTGTCTGGCTGGGCGCGGCGGTGACGTTCGTGCTGGGCCTCGCCATCGTGACGAACTGGCCGATGTCGAGCCTGTATGTGCTGGGCACGTTTCTGGGCGTCGATCTCCTGTTTCACGGCGCCGGGTGGGCGTCTTTTGCTTATGGTCTGCGCGCGCATCGGTGACGCGCTGGGTTTTGGGTGGAGCTTGGTATGACGAAGTGGGTCTATTCCTTTGGACCGGAGAAGACCGAGGGACGCGGCGAAATGCGCAACCTCCTGGGCGGGAAGGGCGCCAATCTGGCGGAAATGTCGTCGCTGGGGCTGCCCGTCCCGCCAGGCTTCACGCTCACTACGCAGGTCTGCACGTTCTATTACGCGAACGGCGAAACCTATCCGTCCGATCTCAAGGAGGCGGTCGGCGAGGCCATCGCGGCGGTGGGACGCCAAACGAATCGGGCGTTCGGCGAGGCCGCCAACCCGTTGCTGGTTTCCGTCCGCTCGGGCGCCCGGGCCTCGATGCCGGGCATGATGGACACGGTGCTCAACCTCGGCCTCAACGACGAATCGGTGAAGACGCTGGCGCAGACGTCCGGCGACGAGCGTTTCGCCTATGACAGCTACCGCCGCTTCATCCAGATGTATTCCAACGTCGTGCTGGAAGTGGACAGCCACAATTTCGAGGAGATCATCGAGGGTTTCAAGGACCGCAAGGGCCACACGCTCGACACCGATCTCTCCGCCGCCGACTGGCGCGAAGTTTTGGTTGAGTACAAGCGCAAGGTGCAGGAGGCGACGGGCAAGCCGTTCCCCCAAGACCCGCATGACCAGCTCTGGGGCGCCATCGGCGCGGTGTTCGGCTCCTGGATGAACCAGCGTGCGATCACCTATCGCCGTCTTAACTCCATCCCTACCGACTGGGGCACGGCGGTCAGCGTGCAAGCCATGGTTTTCGGCAATATGGGAACGACCAGCGCCACCGGCGTCGCCTTCACCCGCAATCCCTCGACGGGCGCCAAGGAGCTTTATGGCGAGTTCCTCGTCAATGCGCAGGGCGAGGACGTGGTGGCGGGCATCCGCACGCCGCAGAACATCACCGAGATCGCTCGGCTTGCGGCGGGCTCCGATCGGCCCTCGCTGGAAGCGATCATGCCGGAAGTCTTCAAGCAATTCGTCGAGACCACGCAATTGCTGGAGAAGCATTACAAAGACATGCAGGACCTGGAGTTCACCGTGGAGCGCGGCAAACTCTGGATGTTGCAAACCCGCAATGGCAAGCGTACAGGCCGCGCCGCTTTGCGGCTGGCGGTGGAAATGGCCAACGAGGGGCTGATTACGCGCGAGGAGGCGATCTCTCGCGTCGAGCCGGCGACATTGGATCAATTGCTGCACCCGACCATAGACCCCAATGCGAAGGGCACGCCGATCGCCGTGGGTCTGCCCGCCTCGCCGGGCGCCGCCTGCGGAGAGATTGTGTTCTCGGCCGACGAGGCGGAGGCGCTCAAGCAGGCCGGGCGCAAGACGATCCTCGTGCGCGTGGAGACCTCGCCGGAGGACATTCACGGCATGCACGCGGCGGAGGGCATTGTGACCACGCGCGGCGGCATGACGAGCCACGCGGCTGTGGTCGCGCGCGGCATGGGCAAACCGTGCGTGTCAGGCGTCGGCACTATCCGCATCGATTACGCCCGGCAGACCATGGTCGCGAGCGGGCAGACGCTCAAGAAGGGCGACATCATGACCATCGACGGGGCGACCGGCAAGGTGTTTGCGGGCGCCATTCCCATGGTGAAACCGGAGTTGACCGGGGATTTCAAGGAATTGATGATTTGGGCCGACGGCGTGCGCCGCATGAGGGTGCGCGCCAACGCCGAGACGCCGCTCGACGCGCGCACCGCGCGCAGCTTCGGAGCCGAGGGCATCGGGCTGTGCCGTACGGAGCATATGTTCTTCGAGGGCGAACGCATCGTGGCCGTGCGGGAGATGATTCTCGCCGACGACGAAGCGGGCCGCCGCGCCGCGCTCGACAAGCTGCTGCCGATGCAAAGGCAGGATTTCGCGGAATTGTTCGAAATCATGCACGGACTGCCGGTGACCATCCGCCTGCTCGACCCGCCGCTGCACGAATTCCTGCCTCACACCGAGGCCGATATGGCCGAGGTCGCGAAATCGACGGGCGCGTCGGTCGAGAAGCTGCGACAGCGTGCAAATGAGTTGCACGAGTTCAACCCGATGCTGGGCTTCAGGGGCGTACGGCTCGCGGTGCGGTACCCTGAGATTGCCGAAATGCAGGCGCGCGCGATCTTTGAAGGCGCGGTGGCCGCGGGCAAGAAGACGGGCAAGCCAATCACCGCCGAGATCATGGTGCCGCTGGTGATGGGGCGGCCGGAACTTGATCTGGTCAAGAAGATCATCGTCGAGATGGCGGAGAAGGTCGCCAAGGAAACCGGCGTGACCGTACCCTATCAGGTCGGCACGATGATCGAATTGCCGAGGGCGGCGTTGCGGGCGGCTGAGATCGCGGAAAGCGCAGAATTTTTCTCGTTCGGCACCAACGATCTTACGCAAACCACGCTGGGGCTGTCGCGCGACGACGCGGCGGCGTTCCTGGGCGCCTACACGTCGAAAGGCTTGCTCGCCCACGATCCCTTTGTGACGCTGGATCAGGAAGGCGTGGGCGAGTTGGTGAGAATCGCCGCCGAGCGCGGGCGCAGCGTCCGAAAGGACATCAAGCTAGGCATCTGCGGCGAGCATGGCGGCGATCCCGCGAGCATCGGCTTCTGCGAGACGATCAATCTCGATTACGTGTCGTGCTCGCCGTTCCGCGTGCCCATCGCGCGGTTGGCGGCGGCGCAGGCGGCGCTGGGCAAATCCGGCGCGGGGCGCACGGCTTGAGGGACGCTGCGCGCATATTGCTGGCGATGAAGCCCTCCGAGAGCGGCGAGATCGTCGCGCCTCGGCTCGCGGCGACGGTGCTGCTGGTGCGCGACGGGCCGCTGGGCTTGCAGGTGTTCATGGTGGTGCGACACCGCCAAATCGAGTTCGCGTCCGGAGCGCTTGTGTTTCCCGGCGGCAAGGTCGATCCGGAAGACCGCGAGTTGGCCGGGGGCGACGAAGACAGAGCCGCGCGCGTCGCGGCGATCCGCGAGACTTACGAGGAATGCGGAGTGCTGCTCGCGGAAAGGGCTGCGGCGTCCACAGAACCGTTCTACGAGCGACTACGCCGCGAGGCGTTTAGCCTCGCACTCGACGCCCTGGTTCCGTTCGCGCATTGGATAACGCCGAAGATCCTGCCCAAGCGTTTCGATACACGCTTTTTCATCGTCGCGGCCCCAGCAGATCAGACAGCTTGGCATGACGGCGACGAGGCGGTCGATTCGCTTTGGATCGAACCCGCCCGGGCGCTCGCCGAAGGCGCGCAGGGGCGGCGGACGCTCCTGTTGCCCACGCGGCTCAGTCTGGAGCTGCTCGGCCAGAGCGCGACGGCGGTGGAAGCGCTTGCGGCGGCGAGGCTGCGAACACCCGTCGTCATCGAGCCCAGAGCCACCAAGACGGCGACCGGCTATCGCCTGTCGCTGCCGGCCGATGCGGGCCACGGCGTCATCGAATACGACGTTTGACGGCGATTTCGTCATTCCCGAGCGCGGAGGCCTTATGCGCATCGCTCCCTTCTCGACGCCCGGCCGCTTCTTTCGCGGCAATCTACACACCCACTCGACACGCTCAGACGGCGCGCTGGCCCCTGAGCAGGTTGTGGAGGCCTACAAGCGCGCGGGCTACGATTTCCTCAATCTGAGCGACCATTTTCTTGGCCGCTACGACTGGCCGATCACAGACACGCGCGGTTTCCGCACCAATAATTTCACGACGCTGCTCGGCGCCGAACTGCACGCGATGGGCACGCAGGTCGGCGAACTCTGGCACGTTCTGGCGGTGGGCCTGCCGCTCAACTTCCCGCCTGCGCCGCCCGGCGAGACCGGGCCGCAGCTTGCGGAGAGGGCGCGCGCGGCTGGCGCGTTTGTCGCTATCGCGCATCCGGCATGGTCGCAGCTCAGAATCGGCGACGGCCGCGCGCTTACCGCCGCCCATGCCGTCGAGATTTACAATCACGGCTGCGCGGTCGAAACAGATAGGGGCGACGGGTTTTATCTGCTCGACGAGCTACGCAACGAAGGGCGGCGTCTCACCGCCGTCGCGACCGACGATGCGCACTTCCGAAATGGCGACCACGACGCGTTCGGCGGGTTCGTCGAGGTGAAGGCGGAGAGCGCCGATCCAGATGCGTTGTTGTGCGCGTTGAAAGCGGGCGAATTTTACGCGAGTCAGGGGCCGCGCCTCTACGACGTCGACGTGACCCGTCAGGAGGTTACGGTCTTCTGCTCGCCGGTCGACTCGATTTCTCTGGTGACGGGCACGTCGCGGGCGCTTTCGCGCATAGGGCGCAACCTGACGGGAGCGACGCTGGAGGTTGGGGATGCGACCAAACAGGCCTGGGTCGATCCCGGCGTCATCCCCTGGTTTCGCATCGTGGTGATCGACGGCGCCGGCAAGCGCGCCTGGACAAATCCCATTTGGGTCGATTAGACTCGACGTCTGAAAAGCGAAAAAAACGCCGGGACGGCGCGCTTTCGGCGCGCCGTCCCGGCGAAGAACAAAGACTGAAGAAGCGTCAGGCTTCGGTGACGGTTTTGGGTTTGAGAACCTGACGACCCTTATACATGCCGGTCTTCAGGTCGATGTGATGCGGGCGGCGAAGTTCGCCCGAATCCTTGTCCTCGACATAGGTCGGCGCCTTGAGCGCATCCGCCGAGCGGCGCATGCCGCGCCGCGAAGGCGAGGTCTTGCGACGGGGAACAGCCATCTTAGCCTCCAGAAAATGTGCCCGGTCGGGCGTGCGCGCCGCACCGGGGTGAAAAACATCGCGCGCTCGTACACGACTTTTTCAGCCCGCGCCAGCCCTCCATCCCGCCTGCCGCGATTTCGCCTTACCTGTTACGGCATCATGGCAAGTTCGCGGCAATTCTATAAAGGTTACCATTTCGTCGTCTGAAGTCGTTGCGTTTTTGTCACGGCGGCAGACCTATTTTCACTCTATGTTCAGTTTGGATGACAAATATTGTGGTCTCGATTTCGACCGCGCGCAGGACGCCGGGCGCGAGACGACTTCGATCCAGGGAGTGGCACACATGATGCGGAAATTTAGCGTTCTTGCGCTGGGATTGGCGAGCACGCTCGCGCTCGCCGGATGCGAGAGTCCCCAAGGGCAGGCGGCAGGCGGCGGCGCGATCATTGGCGGTGCCACCGGGGCGCTTCTGGGCGCTGCGATCAGCGGCCGTCCCGAAGGCGCGTTGCTGGGTGGAGTCGCAGGCGCGGCGACAGGCGCGATGATCGGCTCTGCATCTGCGGCCAATGCGCCGCCCCGACGCCGGTGCGCTGAATATTATTATGACTATTACGGCCGTGAGGTCTGCCGATCCTGGTACTGAGCGAGATCGAGCGCGCTGTGGACTTCCCCGCCGACAGCGCGCTTGTCGCCGAGGTTCTGCCTTCGCCCAACCATGGCGAGAGACGGGGTTTCGCGCGCCCCGACAGTCTCGTGCTGCATTACACAGGCATGCCCAACGCCGCCGCCGCCATCGCGTTGTTGCGAGATCCGGCGTCGGAAGTGTCTTGTCACTATGTAATCGAAGAAACGGGCCGCATCCTGCAACTCGTCCCGGAATCCCGGCGCGCCTGGCACGCGGGTGTATCGTGCTGGCGTGGCGAGCGCGACATAAACTCCGCCTCCATCGGCGTGGAGATATGCAATCCCGGCCATGACGGCGGGCTGCCGGATTTTCCCGACCCCCAAATCGCGGCGACCGCCGCGCTTTGTCAGGACGTGATGGCTAGATTTCGCTTACGTCCCGAACGGTTGCTCGGCCATTCCGACATAGCCCCCGCCCGAAAGCGCGATCCCGGCGAGCGGTTTCCTTGGGCGCGGCTGGCGGCTGCGGGCGTCGGCCTGTGGGTCGAGCCGGAGGCGCCCTCCGAGGCGCTTGCGGCGCGGGGACACGAGGGGCCGCACGTGCGGGGCTTGCAGACCCTGCTCGCACTGTTTGGCTACGATATCAAAGCCAACGGTGTGTACGACGTGCCAACCGAGATGGCGATCGCGGGTTTTCAGCGTAGGTTCCGTCCCGCGCACGTGAATGGCGCCGCGGATTCGGGACTGGTGCGCTCGTTGAGGTCGTTGCTCGAAATGGAATCCGCCGCGCGGCGGCCCCGAGATCCATCTACGTCTGCGGGTTAAGCGCCGTTAACCGGACTTTTAGAGACACGTCGCAAGCTGGTAACGCTCGCGTATCGAGCCGTTCCGCGCAGAGAGATTGAGATGAAATTTGCAGCCGTCGGCGCTATCCTTCTTCCCCTCTTCGCCTGCGCGCTAGCGAGCGGCGTCGGCTCGGCGAAAGCGGCCGACGCCAACGAATACGTGATCGCCGCCAACGACGGCTATGGCCTTCAGGAATGTCTTGAAGCTGGCAGCGAATGCGGCGGCGTAGTCGCAGACGCCTGGTGCGAAGCGCACGGCCACGGCCACGCGCTGACCTACGGCGCGCGTCGCGCGCTTGCCGTCGGCGCGACACGCATCGCCGCCGACGACGAAACCTATGTCGTCAAATGCGGCGACTGATCGTCAGTTGACGAAATCACCGCATTTCGGCACGTCCGTCTGCGGCCCCCACGGCTGAATAGGCACGGTGGAGGTCGAGTTTTTCGGCGAGCCGTCGATCAATTTGTCCGTATAGGTCATGTAGACCAAAATATTGCGCTTGGCGTCGCAGCCTCGCACGATCTGCATCTTTTTAAAAAACACGGAGCGCCGTTCCGAAAAGACGACGTCGCCCTGCGCCGCCTTTCCGGTAAATTTGACGGGCCCGTATTGCCGGCAGGCGAGCGATATGTCCGACGTCTGCTCAGCCAAACCCAGCGCGCCCATCAGACCGCCTTTTTCCGGCGCGGTGTAGTGGCAGGCAATTCCCGTCACGAGCGGGTCGTCGACCCCATAGACGGCGAGTTTGTCGTTGGGTGTCAGCAGCTTGAACGTAGTCGACTTGCGGAAGATGAGGTCTGGATCGGACGAATCCGCGTCCGCGGCCCCTGGCGCGCAAAGCAGCGCGGCGAGGGCGAGCGAGGTCCAAGCGAGACATTTCGACATGCGGCGGTCGCTCCTGCGGTCCTGACGGCTCGAACGCCGGAGGCAGGGCAGAAATAAGATGCGCCGACGTCCGCACAAGCGCCGGCTTCAGTTTTCCGAACGGCAAAAGCGAAAAAAGCCCGCGAGCCAGGCCGCTCGCAGGCGATCAGATTGCTTGGGTCGGCTCGACCCCTTCAAGGCGTCAGGCTATGAGGCGGAACATTAAAATTGGGTTTGGTTCTGCCGAAACAGGGACGGCTGCGCGATGAATGTGCTCATTCTGGGTTCCGGGGCGAGAGAGCATGCGCTGGCGGCGGCGATCTCGAAGTCGCCCATGCTGGACCATCTGTTCGTCGCCCCTGGAAACCCCGGCTGCGAGCAGGTCGCTACATTGATTGATCTGGCGCCGACGGACGCAACCGAAATTTTGTCCGCTTGCCGAGCGCACGCTATCGATTTCGTCATCGTCGGCCCGGAAGCGCCGCTGGTTGCGGGCGTCGTCGACGATTTGCAGGCGGCCGGAATTCTTGCACTCGGTCCCCGCCGCGTGGCCGCGCAACTTGAGGGATCTAAGGGCTACACAAAGGACTTTTGTCGGGAGTTTGGCATCCCCACCGCAGCATATCAGCGCTTCCGCGAACGCGAAGCCGCGCTCGCCTACATTGACTCGCAGGGCGCGCCGATTGTCGTAAAGGCGGATGGACTTGCCGCCGGCAAAGGGGTCGTCGTCGCGGCGACGGTCACGGAGGCGAAAGCGGCGGTGGAGGCGCTCTACGAAACGGATAGGCAGGCCGAGTGCGTCGTGGAGGCGCTGTTGGTCGGCCCGGAGGTTTCGTTTTTTGCGCTGTGCGATGGCGAGCGAGCGGTCGCCTTCGGCGACGCGCAGGACCACAAGCGCGTCGGGGACGGCGATACCGGCCCTAATACCGGCGGGATGGGCGCCTATTCGCCGTCGCCGCTGATGACGCCCGAATCGACGGCGCGCGTCATGCGGGAGATCATAGAGCCGACGATGGCCGGCATGAAAGCGCGCGGCGCGCCGTTCCAGGGCGTGTTGTTCGCGGGGCTCATGCTGACGCCTACAGGTCCGCAACTGCTCGAATACAATGTTCGCTTTGGTGACCCGGAAGCCGAGGTGGTTCTGCCACGGTTTGCAGGCGATCTGCTGATTTGGCTATCCGCTGCGGCGGAGGGCCGGTTGCCGCAGGAGACGCCCCCGTTCCTGCCTCAATCTGCGCTGGCCGTAGTGATGGCCGCCAAGGGCTATCCCGGCGCACCCATGAAAGGTGACGAAATCGGGGGGCTTGAAAAGGCCGCAGCGCATCCCGGCATCCAGGTCTTTCACGCTGGCACTTCGCGTCGCGGCGACCGCATTTTCGCCGACGGTGGGCGTGTGCTCGTGCTCAGCGCGATGGCTGACGATCTCGCAACGGCGCACGATCGCGCCTACGATGCCGTGAGCGTCGTCGTCTGGCCTAACGGATTCTGCCGCCGGGATATCGGCGCCCGAGCCTTGGGATCAGCGGCGTGACTTCATTCGGGCGCGGACGGCGAAGCGAGCAAATCGCCGACCCGCAACGCGCCGGACCGCATAAACTCCAATCCCGACATCGCATTGCGGCCAGCACGCTGCACGCGCAACGCGCGTACGGCGCCACGTCCGCAAGCTATAACCATATCCTTGCCGATGAGTTCGCCCGGCGTCCCTTCGCCTTCGGCGATCTCGGCGCGCAGGATCTTGAGGCGTTCTGAAGCTGGCGTCTGCGTGACAGCGCCCGGAAACGGCGAAAGCGCGCGAATGTGGTCCCTGACCAGCGGTGCAAGCCGGCTCCAATCGATAGGGGCCTCGCGTTTGTCGATCTTCTGGGCGTAAGTCACGCCGATCAAGCTTTGCGACACGAACGCAAGCCGGCCGTCCGAGAGCGCGCTCCAATTGTCGCCAAGCGTGAGCGCGCTCAGATGCGACAAGCGAAAGGCGAGTTCTTCCGCCGTCTCGCAGGGATCTATCGGCGTTCGGACCTCGCCGGCGAGCGGGCCGGTATCGAGGCCCGTCTCCATGCGCATGATCGAAACGCCCGTCTCCGCGTCGCCTGCCATTAGCGCGCGCTGCACGGGCGCGGCGCCGCGCCAGCGCGGCAACAGAGAACCGTGCAGATTGAAACAGCCCAAACGCGGAATGGCGAGCGCGTCCGCCGACAGGATCAAACCATATGCGGCCACGATGGCAATATCCGCGCGAAGGGTGCGAAGCGCCTCAAGCGCCTCGGCGCTGCGCAGCGTCGCGGGAGTTCGCACCTCCAGGCCCAGCGACTCCGCCAGAACGTGCACTGGCGTTTTCGTGGCCTCCAACCCGCGACGCCCTGCCGGACGGGGCGCTTTCGTATATACGGCGACAATCTTGGTGGGGAGGCGCGAAAGCGTCTCCAAAACCGGAACTGCGAAAGCCGGGGCACCCATGAATATCGCTCTCATGGCGCGAATTATCATTCGCCACGAGAACGGTCAAAATAGACGCGCTCGAACGGACCTTGCCTATCCGGTTGTTACCCACACCCACTAAATGTGGGGTGGGCCCATTCCCCGGAGTACAGCCCGTCAAACGTCGGCGCTACTGCCCCGCCGG
>JAYVYJ010000069.1:0-5852 GCA_043784465.1 Hyphomicrobiales bacterium
GGGCGTACATGGCCGGGACAAGCCCGGCCATGACGGCCCTGGCGATTGTTCTAACAACGCCCGCCCTAGCCGCCGACACGCTGCGCATCGCCATTCAAAAGACCGGCACCGTGTCATGGGAAATCGCCGTCGCCAGGGCGCGCGGTCTCGACAAGGCCGCCGATCTCGACATTCAGACGCAGGAACTCGCCACCACCGAGGCCGGAAAGATCGCGCTGCAAGGCGGCGCTGCGGATTTGATCGTCTCCGACTGGCTATGGGTCGCGCGCGAGCGGGCGCTGGGCGACGATCTCAAATTCACGCCCTACACGTCCGCGCTCGGCGCGCTGATGGCCCCCAAGGATTCAACCATTGCGGCGCTCGCCGACCTCAAGGGCCGCTCCGTCGGCGTGGCGGGTGGGCCCATCGACAAAAGCTGGTTGATGCTGCGCGCGCTCGCGCGGCGTTCCGGTTTCGATCCCGCGAAGGATTCCAGACCCCAGTTCGGCGCGCCGCCGCTGATCGCCGAAAAGCTCGCGCAGGGCGAGACCGATTCCGCGCTCGAATTCTGGAACTTCGCCGCCGATCTGGAGGCGCGCGGGTTCAAGCGCGTGCTTGAGATGGTCGATGTCGAAAGGGCGCTCGGCGCCAAAGGGCCCGTCGCGCTCACCGGCTATGTGTTCAAAGCCGATTTCGCCAGGGACCACGCCCCCGCCCTGAGGCGTTATTTCGACATGCTCGCCAAGACCCGCGCCGCGCTGGGCGAAGGGCCGGAGGCCTGGGCGCCCATCCGCACCCGCGTCGGGGCCAAGGACGACGCGACCTTCGACCTCTACCGCCGACGCTATCTCGACGGCGCGCCCAAGCGACCCGTCGCTGAGGAGGCGGCGGATGCGCGCGCCCTGTTCAAATCCATCGCCGAGGTCGGTGGGTCGGACCTCGTGGGCGGCGCGGCCGATCTCGACCCCGCCGCCTTTTACGATCCGGGCCTCTGACGTGGGCGCACGGCTGGGCTCCTTGTTGCTAATGCTGCTCGTCTGGCAGGCGGCGGCGCATTTCGCCAACCCGCGCCTGCTGCCAAGCCCCCTCGCCGTGCTCACCTCCATGAGCCTCCACAGCTCAAGCGGCGATCTCCCGCGCGCGCTGGCCGCGACGCTTCTCCGCGTCGCCGCCGCCTTCGCGCTGGCGATGGCGGCGGGTTCGGCGCTGGGTTATGCGATGGGCCGCGACCGCGCGCTCGACCGCTGGTTGGACGCGCCCATCGTCGTTCTGCTCAATCTGCCGGCGCTGGTGCTCATTGTGCTGGCCTATGTCTGGATCGGCCTCAACGAAACCGCCGCTCTGGTGGCGGTGGCGCTCAACAAACTGCCCAACGCCGTCGTGACGATCCGCGAGGGCGCGCGCACGCTCGACGCCGGTCTCGACGAAATGGCTGCGGTGTTCGGCTTCTCAAGCGTCAAGCGCCTGCGCCATATCGTGCTGCCGCAACTCGCCCCTTACATCGCCGCCTCGACGCGGTCCGGCCTTTCGCTGGTCTGGAAAATCGTGCTCGTGGTCGAGTTGCTCGGGCGACCGAACGGCGTCGGCTTCGAGATCGGGACGGCGTTTCAGTTGTTCGACGTCACGAGCCTGCTCGCCTATGCCTTGCCCTTCACCGCCATCATGCTTGCCATAGAGTCGTTCCTTGTCCAACCGTTCGAACGCCATGCCGCCCGTTGGCGCCCCGCTCGCGGTTGAGGTGCGCGCCAAGCGCGCGCGCAATGCGGCGGGGGAGACGGTCGAGATCATCTCGGGGCTGGCTTTCGCGCTGGGCGCGGGCGAAGTCGCGGCGCTGATCGGCCCGTCGGGCTGCGGAAAATCCACGCTCATGCGCATCCTCGCGGGGCTTGACCCCGCGTTCGAGGGTCGCGTCGCCCGCCCGCCCGGCGCGCGGCTCGCGATGGCGTTTCAGGAGCCGCGCCTGCTCCCATGGCGCAGCGTCGAGGACAATGTGCGCCTCGCCGCGCCCGAGGCCACCGAAGCCGAACGCGCCAATTTGTTCGGCGCGCTCGGCCTTGCTGGCCATCGCGCGCATTATCCCGGCGAATTGTCGCTAGGCCTCGCCCGCCGCACTTCGCTGGCCCGCGCGCTCGCCGCCAAGCCCGATCTGCTGCTGCTCGACGAACCCTTCGTGTCGCTCGACCCCCCACTCGCCCGCGCCATCCGCGCCGATCTCGCCGCGCTCATCTGCGCGACCCGGCTGACGGCGGTGCTGGTCACGCACGACGTGGAGGACGCGCTCGACCTCGCCGACGTCATCTATGTGTTAAGCGCGCGGCCCGCCCGCATTCTGGGCGAAGTGAGGATCGACACGCCCCGCGCTCTCGACCCCGCGCGCCGGGCGGCGTGGGCGGCGAAGGTGGAACGCCTGCGCTCCTTGAAGCCGACATAAAGCCGGCTCAAGAGCGGCCCCGGAAAAGGTGCGCGCATGTCCGTCGTCGTCCTGATGTACCATCACACGCCCCAGACGCCGGACGGCTTTTACGACGTATCCTTGGCGACCTTCCGCAGTCAGATCGAGACGCTGCTGGAGGGGGGCGTCTCATTCGTCAAGTTCAGCGAATGCGACCGGCCCGAATATGTCGAGCGCGGCCGCCATGTCGCGCTGACCTTCGACGACGGCCACGCCACCAACGAAGCGGCGTTCCGCTATCTCTCCGATTACGGCCTGCTCCCCACCGCCTTCGTCGTGCGCGACTGGTCGACGCGGGACAGCCGCTACCTCTCCGCCCGCGCCCTGTCCGACCTCAAGCATGTCGCCGAGTTCGGCGGCCACGGCGTCTCGCATCGGGCGCTGACCTCCCTCTCCGATCTCGACCTGCGCGACGAACTCAACGCGAGCCGCGATTTCGTCGGGACGCTCGGCCGGGCCGCCGACACGATGGCGCTGCCCGGCGGCCACGGCGGCGCGCGAGAACTCGCCGCCGCGTCGCAGACCGGGTTCCGGCTCGTCGGCAATTCGCGACCGCTGCCGCAGGGGCGGGTGAGCGCCAGCGTCAACCGCATCTGCGTCAACAGCACGCACGACCGGCAGGCCCCGCTGCGCTGGGTAAAGACAGGCGGGTTGCAATGGAGCCTCCAGCGCGCCCGCTTCGCCGCCACCGCGACAGGGCGACGCTGGCTCGGCGGCCGACTTTATGGCGCGTTGACGGCTTTGGCCAAATAGGGCGAATCCGTTCGGTCGGCGCGCAAGCTCTCGACCTTGGCGAGCATCGCACGCGCCCGGTCGTCGACCGAATTGCCCGAATTGAGGCATCGCACATGCCCGGCTTCCGCGAGCGCCTCGCGCTCCGCCGCATGGTCGAGGTAGTAGCCCACCTTCTCGACCATCTCGCCCGCGCCCTCGAACATGCCGCACTCGCGGCCTTCAACAAAGAATTCCGCAACCTCCGCCGTACGCTCGTGCAGCATGAAGCCGCCGCAGGCGGGGATGTGAAACGTGCGCGCCGTCACGAGATCGCCGCTCGACGAGCCTTTGCGCGCCTCGCTCAAGATGCCGAGATTGACCTTGGAGAGCCGGATCGCCTTGGAATATTCCGCGCCCAGCACCTCACGCGCCTCGACCCAGCGCGCGAGGGCGGCGCCGGCCTTCTCCCATTGCATACCCCAGATTTTCAACTTCACGTCCGGACGCCTGGCGACAAGCGCCTCCAGCAATAGTTGTTTCTTGGGCGACCACGTGCCGATGAACGACACGTCGCAACCGTAGCGCGCCTCGTCGCTGGCGTCCGCGCGGAACTTGCGATGCACCTCCGGGTGGAACGCGTGGGGAAGAAACGAGGCGCAGGAAACGCCGAACTTCGCCTGGAGATCGCCCAGACCGAAAGTCTTGGTTGTAAATATCCAGTCGTAATGCGGCACGGCGCGCGGGATCGAGGGACCATGTGCGAAAAAGCTGACGTCAGGCCACCACAGCACCGCCAGCGCCCCCGCGCGCTTGGCCGCCTCGATAGACCGCGGCTCGACCAGTACGCCCTTGCAAACAAACAGGAGATGCGGCTGCAACCCTTCCGCGCCGCGCGTGAGTGCGTCGTTGAAATCGCGCACGATCAAGAAGCGCAGCAGTTTGCGCGCGAAGCGAAGCCACGGGCTGCGCCAATCACGCGCGAAATAGGTGCTGTCGGAAACAATTGTGACGGAATGGCCCGCCCTGCGAAAGGCGCGCGCCAGCGCATAGGAATCCGATCCCTGCCATAGGTCGCAGACCATCAGAATACGCAGGGGCCGATCCGAGCCGCTCATCCCAAACCTGTCTCCCCGGCATTGCGCCCTAACGCGCGCAGCGCTCTCGCCCGTCAAGTCCGCCGCCGTAAACGTCGCGTCTTCGCCACACGCGGACTTCGATTTAAAATATATACAGTTTTGCAACTATTTCAAACTGATGCGAACAGCGAAAATCAAATTGCTCCGCCGTAGGGCGACCCGTAAGCCTAGCTTCGGCCTGCCGTCGCGGGCTCGACACGCCGCCTTAGCAAGGGTTGCAGCGCGATGACGAGAGCATTTCCCTACTGGAGCGCCCTGTTGAAGGGCGCGTCAGGCGCTGCGCTCGCGGCGGCCCTCGCCGGCCCCGCGCGCGCCGATCCGGCGCCCGATTACAGCGCCAATCTGTTCGGCGACCTCAGCGGCTTCCGCGAAGTTTTCGCCAAGGTCGGCGGCTCGCTCAACGTCACCGAGACGAGCGAAGCGTTCGCCGACCCCCACAGCAGACTGGCGCGAGGGACCAACTATGACGGCCTGACGACGATGACGGTCCAGATCGACACCAAGCCGGCGCTGAATTGGGGGGGCGGACAGTTCAACGCCAGCCTGGTCAACCTGCATAGCGACAATTACTCCGCCCGCTATATCGGCGCGCTCCAGACAATAAGCGGCGTCCAGGGCGACAGAGCGACGCGGCTCTGGGAGCTTTGGTACGATCAGAAGATCGGCGAGACTTTCGACGTGAAGATTGGCCAGCAGAGCCTAGACATCGAATTCGCGCAGCACCCGAGCGCGGGCTATTTCGTCAATTCGCTGTTCGGTTGGCCGGCTCAGTTGGCGCTCGATTTGCCCGCCGGGGGCCCGGCGTTCCCGCTCTCGGCGCTGGGCGTGCGCGGCAAATACAGCGCGGGCGCCGTCACGCTGCTCGGCGGCGTGTTCTCCGGCTCGCCCGCGCCCGCCTCCAACGATCCCGACCCCCAGCACGCCAACCCCTACGGGCTCCGCTTTCCCGTGCGCGGCGCGCTCGCCATCGGCGAGGCGCAATACGCGATCAATCAGGGCGAGGGCGGATATGCCGGCGTCTACAAGGTCGGCGGTTGGTGGGACAGCCTGTCGTTCAACGACCTGCGCTATAATGGAGCGGGCCAGCCGCTCGCCGACCCTGCCTCCAACCGGACGCCCGCTTCCCATCACGGAAACTTCGGCGTCTATGCGATTGGCGAACAAATGGTCTGGCGGGGATCGGATAAGGCGCGCACGCTGAGTGTGTTCCTGCGGACGAACGTCGCGCCGCTAAGCGACCGCAACCTGTCGACCTTCGGGATCAATGGCGGCCTCGCGCTGCACGACCCCTTGCCGGGACGCGCGGCCGACACCTTCGTGGTGGGCTTTGGCCGGCAACATCTGGGCGCCGCCGTCATGGGGGCAAGCCTCGACGCGGCCGCCTACAATCCCGGCGTCTTTACGCCGCGGCGCAAGGACGAGACGGTGTTCGAGGCGAATTATCAATATCAGGCGACCCCCTGGATGCAGATCCCTTGCCTATCCGGTTGTTACCCACACCCACTAAATGTGGGGTGGGCCCATTCCCCGGAGTACAGCCCGTCAAACGTCGGCGCTACTGCCCCGCCGGC
>JAYVYJ010000070.1:0-35872 GCA_043784465.1 Hyphomicrobiales bacterium
CACCGGCAGCTTGACGACCGACCCTACCGGCCACGGCCAGTTCATGTTGAGGCCCGGCATGGCGCGGCCGGTATAGCGCCCAAACACGAGGTTTAACGCGATCTCGTTGGGCTGCACCGAATAGAAGGTGCCAAAACCCAGCCAAACAAGCGCGCCCACCAGCACGACCACAAGCGCCGCGCGCCCACCTATCGATCCGCCCGGCAGGCCCGAAAGGCTTTTTTGCAGACGCCGGATCGCGTCCTCGATGTCGCTCGGGTTGGGCGCGCCGCCGGGACCGGCGCTCCACGGCCCCTGACCCTTGGGCGCCCACGGCCCACCTTGGTTATTCCAGGACATATCGCCTCGTACGCGACGACCTTCGCCGCGAGTGGCATATAGGGTAGCGGGTCCCCTGCGGCAATCGAAGCTAACGCCGCGCCCGCGCCGCCGCCTGCAAGGCGACGTGAACGCGCATCGGAAGCGCGTAGCGTGCGGGCCGTAAGGTCGCCGGCGGCGGCGGCGCGAATTTGGCCCGCAGGGCTTGAAATCGCGAAAGCAGCGCGACGAGCGCGAACGGGCTGAATAGGGACAACAACGGCAACGCCAGACGCATCGCTTTCCTCCTGCGGCGTCCTCAGCTTGAACCGGCCGTTTCAAAGCGGCGTTGCGGCAATCCGCAAAATTGTAACGATCTCCCGAAACTTCATGCGATTCGCTAGCGCCTGGCGCCACGCGGCGCGCCAACGCGCCTTCAAAACGCTGGATTTGCAGGCCGCGCTTGATTTTGGCCGACGTGCGTCGCATCACCGCGCATCGCTCATGCTCATCCTTATGCTGACATATCCCGTCATTGACCCGGTGCTGCTGCATCTGGGGCCGCTGGCCATTCGCTGGTATGCGCTCGCCTACATATGCGGGCTGATCGCGGGCTGGACGTTGATCCGTCGCGTGGTGTCGGACGAGCGGTTCTGGCGCGGCGCGGCGCGGCCAGGGCCAGAGACCGTCGACGACCTCATGGTCTATTGCGCGCTGGGCGTAGTTCTGGGCGGGCGGTTGGGGCAGGTGTTGTTTTACGACCCTGCTTACTATTTCGCCCATCCGGCGGAAATCTTCATGCTTTGGCATGGCGGCATGGCGTTTCACGGCGGCATGTTAGGCGCGCTGGCCGGCGTCTTGCTGTTCTCGCGCCGTCACCGCGCCCCGTGGCTCACCGTGCTCGATCTGGTCTCGCTCGCCGCCCCGCTCGGGATTTTTCTGGGCCGCATCGCCAATTTCATCAAACCCGAGCTTTGGGGCCGGCCGACCGACATGCCGTGGGCGATGGTGTTCCCCGGCGCCGACGGACAGCCGCGCCACCCAAGCCAGCTCTATGAAGCGGGTTTGGAAGGCGTCGCCAATTTCGCCCTGCTGTGGCTGCTGGCGTCACGCGGCGGCCTGCGCCGTCCGGGTCTGGTGACCGGCGCCTTCGGCGTCCTCTATGGCGTGGCGCGCATCACGTCCGAGTTCTTCCGAGACCCCGATCCCCGGCTTGAAAATCTCGGGAACGGTTTGACGATGGGGATGGCGCTTTCGGCGCCCATGGTCGTGATCGGCCTGGGGTTCGTCGCGTGGAGCCTGCGGGGGAGCGGGGCGCGCGCATGAGCGAGCTGGAAACGCATGTCAGGACGCTGATCGCCGATGACGGTCCGATCACCGTCGAACGGTTCATGGAGCTGTCGCTCGGCCACCCCGAGCATGGCTATTACATGAATCGCGATCCCTTCGGCGCGTCTGGCGATTTCACGACCGCGCCGGAAATCTCGCAGATGTTCGGCGAATTGATCGGCCTGTGGGCGGCCGAGGTCTGGGCGACCATGGGGCGGCCCAACCCGTTGCGGCTGATCGAACTTGGCCCCGGTCGCGGCACGCTGATGAGCGACGCGCTGCGCGCCGCCCGCGTCTCGCCCGAGTTCCGCGCCGCGCTCGACGTCACGCTGATCGAAACCAGCCCGACGCTTGCCGAAATTCAGCACGAGACGCTGCTGACCGCAGGCGCCCCCATCGCCTGGGCGCCCACGCTGACCGAAGCGCCCGAAGGCCCCGCCGTGTTTATCGGCAATGAATTTCTCGACGCGCTGCCGGTGCGTCAGTACGTGCGCAACCACAACCGCTGGCGTGAGCGGGTGGTGTGGGTCGATCGCTCGGGCGCGCTCGCCTTCGCGCCCGGCCGTCAGCCTGAGCCGTTCATCCACGCGCAGGGCGAGGAGGGCGACATTATCGAGACCTGCCCCGCCGCGCATCGTCTGGTCTACGAACTCGCCGGGCGGCTGGCGCGGCAGGGCGGCGTGGCGCTGTTCATCGACTATGGTCATTCCGTCACGACGATCGGCGAAACGCTTCAGGCCGTGCGCGCTCATCGCATAGCCGACGTGCTCGCCCAACCCGGCGAATGCGACATCACCGCCCATGTCGATTTTGCCGCGATGGCGCGCACGGCGCGCGCGGCCGGGGCGGCGATCTACGGTCCCATCGATCAAGGCGACTTCCTGCGCGAGATCGGTCTCGAGACCCGCGCCCAGGCGCTCTCCGAGCGCTCCCCCGACCGCGCGGGCGAGTTCGAACAGGCCCGCCGGCGGTTGATGGGAAAGGATGGCGGCGAGATGGGGGCGTTGTTCAAGGTCATGGCCATCGCCCATCGCGATCTGCCGCCCCCGCCCGGCTTCGAGGGGAGCGCGCGATGAACCCGATCCACGCGTCCGCGCTTCGCTCGCCCGGCGTCGCGCATGGGTTCTTCACCCGCGAGGGCGGCGTCTCGGAGGGGGTTTACGCAACGCTCAACGGCGGCGTCGGCTCGTCGGACGACCCCGCTTGTGTCGCGCAGAACCGCGCGCGCATGGCGGCGACGCTGGGGCTTGCGCCGGAGCGTCTGCTCGTGCCCTATCAGGTGCATTCGCCCGACGTCGCGACCGTCTCGGCGCCCTGGATGGAACGTCCGCGTTGCGACGGGATCGTCACCGCGACGCGCGGACTGGGGCTGGGCGTGACCGGGGCCGATTGCGGGATGATCCTGTTCGCCGACGCCCGGGCCGGCGTGATCGGCGCGGCGCATTCCGGCTGGAGGGGCGCGCGCGACGGCGTGGTGGAGGCCACCGTCGCCGCGATGGTCGCGCTGGGGGCTTTGGCGCGCGACGTCGTCGCGGTGCTGGGGCCGTGCATCGCGCAGGAGTCTTACGAGGTCGGGCCGGAATTCGTAGGCGCCTTCGCGGACGACTCCGAGGCGCCGCGCTGTTTTAAGCCCAGCCGCAACGTCGGGCGCTCGATGTTCGACCTGCACGCTTACATCGGTCTTCGGGCGCAGCGGGCGGGGGTGGGCGAATTCGTCGATCTGGCGCTCGACACTTACGCCGACGAGGCGCGCTTCTTCAGTTATCGGCGCAAAACGCATCGAGGCGAAACCGACTACGGGCGGCTGGTGTCGGCGATTACGCTGCTTTGAGCCCAGGAACCCGTTCGGGCCCGATGGGTTTCGTTTTCTGACGAGATCCGAGACCCGAGGCGCAGGTGAGCAAAGAAGGCGAAGCCGAGCCATCCTACGTCCATGGGGCGCGTGAACTGCCTAACGTGTTCGTCGACGCCTACGGCGACGACGTTCGCAGCAAGGATGGGTATTTCGGCGATCTCGTCAGCAAGGGCGCATTTCAGTCGCTCGTGAAAGAGGTGCGCGACGCTCTCAAGGACGGCGCGGGCGACCCCATGGAAAACGAGCCGGCCGAACTCACCCGCGCCCGCATCGACAAGCTTCTGAAGGACGGCGACCCCAGATGCGCGGGCGTCATTTTCACCGTCGTCGAAAAGTTTGCGCAGAATATCGCGCAAGTCGTCAAATCCCTGCTGAAGATCAGAAGCTGGGACGGCGTCGAGCGCATCGTGATCGGCGGCGGATTCCGTGCGAGCCGCGTGGGCGAACTCGCCATTGGCCGCGCGGGGGTTTTGGCGCGCGAGATTGATCCCCATCTGGAATTGACGCCAATTCGTGGCGATCCCGACGAGGCGGGCGTCATCGGCGCCGCCCAATTGTTTGCGCCCAGGCTGCTCAAGGGCGCCGAGCGGATGATCGGCGTCGACATCGGCGGCTCGAATTTCCGCTGCGGTCTTGTGGAGCTTAATCTTCAAGCCGACGCCCAGCTTCGCAAGGCGGGTGTGGTGGCGCACCAAATCTGGCGGCACGCCGACGAAGAATTGACCCTCGACGCAAGCATGCGTCGGCTGGGCGACATGCTGCGCCAGTCCATCAAATACGCTGCAAAGCGCGGACTGCCGCTGTCGCCGCTGATCGGCGTGGGCGTGCCGGGCACAGTGCTGGAGAGCGGCGGGCTGGAAGGGGGCGTGCTCAACCTGCCGGGCGACTGGAAGAGCCCAGACTTCCATCTGCCCGACCGCATTTGCGCGATGATTCCGGAGATCGGCGGGCGGCCCACCAGAGTGATGCTGCACAACGACGCGGTCGTGCAGGGCCTCAGCGAAGTTCCTTTCATGACGGACGTATCAGTCTGGGGCGTGCTGACGATTGGCACCGGACTCGGCAATGCGCTGTTCCGCAACAAGACGGCCGCCGGCAAATGAGCCGACGGGACTTTGAGGGCAAACGCTTCGTGGCGCTCGCCACCGATTACGACGGCACGCTGGCGGAGGAGGGGCTGGTTAGCTCTGCGACGGTCGACGCCCTCAAACGGTTCAAGGCGCGCAAGGGGACGCTGATTCTCGCCACGGGGCGCGTCCTGAGCGAACTGACGGCGCTGTTTCCCGAGATCGACCTGTTTGACCTCGTCGTTGCGGAAAACGGCGCGCTTTTGCATTGGCCCGGATCCGGCGAAACCCGTGCGTTAACCGAACCGCCCCCGGCGGCATTCGTCGAGCGTCTCACTGAAATGGGGGTTGGCCCGATTTCCGTTGGCCATTGCATCGTCGCGACCTGGACGCCGCACGAGGGCGCCGTCATCCAGGCGATCAGGGACATGCAGCTCGAACTTTCCATCACTTTCAACAAGGGCGCTGTGATGATTCTGCCCAATGGGGTCAACAAGGCGAGCGGACTTGAAGCGGCGCTGGCCGCGCTCAGCATCGCGCCCAGCGAAACCGTCGCGATCGGCGACGCCGAGAACGATCTGGCGATGCTTAAACTGTGCGGTCTCAGCGTAGCCGTAGCCAACGCGCTCGATAGCGTGAAGAAGGAAGCCGATTGGGTGACGAGTGCGCCGCGCGGCGCGGGCGTCGCGCAAATGCTGGATTCGCTGATGACGGCGGACGCGCAGCGTTAGGCTTTCTGCGCCGCCGACAGAATTTCGTTTGAGAGGTCCGGGTCGCTCGCCGCCACGCTGCGCGCGAGAGTCAGCGCTCCGACCAACGACGCAAAGCGCAGAATCGCCTGGTCTCGTTGCGTAGCGCCTGCGTTTGCGAACGCTTCCAGATAGGCCCGCAAGCCATCTGCGTAGACACAGCGGACGCGCTCTTCCTGCCGCGATACGTCGGCGGCGAACGCGACCATGGGGCAGGCCGCCGCATCAGCGTCGCGCGCCTTAGGCGAAACATAAGCCGCGCAATAATCGGCCAAGGCGCGCGCGCGGATCTTGTCATCCGGTTCGGCGGCCACGGCCCGGATGCGGGCCGCCGAGGCCTCGAACACGTGGTGGAGGGCCGCCGCCTCGACCTCCGCCTTCGCCTCGAAATGGTTGTAGAAGCCGCCATGCGTCAGACCCGCCGACGCCATCAGTTCGGCCACGCTTACGCCCTCGAACCCGCGTTCCCGGAACAGCCGCGCGGCGGATGCGACCACCCTGTCCCGGTTTTCGGCGGCTTTTTGTTTGCTGATGCGCACGACCCCAACGCTCCGCTTGACTAATGATGATGACTATCATTATTAAAGCGGCTCTGCAAGGGAGCGCCCATGTTCGCCGCCACACTGTCCCGCCGCCTCGGCCTTCGCGGCGTCTATTATGGCTGGGTCGTCGTCGCCGCGACCTTCCTCGTTGCGCTGACCACGGCGGGCGCAATGGGCCTTGCGGGCGCGCTGATCCGTCCGCTGCAACGGGAATTTGGCTGGTCTGAAGCGGACATTTCCGGCGCGCTCGCGGTCCGCATCCTGCTTTTTGGCCTTATGGCCCCGTTTTCCGCTGCGTTGATAGATCGTTACGGCGTCAAGCGCGTCATTCTATTTGCGCTGGCTCTCATCGCCGTGGGGATGCTCGGCGCATTGTTCATGACGCAACTCTGGCAGATGTTTTTGCTCTGGGGCGTCGTCGTGGGGCTGGGCACCGGCATGACGGCGATGGTGATGGGGGCCATCGTCGCGACGCGATGGTTCGAGCATCGGCGCGGCCTCGTCACGGGGATCTTGAGCGCCAGTACGGCGACGGGTCAGCTTGCGTTCCTGCCGCTGGCGACCTGGTTCGAGGCGCATTTCGGCTGGCGCTGGGCGATGGCGCCGACGCTGATCGGCCTGGCCATCGCCGGGGCGGGCGTGATCGCGTTCATGGCCGACCGGCCCGCCGATCTGGGCCTTCCGGCTTTTGGCGCGCGGGCGATTGCCGCGCCGCCGCCGCCGCATCCCGGTTTCTGGTCGCCCATCGCGGCGCTGCGCGAGAGCGCGAAAGTCCCCGCGTTCTGGATATTGTTCGGCTCATTCTTCGTCTGCGGTCTCAGCACCAACGGGCTGATCCAGACTCACTTCATCTCCTATTGCGGCGACGTGGGCGTATCCGCCATTACGGCGGCCTCGGTGCTGGCGATGATGGGCGTGTTCGATTTCTTCGGCACGGTCGGCTCGGGGTGGCTCTCCGACCGCGTCGACAACCGCGCGCTTTTGTTCATGTACTATGGCCTGCGGGGCCTCTCGCTGATTTATCTGCCGGGCTCGTCGTTCTCCGTCGGCGCCTTGTCTTTCTTCGCCTTGTTCTATGGCCTCGACTGGATCGCGACCGTGCCCCCCACCGTGCGACTCACCGCGATGACCTTCGGCGCGAACCGGGCAGGCGTCGTGTTCGGCTGGATTTTCGCGGCCCATCAGTTGGGCGCAGCGACCGCCGCCTATGGCGGGGGTCTTGCGCGGACGCTTTTGGGCGCCTACACGCCCGCATTCTACCTGGCGGGCGTCGCCTGTCTGATCGCGGCGATGGCGGTCTGGGCGCTCGACCGGCGGCCCACGCTGGCGCCGGCGGTTGCCTGACGCCTCACACCAGGCGGCGCCGGGCGGCCTCGTATTCGCCCCTAAGCTTCTCGACGAGGGCGGCGGCGGGGACGATGGTCTTAATCGAGCCGACGCCCTGGCCTGAGCCCCAGATCTCCTTCCATGCCTTCGGTTTGGATCCCCCTGCCGTCTCGAAATTCATGGTCGAGACGTCGCCCCTGGGCAGATGATCGGGGTTGAGGCCCGCGCGCTCGATGGAGCCGCGCAGGTAATTGCCGAAAACGCCGGTGAACAGGTCGGAGCCGACGATATCGGCGGCGGTCGAATCGACGATCGCCTGTTTGTATTCGGGCGCGGCGCGCGCTTCGTCGGTCGCGATGAAAGCCGAGCCGATATAGGCGAAATCCGCTCCCATCGCCTGCGCCGCCAGAACTCCGCCGCCCGTGGCGATGGCGCCCGATATGGCGAGCGGCCCGTCGAACCATTGCCGCGTCTCGGCGATCAACGCGAACGGAGATTGAGAACCCGCATGGCCGCCTGCGCCCGCCGCCACGCAGATCAGCCCCGTCGCCCCCTTTTCGATCGCCTTATGGGCGAAAGTCTGGTTGATGACGTCGTGCAGCGTGACGCCGCCATAGCTTTGCACAGCCCTGTTGACGTCCTCGCGCGCGCCCAGCGAGGTGATGACGACAGGCGCCTTCCACTTCACCGTCATCGCCATATCCTCCTCCAGCCGCGAGTTGGAGCGATGGACGATCTGGTTGACGGCGAAGGGGGCCGAGGGGGCCTCGGGATGCGTCTTGTCGTGCGCCGCGAGCGCCTCGGTGATCTCGTGCAGCCATTCGTCGAGTTGGGAGATCGGCCGCGCGTTGAGCGCCGGGAACGCCCCCACGATTCCCGCCTTGCATTGCGCTATGACCAGCGCGGGATTCGAGATAATGAACAAAGGCGAGCCGATGACGGGCAGCCGCAGGCGGCCTTGCAAAGCGGGCGGTAAAGACAAGCGCGTTCTCCCCGAACATTGTTCACAGCTAAACGGAATTACGCGCTTTGAGCAAGGCTCAGGTCGGCGCCGCGATCCAGTCGATGGTGAATTCGCCCTGGCCGCCGCGCGTCAGCAGTTTCGTCAGATACGGCGTCAGCACACGCGCTTCGTCGGCGAGGCCGAAAGGCGGATTGACGAAAAGGAGGCCATTGCGACGCAGCGGGGCCGGGGAGTTCGGCCCCGGCGCCACGGCGCCGACGTCGAGTTCCAGCCCGAGAATGTCGGGAGCGCCGAGCCCGCGAATCGCCTTGAGAAACGCCGAGTCGTCGAACGCGCTCTTGATTGGGCGCCACAGGAGGTAAGAGCCGCGCGGCCATTTGGCGAGCGCCTTGCCAAGCGCAGCGACGACGCGTTCGGCCTCGTCGGGCTGCTCGTAGGGTGGGTCGACCAGCACCAGACCGCGTCGCTCGACGGGGGGCACATAAGCGTTAAGGCTCATGTAGCCGTCGGCGCTGGAGATGCGCAGGCGACGGTCGCGACCGAGCGCCTCCATCAGCCGTTCGTGCTCCTTGGGGTGGGCCTCGCAAAGCGCGAGTTTGTCGTCCGCGCGCAACATCGCCTGCGCCAACGCCGGGGAGCCAGGATAAGATACAGGGCGCCCCGTTTCCGCGTCGAACGCGCCGACCGCTTCGAGATAAGGCGCGAGCAGCGCGGCGATGGGCGCGGCCGGTCTGGCTTTCAGCAACCTCGCGATGCCGTCGCGCCATTCGGGCGAGCGGCGGCCCGCGTCGTCGTCGAGATCGTAGCGCCCCGCTCCCGCATGGGTGTCGATGAAGCGCAGCGGCGCGGGCTTCTTCAACAAATAGACCAGCGCGCGGGTCAGGAACACATGCTTGAACACGTCGGCGAAATTGCCGGCGTGGAAGCTGTGGAGATAGTTCATCGCAGCGGCGAGACGACGAGCGAACCGCCCCGGCAGGAGCGCCGCACGACGTCGGGGCAGATCGCGAACGCGCGCAGGTCGCGCGTGAGGCAAAAGCGCACGTCGATCAACTCGCCGCGCTCGCAGGTCACCGCCATGCTGTCGGCCGTAAGATTGGCGTTGACGTCTGCGAACGCTTTGAATAGCGCCGCGGGCGTCGTCTCGAACCGTGCGGTTGGGTGGCGCAAAGTCTCCGGGATCGTTAACTCGTCGCGCGCGAACTGCACGGCGCGGAAATAATGCTGCGCGTCGAGCCCTGTGCAAACCCCATGCGTGCGCCATTCGTGGATCGCGAGCCCCCGCGTCGGATAAACCCGCTCGCCCACGCTCAGCGCGGCGCTCGGCACGTAATCCGCCTGCAACGTGTCCCCGCACGGATCGCGCCCGCCCGCGTCGTTGGGCCAAAGACCGTGCGTGACGAAGGCCGCGTTCGATCCGCTGTCGCATTGCTCGGGCGACCGGCTCGCCCCGCCCGTGTCGCAGAAGCCCGGCGACCATGAGAGCGCCAGCACGTAATAGTCGAAACGCGCGGGGGCTACGAGATCGGGCGGCGTCGGCGCTGCCGTGGCCGCCGTCGCGAGAAGGGTCGCTGCGAAGGCGAGCCCGCGCATCAATACCGCTCGACGAGCACTTTGGAGCCGAGCGTGCGCTCGGCATAGGGCCGCAGCGTGCTGCACGCGGGCGAGAAAGCGAACATACGGTCCATGCCGACCACGCAATATTCCACGCCGTCACCCACGCCGATGATTCCCATGCCTTCTTCGATGTCGAAGATCACCGTGTGCACGCTATCGTCGCTGAAATGCCCACGCGCGATGCAATAGCGGCGCGGGATATATTCCGTGCCGTTGCCGCGCAGGCTCAATTCGCGAATGCGGTCAAGCGACAGCATCTGCAAATCCTCTTTCCAATAGGCGTTCTGCGCCGTGCGGAAAACGCCCTGCATGCGCGCAAGAATGGCGGGTTCGTCGCACTTGTAGACATTGCCGACGTAGGGCGACCAGCGCCGCTCGGCGGGGCCGGAATAGTTGCTGTCGGCGTGGGCCAGCGAGCTCAGCCCCACCGCCAAGGCCAGACCGAGAAAGGCGTTTCGCATCATTTCCCCACCGCCGATTCCATGGACGCCATCAAACGCGAAGCGCCGCGCGGGTCAAGCCGGCGCGGCGCGAATACGGTGAGCGCGCTCCCAAGACTACCGCGCTTTCCCACGTTCAGTTGAGACGGCCCTTGAGGCTCGCGATCTCGCGGGTGACAAGCTCGGCCCCCGATGCGCCCATGGTCTCGTCGCGCAGCAGGATTTCCGCGGCCCGCGCCGCATGATCGGCGGCGGCGCCGCGCACCTGCGCGGCGGCTTGCTGCTCGGCGAAGGCGATCTTGGCTTCGGCCTGAGCGGTGCGGCGCGTCACAAACTCCTCCATGCGCACGGCGGCGTCCTTGGCGAGTTGCTCGGCCTGCGCGCGCGCGTCGGCGACGATGCCCGCCGCCTGACGTTCCGCCTCCACCTTTTTGGCGTCGAAACTCTTGAGCAGCGCCTCGGCCTCCTGACGCAGTTTCGAGGCTTGCGACAATTCGTCCGCAACCGCCTGTCCGCGCTTGTCGATCCCCGCGAGCACGGTCTTGTGCACGCCCATGTACCCGAGCAGGAACAGGAAGACGATGAAGCCGCAGAGGACGAAGAATTCGGCGTCCATATTGGCCCTCAGCTGTTGGCGGCGGCGGTGACCGCCTTCTTCACGGCGTCCGCGCTCGGCGTGCGGCCGATCAACCGCTCGACGATGGCGCCCGTCGCCTCCTGCGCGATGCCCGCCACATTGGCCATGGCGGCGATACGGTTGGCGTCGATGCGCGCTTGGGCTGCGGCGAGCTTGCCGTTAAGGTCGCTTTCCAGCGCCTGACGTCGCGTGTCGGCTTGCGCTGCGGTCTTGTCGCGCGCGGCCTGCGCGGTGGCCTGCGCATGGGTGCGCGCCCCGGCTATCGCCCTCTCCTGCTCGGCGGCGGCGGCCTGAGCCTGCGCATGCAGGCCGGTGGCCTCGTCGATGTCCTTGGCGATGCGCGCGTGGCGCGTCTCGATCAGGCGCCCGACAGCGGGGAGATAGCGGCGCGACAGATAATAATACATGCCCCCGAAGATAAGCGCGAACCAGAGCAACTGGCTCGGGAACGTGCTCGTGTCAAACGGCGGGAACGCCAGATGCCCGGCCGGCTGGCCGGTTTCTGTGGTTGTGTTGTCTGTGGGGTTGGCCATCGTGAGCGGGTCGACCTCAAAAGGGGAGGGAGCGCGCAGCGGCGCCCCCCGGAACGGCGTCAGACAACGAACAGGAGCAGCAGCGCGACCAGCAGCGCGAAAATGCCGAGCGCTTCCGTCACCGCGAAGCCGAAGATCAGGCGGCCGAATTGGCCTTCCACCGCCGAGGGATTGCGCAACGCGCCGGCGAGGAACTGGCCGAACAGGCCGCCGACGCCGATGCCGGCGAAGCCGATGCCGATGGCGGCCAGACCTGCGCCGATGTACTTCCCGGCGTCGGCGATTTCATGGGGTCCCATGAGGCTTGCTCCTGATTGATTTTGGCTTGAACTGATAAGAATCGGCTTTAGTGGCCGGGGTGAAGCGCGTCGTTAAGGTACATGCAGGTCAACATGGCGAACACGTAGGCTTGCAGGAAAGCGACGAGCAGTTCCAGCGCGTCGAGCCCGATCGTCATCGCGAAGGGCAGAAGCGCGAGAATTTTTAAGCCGGCCGAGGCGCCGAGCAGCATGGCGACGAAGCCGCCGAACACGTTGAGCGTGATGTGTCCGGCCAACATGTTGGCGAACAGACGCACCGAATGGCTCAGGGGCCGCGAGAAGAAGGAGATCACCTCGATGGCCACCACCACCGGCAGCAGTACGGCGGGCGCGCCGTCGGGCACGAACAGCTTGAAGAAGTGCAAGCCATGTTCCCTCAAGCCGACGATGATGACGGTGAAGAACACGACCAGGGCCAGCGCGGCCGTTATGACGATGTGGCTGGTCGCGGTGAAGGCGTAAGGCACGAACCCTACGAGATTGCAGAACAGGATGAACATGAAGATCGAAAACACGAGCGGGAAGAAGCGCATGCCTTCCTCGCCCGCCGACGACTTCACCATACCAGCGACGAACTCGTAAGCCATTTCGCCAAGCGACTGGATGCGGCCGGGCGCGCCGACCGTGCCCCTTGCGGTCTGCGCCATCAACAGCAGCGTGAGGCCGGCCGCGATGGCCATGAAAATCGCGGAATTGGTGAGGGAGACGTCGGCATGGCCGACGATGACGCGCACGACCCGGCTCAGCTCAAATTGTTCGATCGGATTGATCGAGGGTCCCGCTTTGGCCACTTTTTCTTGCCCCTATTACGCAGCGCCATTGTGCGGCGCCGCGCGCGGCGTTTCCTTAGACAACCCCCTCGCGCGCGGCAAGCGGAAATAAGCCCTTCATCCGCCGCCCTTTGGCGTAGCGGCGCGGATCACGTTCCACAGGCCCGCCGCAACGCCCAGCAGCGCGAACAGAATTAGGAAGGCCGCGCGCGTGCCCAGAAGCCAGTCCAGCCCGAAGCCGATGACGGCGCCGACGGCGACGCCCGCCACGATCTCGCTGGTCGCACGCACGGCCAGCGACATCGCGGCGCGGTCGGAGCGCGACATGCCGGGGAAGGGCGGCGAAAAGGGTTTGGGCTCCGGCTTGGCGGAGCCGATCTCGCCGCCCAGGCGGTCGAGCCGAGCCTTCAGCGCCTTGTCGTCGTCTTCACCGGTCATGACGGCACGCGTTGCGGAAAGCGGCGGCGCTGTCAACAAGACCGCGCGCTTGATTCCCTTCCCGCGCTGGGGCAAGGCCGACGGCGACGGGAGCAGGTCATGGCCACGGCTGCATATATCACGACGTTCACGCGCCGGCCGCGCCTGCTGATCGGCGCCGGGGCGGGCGTCCTCGCGTTCGCCCTGTGTCCCTGGCAGATTCGGGAGGCGACCCGCGCTCTCATTGGCTGGAACGTCGGGGCGTGGCTATTTCTGGCGCTGGTCGTGCAGATGATGTGGACCACGCCCGGCGACGGCATCGAGAAGCATGCCGCGCAGGAAGATGAAAAGACGGGAACGCTTCTGCTGATCGCGGTGATCGCCGCGACCTGGGCGCTGGTCGCCATCGTCTGGGAGCTGGGGCCCGTCAAGGAGATGCACGGCGCCAACAAGGCGCTGCATCTGGGCCTCGTCGGCGCGACGATCCTCAGTTCCTGGGCCTTCACGCATCTGATGTTCGCGCTACACTACGCCGCACATTACTATGTGCAGGACGGCAGCGAGGACGACGGCCTGATCGGCGGCTTCGCCTTCCCGCAATGCGACAGGCCGGGTTGGGGGGAATTCTGCTATGAGGCGTTCACCATCGGCTGCGCCTGCGCGACGGCGGACGTCAACCTGACGACGCCGACGACGCGCGCGGTGGTCCTCGTCCAGAGCGTCATCGCGTTTTTCTTCAACACGATCATCCTGGCGCTGACGATCAACATCGGCGCCGGACTAATTTGAACGGGATTTCGCCATGACCGACAAGGCGCAAGCTGTGAAGCCGCGCGGTTTCAGCGACCGCGACGCCGCCGACATGGCGGCAGCGGAAGCCATGATGGCGAAAATCCGCGAGGTTTATGCGCTGTATGGGTTCGAGGCGGTGGAGACGCCGTTCGTCGAATATACGCAGGCGTTAGGCAAATTCCTGCCCGATCTCGACCGGCCCAACGAGGGCGTGTTCTCGTTTCAGGACGACGACGAGCAATGGCTGTCGCTGCGCTACGACCTGACCGCGCCGCTCGCGCGCTATGTCGCGGAGAATTACGAGCGGCTCCCCAAGCCGTATCGCTCGTTTCGCTCTGGCTGGGTGTTTCGCAATGAGAAGCCGGGGCCGGGGCGATTCCGCCAGTTCATGCAATTCGACGCGGACACGGTTGGGGCGACGTCGCCGGCGGCGGACGCCGAGATCTGCATGATGGCGGCGGATTGTCTGGAGGCGCTAGGGATCGCGCGCGGTCAATATGTGGTCAAGGTCAACAACCGCAAGGTGCTGGACGGCGTGATGGAAGCCATCGGGCTGGGCGAGATGGAGTACGCCGGGCGGCGGCTGATCGTGTTGCGCGCTATCGACAAGCTCGACCGGCTGGGGCCGGACGGGGTGCGGGCGCTGCTCGGCGAGGGGCGCAAGGACGAGAGCGGGGATTTTACGAAGGGGGCAAATCTTTCCGCAGGCGATGTTGAAAAACTTCTAAACTACCTCGAACCGAAGTTTCCACTCGACGACGATACTGGCCAAGCAAGTAACAGCCTTACCATCAAGTCCCTGCGCGGCTTGTTCGATACGCCGAAATATCAAGAGGGTCTCGATGAATTGCAGCAGATCGCCGATTTCGCGGCTGGCGCGGGATACGCCCAGCGCGCAATTTGCATTGACCCCTCCGTAGTACGCGGCCTCGAATATTACACCGGCCCCGTCTTCGAGGCCGAACTGACCTTCGAGGTCAAAGACGAGACCGGGCGGCCGGTGCGCTTCGGCTCGGTCGGCGGCGGCGGGCGCTATGACGGGCTCGTCGCGCGCTTTCGCGACGATCCCGTTCCGGCGACGGGCTTCTCGGTCGGCGTCTCCCGCCTTCTGTCGGCGCTGAAGGCGATCAACAGCCCCATCGTAACCCAATCGGCCAAACCCGGCCCGGTCGTCGTGCTGGCGATGGATCGCGACCGGATGGGCGATTACCAGAAGCTCGCCGCTACGCTGCGCGGGGCGGGGATCGCCGCCGAGATTTATCTGGGCGAGGGCAAGATGAACGCGCAGCTTAAATACGCCGACCGGCGCGGCTCGCTCGTCGCCGTCATTCAGGGCTCCAACGAGCGCGAGGCCGAGGGCGGGCCGCAGGTCGTCGTGCGCGATCTGGCGCTGGGCGCGGAACTCGCCAAGGCCAACAAGGACCGCGCGGATTATCTGGAGATGCGCGCCAAGGCGCAGACGACAATTCCTGAAGGCGATATGGTGGGAAGGGTGCGCGAAATCCTGGCGCGCGGCGGGGCGCCGCTGCTGGGGTGACGGTGTTCGTCTATCTCTGTTACGGGCGGTCGCCGGCCGCCGAGCGGGAGTTGCGTTACAGCTTTGAGACGTTGCGGGCGGAGATAGACCGCGAGACGGCTGGGGGTGGCGGGCGCCCCCTCTCCTCAGCCCTCCCCCCCGAGGGGGGAGGGGGCGGTGAGCGGCGGGGCTTTTCCGGGCACGCAATCGCTGTTTATTCGGATCGGCCGGAGGCTTTCGCCGATCTCGCCGCGACGCTGGTTGACGTGGCGCCGCTGCTCTTACACGCGCGCGCCAGCGGCTACGTCCATCGGATCAAGCCGATGGTCCTCGCCGACGCGCTGCGGCGCTTCGGGCGTCCCTGCGTATTGCTTGACCTCGACAGTTTTATCCGTCCCGGCTTCGCCGACGAGATCGAAGCGGCTTTGGCGCGAGGCGCGGCGATGAACCTTTTCGTGCGCCGCGATCCCTATCCGTCCTTCCCTCCATTCGCGACGCAGCTTCCCCATCTGGGCGCGTACCGGCTCGACCACGAGCGAGCCGTCATGCTCAATTCCGGCCTCGTCGCCGTGCGCAGCGAACATCTGCCGCTCGTCGAGGACGCCATAATCCTCATCGAGCGCCTGTGGGCGGCGGGGCTGCGCAAGCACGACGTCGAGCAATTCGCGCTCGCCGAGACGCTGCGGCTCGGCGGCGTTGAGATCGCCCTGATCGATCGAACCTTTGAGCATTATTGCCCGCGCTGGGCGCGCCGCTACATGCGCCGCCGCCTGCGCCGCCGCGCCTCCGGCGCCGGCATCCCTTACAGCAAGGCCCGCGTGCGGCTGTTCAAAGCCTATTGGACTTTGCGGCTCGCCATGCGAAACGCGCGGCGATCATGGAGAGGCGGATGGCGGAAAACCTGACCCAAAGCCTAACGTATTCCGACGCGGGCGTCGACATCGACGCAGGATCCGCCATGGTGGAGGCGATCAAGCCGCTGGTGCGCGCGACGCGCCGCCCCGGGGCGGACGCCGAGATCGGCGGGTTCGGGGGCCTGTTCGACCTGCGAGCGGCAGGCTTCAGGGACCCCATCCTCGTCGCCGCCAACGACGGCGTCGGCACCAAAGTGAAGATCGCCATCGAGGCGGGGATTTTCGACACGGTCGGAATCGACCTCGTCGCCATGTGCGTCAACGACATCGTCGTTCAGGGCGCGGAGCCGCTGTTCTTCCTCGATTATTTTGCAACCGGCAAACTCGATCCGGTGCAGGGGGCGGCGCTGGTCAAGGGCATCTCGGCGGCCTGCGTGGAAGCGGGCTGCGCGCTGATTGGGGGCGAGACCGCCGAAATGCCCGGGCTCTACGCCAACGGCGATTTCGACCTCGCGGGCTTCGCCGTGGGGGCCGCCGAGCGCGGCGCGTTGCTGCCCAGGGCTGGGCTGAAGGCGGGCGACGTGGTGTTTGGCCTGCCGTCCTCGGGCGTTCATTCCAACGGCTTCTCGCTGGTGCGCCGCATCGTCGCCCGGACGGGCCTGGCGTGGGATGCGCCGGCTCCCTTCGCGCCCGCTCAAACGTTGGCGCAGGCGCTGCTGACGCCGACGCGGCTCTACGTCAAGCCGCTGCTCGCCGCGCTTCGGGCGACCGACGCCATCCTCGCGCTCGCCCATGTGACGGGCGGCGGATTTCCCGAGAATTTGCCGCGCGTGCTGCCCGATCGCCTCGCCGTGCGTCTCGACCTGTCGGCTTTTGCGCCGCCGACGGTATTCGGCTGGCTGGCGCAGGAGGGGCCGGTCGCGGAGGCGGAGATGCTGCGCACCTTCAATTGCGGGATCGGCATGGTCGCATTCGCGCGCAAGGAGGGGGCCGCCGAGGCTGGCGCCGCGCTGCGCGCGGCCGGGCTGGCGCCCGTGGAACTCGGCCGGCTCACGCCCCGCGACGGCGAGCGCGTCGTGATGGACGGGCGGCTGACGTTTTGAGCGCGCGACTTCCCGTCGCCGTGCTCATTTCCGGGCGCGGCTCCAACATGGGCGCTTTACTCGGGGCGGCGGCGGCCCCCGATTATCCCGCCCGCATTGTCCTCGTCGCTACGGACCGCCCCGAGGCGGCGGGGCTGGCGCTGGCGCAGAAGGCGGGTGTCGGGACGCTTTCGCTGGACGCCCGCGCTATGGGGCGGGCCGCGTTTGAAGCGGCGCTCGACGCGGAGCTTCGCACGCACGGCGTCGAACTTATCTGTCTGGCGGGCTTCATGCGAATTCTCAGCGCGGATTTCGTTGGCCGCTGGGCGGGCCGCGCGCTCAACATCCATCCCTCGCTGCTGCCCGCCTACAAGGGCCTCGACACCCACGCGCGGGCGCTTGCCGACGGCGTGGCCGAGCACGGCTGCACGGTTCACTGGGTCACGCCCGAACTGGATTCCGGCGGGATCGTCGCGCAGGCCCGGGTCGCCGTCGCGCCCGGCGACACACGGGAAACTCTGGCCGCTCGCGTCCTGGAGCAGGAGCACGCGCTGTACCCCCGTGCGCTCAGCCTTGTCGCACGCCAGTGGACTCCCGCGCGCGCCAGTGCCCGGACATGGGGCGAGACGGACAACGGCTAGGCGACGCGGCGACCGCACACGCTGCGATTGCGCCTGCGTCGGGTTTGCGCCAAACGAAAGAGCCAGGGGCTGTGGACGCAACGGGGAGGGGTCGAGGTGGCGAGGCGCGTGATGAGACGGGCGCCAGGCGTTCGCCCCGAAAACGGCCAGCCCGCCCCGGGAGGGCCCGAGAGATTCATAAATCGCGAAATGTCGTGGCTGGAATTCAACCGCCGCGTTTTGCAGGAATCGGACAATCCCGCGCATCCGTTGCTGGAGCGGCTGCGCTTCCTGTCGATCTCGGCCAACAACCTCGACGAATTCTTCATGGTGCGCGTGGCGGGACTTGTCGGCCAAGTTCAGGCGGGCATGGCGGAGACTTCCGACGACGGGCTGACGGCGGCGGAGCAACTGGAGCGGATCGGCGTCGGCGTCGCCGCGCTGGTCGCCGAGCAGCAGACGCGCTGGCTCAGCCTGCGCGGCGAACTTAGCGGCGCGGGCATCGCCATCGTCGACGTAGCCGAGCTTTCCGAGGCCGAGAGGGAATGGTTGCAGGATCATTTTCTGCTCAACGTTTTCCCCGTCCTGACGCCGCTTGCGGTTGATCCGGCCCATCCCTTTCCCTTCATCCCCAATCTGGGCTTCACGCTGGCGCTGGCGCTCGAACATGTCGAGGACAAGCGCAAGATGAGCGCGCTGATCCGATTTCCCAACAAGGTCGACCGGCTCGTCAAGCTGCCCGACGCGCTGGGCCTGGGCGTGCAGCGTTTCGTCGCCATGGAGCAGACCATCGTCGCCTTCGCGCGGCTATTGTTTCCGGGCTACCGCGTTACGGGGCATGGCAGTTTCCGCGTCATTCGCGACAGCGACATCGAGGTCGAAGAGGAGGCCGAGGACCTCGTGCGGCTCTACGAGAGCGCGCTGAAGCTGCGCCGCCGCGGCTCCGTCATCCGGCTGGAGATCGAGGCCGGCATGCCGCCCGCGTTGCGCGCCTTCGTCACGGGCGACGTCGACGTGCTGGCCTCGGGCGTCGTCTATATCGAGGGCATGCTGGGCCTCGACGAATTGTCGCGCGTCGTCGCGCTCGAACGCCCGGACCTCAAGTTCCCGCCCTTCATCCCGCGCTTTCCCGAGCGCATCCGCGAGAACGGAGGCGATTGCTTCGCCGCGATCCGCCTTAAGGATTTCGTGGTCCACCATCCGTACGAGTCGTTCGACGTCGTCGTGCAATTTCTCAATCAGGCCGCGCGCGACCCCAATGTCGTGGCGGTCAAGCAGACGCTCTACCGCACCTCCGCCGACAGCCCCATCGTGCGCGCTTTGATCGAGGCGGCGGAGGCGGGCAAATCCGTCACCGCGCTGGTCGAACTGAAAGCTCGCTTCGACGAGGAGGCCAATATTCGCTGGGCGCGCGATCTGGAGCGCGCCGGCGCGCAGGTGGTCTATGGCTTCATCGAACTGAAGACGCACGCGAAATTGTCGATGGTGGTGCGGCGCGAGGCGGGCGCGCTCGTCACCTATTGTCATCTGGGCACGGGCAATTATCACCCCGTCACCGCGCGCATCTACACCGACATCTCCTATTTCACCGCCGATCCCGCCATCGCGCGCGACGTGGCGCGGACTTTCAATTTCATCACCGGCTATGCGGAGCCCGACGGGCTGGAGCGCATGGCGATCTCGCCGTTCTCGCTGCGCAAACGGCTGCTCGATCATGTCGAGGAGGAGATTGGTTTCGCTTTAGCCGGCAAGCCCGCCGCCATCTGGGCCAAATGCAATGCGCTCGTCGACGCCGAGATGATCGACGCGTTCTACCGTGCGAGCCAGGCGGGGGTGCAGATCGATCTGGTGGTGCGCGGCATCTGCTGCCTGCGGCCGGGCGTGCCGGGGTTGTCGGACAATATCCGCGCCAAATCCATCGTCGGGCGCTTTCTGGAACATGCCCGTATCTACGCTTTCGGCGCGGGGCATGGTCTGCCCAGCCCTAAGGCGCGGGTCTACATCTCCTCCGCCGATCTCATGCCGCGCAATCTCGACCGCCGCGTGGAGGCGCTGGCGCCAATGCGCAATCCGACGGTTCACGAGCAGGTGCTCAACCAGATCCTCGAAAGCAACATCAAGGACAATCAGCAGAGCTACCGGCTGTTGCCGGACGGCACGAGCGAACGGGTCGTGCCCGGGCCCGGCGAAGCGCCGTTCGACGCGCACAAGTTTTTTCTCACCCATCCCAGCCTTTCGGGGCGCGGGCAGGGGCTTGTCGAACCGCCCGCCGCCCCGCGACGCCGTTCGGCGCAACGGCCCTGACGGCGACCGGAGGAAATCGTCCAAAATCTCGAAGTCAAAGTGCGTTCAAAACAATATCTTTACAGCTTGAGAGTTACGTAACGCATTGAGTTCCCGCCGCACTTTCGGACCCGCTCATGACATCGTTCTCCGCTGACGAGACTGCCGCTTCCGCCGGCGCGCCGGATCGCCGCGTTCGGCGCATTCTGGGACATCTGGTTTCGCTGACGGGGACGCACGGCGTCATCGCCTGCGAGATGAGCGGCTCGGAGACTGGCGATTACTGGTCGGTGGGCAATCTTATTTCGGTCGTCCACGACGGTGCGCGCATGGTGGGGCAGGTGTGCGACATCACCATCCCCGAAAATCGCTGGCGCACGGACGCGCTCAATATCGCCCTGGTCAGGATCGAATTGTGCGGCGAGATCGTCGATCAGGAGAGCGGGGCGCCCAAATTCTATCGCGGCATTCATGCGTTTCCCACCTTGGGCTCCGTCGCCCATCGCATTCGCGCGAGCGATCTGAAGGCGATCTTCTCGGTGGAGAACGCGCGGGTCGTCGAGGTCGGCGTGCTGAGCCAGAATCCGACGATTTCCGCGATGGTGAGCGTGGACGAATTGACCCGGCGGCATTTCGCCATCGTCGGCTCGACCGGCGTCGGCAAGACGACCTCGGTGTCGATGATCGTCAAGCAATGCGTGCGCGAGCAGCCGCGCCTGCGTATGATCATCGTCGATCCGCACAACGAATACGCCGCCCATTTTAAGGGCCAGGCGAATATCGTCGATTCCGACACGCTCGATCTGCCTTATTGGATGTTCCGCTTCGAGGAGATGCTCGACGTCGTCTATGCCGGGCGCAAGCCTAACCCCGACGAGTCGGATGCGCTTTACGAGGTGATCCGCGCGGCCAAGCAGAAATTCGCCATGGCCGGCAAGGTGAGCGAAGCCTCGCTGCGTCGCAACTCGCCGCAGGAAGGGTCGTGGATCAGCGCCGACACCCCCGTGCCCTATCGCATCGCCGACGCGTTGCTGACGCTCGACGACTGGTCCGGCAAGCTCGACCCTCGTTACGCCCGCGCCGACCTTCGTACGCTCAAGAACCGTCTGGAGGCGCTGAGCCACGATCCCCGCTATCGCTTCATGTTCGGCAAGGTGATGGTCGAGGACGTCATGGCCAAGGTGATCGGTTCGCTGTTCCGGCTGCCGATGGAGCGCCTGCCCGTGACCATCGTCCAGGTCGGCGGCCTGCCCAACGAGGTCGTAAACGCGGTCGTCTCGGTGCTCGCGCGGCTTTCGTTCGAAGTGGCGGCGGCCTGCCATGGCGAGGTTCAGGTAGCCCTTTTGTGCGAAGAATCGCACCGTTACATTCCCGCCAACCTCAACATGGGCTTCGAGCCGACGCGGCGCGCGATCGGGCGCATCGCCAAGGAGGGGCGCAAATACGGGGCCTCGCTGTGCATCGTTACGCAGCGCCCCAGCGAACTCGACCAGACCGTGCTTTCGCAATGTTCGACCATGTTCGCCATGCGTCTTTCCAACGAGCGCGACAAGGACATGATGGCGGAGGCGGCGGGCGCTTCGAGCCAGGGCGCGCTGAACTTTCTGTCGTCCCTGGCCGACCGCGAAGCCATCGCCTTCGGCGAGGCGATCGCCACGCCAATGCGCCTCAAATTCGCCGATTATCGGGTGTTTCAGGAAAAGATGGCGGCGCGCGAGGCGGGGCCGGAAGATTCCGCTTCGCGGGCGCGCGAGTTGCTGCGCCAAACGGTCGCGCGGCTGCGCGGAGAAGTCGGGCAGACCAACGCGCCCGCGCCGGCGGCGGTCAAGCTGGCGGGCTGAATTTCCTGAGACCCCAATTTGAAAGCGTTGCAAATAAGCGCCGTCGCGCCGATATAGGAGCGCGGCGGGTTTTCCCGCCTTCGCAATTTGCGACCCCCACCGACGGTCCTTGAAACCGTCAAGGCGAGGAGATGTCAGTATGGCGGCGGTCCAGGAGACGGTCGACCGCGTCCGTTCGATAGACGTGGACGCGTATAAGTATGGTTTCGTCACCGACATCGAGTCGGAGAAACCGCCCAAAGGGCTCGATGAGAGCACCGTGCGTTATATTTCCGCCAAAAAGGGCGAGCCGGAATGGTTGTTGCAATGGCGCCTGGAAGCGCTGCGCCGCTGGTTCACGATGGAGGAGCCCACGTGGGCGCGGGTCGATTATCCGAAAATCGATTATCAGGACCTGTATTATTATTCCGCTCCCAAGCAGAAGCCTTCGCTCAAGTCGCTTGACGAGGTGGATCCTGAGTTGCTGAAGACTTACGCCAAGCTGGGCATCCCGCTCATCGAGCAGGAATTGCTCGCGGGCGTGGAACGGCCGCGCGTCGCTGTGGACGCGGTGTTCGATTCGGTGTCGGTCGCGACCACCTTCAAGGCGGAACTGGCGAAGGCGGGCGTGATCTTCTGTTCCTTTTCCGAAGCCGTGCGCGAGCATCCCGATCTGGTGCGCAAATACCTTGGCTCGGTCGTGCCCTCAACCGACAATTACTTCGCGACGCTCAACTCGGCCGTATTCTCCGACGGCTCGTTCGTCTATGTGCCGCCGGGCGTGCGCTGCCCGATGGAATTGTCAACTTACTTTCGCATCAACGAGGCCAACACCGGCCAGTTCGAGCGCACGCTGATCATCGCCGACAAGGGCGCTTACGTGTCCTATCTGGAAGGCTGCACCGCGCCGCAGCGTGACGAGAACCAGCTTCATGCAGCGGTGGTGGAGTTGATCGCGCATGACGACGCGGAGATCAAGTATTCGACGGTGCAGAACTGGTATCCCGGCGACAAGAACGGCAAAGGCGGGGTGTTTAACTTCGTCACCAAACGTGGCGATTGCCGGGGCGCGCGCTCCAAGATTTCCTGGACGCAAGTCGAAACCGGGTCGGCGATCACCTGGAAATACCCAAGCTGCATCCTGCGCGGCGAATCTTCGCGCGGCGAGTTCTATTCCATCGCCATCTCCAACGGCTACCAGCAGGTCGATAGCGGCACCAAGATGATTCATCTCGGCCGCAACACGACGAGCCGCATCATCTCGAAGGGGATCGCTGCGGGACGTTCGCAGAACACGTATCGCGGGCAGGTTTCGGCCCACGCCAAGGCGACGGGCGCGCGCAATTTCACCAATTGCGACTCGCTGTTGATCGGCGATCAGTGCGGTGCGCATACCGTGCCCTATATCGAGGCGAAGAACGCGCAGACGATCTTCGAGCATGAGGCGACCACGTCGAAGGTCTCCGAGGATCAACTGTTCTATTGCCAGCAGCGCGGACTGTCGGGCGAGGAGGCGACGGCCTTGATCGTCAATGGCTTCGTGCGCGACGTGTTGCAGCAACTGCCGATGGAGTTCGCGGTCGAAGCGCAAAAGCTGATCGCGATTTCGCTGGAAGGGAGCGTGGGGTGATGTCGCCCGCGAACACCGGCATCTACGGCGGCCCGGAAGCTGCGCTGGCCGGGATCGTCGAGAGCCTTGCGGCCAACTTGGACCCGCGCAAGATATGGTTGTTGGGCAGCCGTGCCGACGGGCGGGCGCGCGTGGACAGCGACTTTGACCTGCTGGTGGTCGTAAAAGCCGAAGGCGTCTTTGGATCGACCGATTACGCGCGGGTTCGCGCGCCTTTGCGTGATCTCGGCGTCGCCTGCGACGTGGCGGCGTGCTCGGCCGAGGTTTTTGAAGAGGAGCGAAAATACCCGCACCCGTTCGTCGGCGAAATTCTGCAGCGCGGAAGGCGTGTCTATGCATCGCCGACGGGTTGACGCGTTTCCCGTTATCGCGGCCGAGGAATTGGAGGCGGCGCGGCGACGTCAAACCGTATTGCGGCGACGAGTGGAATATTTTCTCCAGCAGACGGTCGAAAAGTTACGGCGCGCGGTTTTGGAGATTGACCTCATCGCCGCCGGCGTCGGGCATGGTATGGCCGATCTGGCGCATCGCCCACCGGAGGGTCATGTATCGCGCGAAAGGTTCAAGGGTTTCGATCACTTGAGCGCCGCGTCGACAATGTACCGATATGCCACCGCCGGTGGACGCATGGCGACGGTTTCGGCTTTAGCGGTGGCGGAAGAATTTGGACGCGTTGAAGCGGTGGACCGGAAAGTCCGCGAATTCTGCGCCGCACGGCTCAAATCAGGACAATAGCGTATGCTCGAAGTCAAAAACCTCTCCGTCTCCATCCACGACCAGCCCATCCTCGACGGCCTCAGCCTGACGGTCGAGGCGGGGCAGGTGGCCGCGATTATGGGCCCCAACGGTTCCGGCAAGTCGACGCTGTCCTATGTGATCGCCGGCAAGCCCGACTACGAGGTGACGGGCGGGGAAATCCTGTTTAATGGCGAGAACCTGCTGGAAATGCCGCCTAACGAACGGGCCGCCAAGGGCGTATTTCTCGCGTTTCAGTATCCGGTCGAGATCCCCGGTGTGGCGACCATGACTTTCCTCAAGGCGTCGCTCAACGCGCAGCGCCGGGCGCGCGGCGAGGGCGATCTGACGACGCCGGACTTCATGCGCGCCGTCAAGGGCGCCGCGTCGAGCCTCAAGGTCGATTTCGACATGCTGAAGCGCGCCGTCAATGTCGGGTTCTCGGGCGGCGAGAAGAAGCGCGTCGAAATCCTGCAAATGGCGCTACTGCAACCGCGCCTGTGCGTTCTCGACGAAACCGATTCGGGCCTCGACATCGATGCGCTGAGGATCGTCTCCGAGGGCGTCAACGCTTTGCGCGACGCGGGCCGTTCGTTCCTCGTTATCACGCATTACCAGCGCCTGCTCGATCACATCAGGCCCGATGTCGTGCACGTGATGGCGAAGGGCCGCATCGTGAAGACTGGCGGGCCGGAACTGGCGCTGGAACTGGAGCGCAACGGCTACCGAGATTATTCCGAGGCCGCCGCGTGACCGCCCACATTTCCAGACTTCGCACCCAGGCCGAAACCGCGTTGGACGCGAATTTCGCCGCCCTTGGCGTCAAGGGGCCACGCGCCGACGCCTACGCGGCGTTCGCAGCGCGGGGGCTGCCGAGCCGTCGCGACGAGGCGTGGCATTACACCGACCTGCGCGCCGCGTTCAAGCACGCCGCGTCGCCCGTCCCGGCGCCCGACGCCGCTCGGTTGAAATCCGCGGAAAGCGCGCTGGCGGGCCTGCCCCGCGTGGGGACGACGCGTCTGGTTCTGGTGGACGGTCATTTTGCGCCAAGCCTTTCCGACCACGCGCCGGGGGGCGTAACCATCGCGCTTGACGACGACGTAGCTGAGATGGCCGACGCCGTTGGGGCGCTGAACGCGGCGTTTGCGTCCGCTACGCTGCGCGTGGACATCGCCGCCGATGCGGGCCCCGTCACATTCGATCTCGTTCATCTGGACGGACCCGGCGCGATTTATGCGCGCATTGCGCTGGCCGCGCCCACGGGCGCCGAAGTTACGGTGTTCGAGCGTTTCGAGGGCGCCAACGCGCAAACGCAGCGCAACGTCATTGCCCACATCGACCTCGCCGACGGCGCGACCTGCGACTGGACTACGCTTGTCGCCGACGACGCGGCGCTTCATCTGGAGGCGCCGACGGCGCGGCTCGGCGCCGGCGCGCTCTTCACGAATTTCGCGCTCGTCTGCGGCGCCACGCTGGCTCGTCGGCAGATACACGCCTGGCATACCGGGCCAGCGGCGAAAATCGCTCTTAACGGTCTGTCCTTGATCGACGGCGCCCGCCACGCCGACACGACGCTGACCGTTCGCCATTCCGCCCCCAACGGCCAAAGTCGCGAATTCTTCCGCCACATCGTCGCCGACGAAGCCGTGGGCGTCTATCAGGGTAAGGTGATCGTGGATCAATACGCCCAGAAGACCGATGGAAGCATGAAGTCGCAGGCGCTGCTGCTGTCGCCGAACGCGCAAATGAACAACAAGCCCGAGTTGGAAATCTTCGCCGACGACGTGGTGTGCGGCCACGGCGCGACGGTTGGCGCGCTCGACCCCGAGCAGGTGTTTTACCTTCAGGCGCGCGGCATCCCGAAGGCCGACGCCGAAGCAATGTTGCTGGAGGCGTTCGGCGTCGAGGCTTTGGATCGGGTCGCCGACGAGACGGTCCGCGAGGTTCTCGCCGGCGTGTTGCGAATCTGGTTGAAGAGGAGGGCCGCATGAACGCGCCCGTCAGAACCTACGATGTCGAGCGCGCGCGCGCTGATTTCCCCATACTGGCCGAGCGGCCTTACGGGAAACCGCTTGTCTATCTGGACAACGCCGCCAGCGTGCAGAAACCCAGAATCGTGCTCGACCGCATGCGGCATTTTTATGAGCACGAATACGCCAATGTGCATCGCGGCCTGCATTTTCTCGCTAACGCCGCGACCGACGCTTACGAGGACGCGCGTCAGAGCGTGATGCGCTTCTTCAATGCAGCCTCGGTCGATGAGATCGTGTTCACGCGCTCGGCGACGGAGGCGATCAATCTGGTGGCGGCTGGCTACGGCCAGCGCATCGGCGCGGGCGACGAAGTCGTGCTGAGCGTATTGGAGCATCACGCCAACATCGTGCCGTGGCATTTCTGGCGCGAGAAGAAAGGCGCCGTTCTCAGATGGGTGGACGTGGAGGAGGACGGCTCGCTCCTGCTGGAGCGGTTTGCCGAGGCCATCGGCCCGCGCACGAAAATGGTCGCCGTCTCCGCGATGTCCAACGTGCTGGGTACGGTCGCGCCGATCCGGGAGATCGTCGCATTGGCCCATGATCGGGGCGTCCCGGTGCTCGTGGACGCCAGCCAAGCCGCCGTTCATGGCCATTTCGACGTGCGCGAGTGGGACGCGGATTTCGTCGTCGCCACGGGCCACAAGCTCTACGGTCCGACGGGGATCGGCGTGCTTTACGGGAAAGCCGACCGTCTCGCTGACCTGCCGCCCTTCAACGGCGGCGGCGAGATGATTCAGGAGGTGACGAGAGACACCGTCACCTACAATGTGCCGCCGCACCGATTCGAGGCCGGCACGCCGCCGATCGCTGAGGCGGTCGGTCTGGGCTCAGCGCTCAATTACATGGAAGGGGTAGGGCGAGAGGCCATCGCGGCGCATGAAGCTGAACTGACAGCCTATGCCCACGAGCGGCTCAGCCGCATCAACTCGTTGCGCATTTACGGCACCGCGCCGGGAAAAGGGCCGATCGTTTCGTTCGCGATGGAAGGCACCCATGCGCATGATATCGCCACGCTGATCGACCGCTCGGGCGTAGCGGTACGGGCAGGCACGCATTGCGCCATGCCGCTTATGCAGCGCCTCGGGGTCAGTTCTACCTGCCGCGCCTCGTTCGCGCTCTATAACACGCGCGCCGAAATCGACGTTCTGGCCGACGCGCTAATACGCGCGCACAAGCTGTTCCAGTGAGGCGCGCATGAATGAGCCGGCGCTCAAATCCCCCGCTTCGATAAGCGCGGAAGACATCGCGGCCCTGACGGACGGCATCATCGCCGCGCTGAAGACGGTCTACGACCCGGAGATTCCGGCAGACATCTATGAACTCGGCCTCATCTACAACGTCGATATCGACGACGAGCGCAATGTCGCCATCGAGATGACTTTGACGGCGCCGGGCTGTCCCGTTGCGGGCGAAATGCCGGGCTGGGTCGAGAATGCGGTCAATACCGTGTCGGGGGTGAAGAGCGCAAAAGCGACGATCACCTTCGACCCGCCGTGGGACCAGAGCCGCATGTCGGACGAAGCCCGCGTCGCGCTTGATATGTGGTGAGACCCTTGCCCGTCAGAGGCTTGGCGACCGATCCTCAGGCGCGCGGCAGGAAGCGATAGACGGCGGCGTGGCGGGCGCGGGCGCCGGGGGCCAGCACGCGCATGCCCGGCTTTTCAAACAAATCGCCGACGAAGTCTTGCATGTCGCTGTAGCCCGTCCACGCCTCAAGACACAGATAGGGCGCGGGCGGGCGGGTCCAGAGCGCCAGATGCGGGAAACCGTCAAGCGTCATCTCGATAGCGGAGCCGTCCGCTTGCTGGAAGGTGAGAGCGCGACTGGCGGCGTCGAGGAAACAGACGGCGTCCTGCGCCAGCGGGGCCTCGTCGAGCGGCAGGACGCAGCCCCCGCGTAACGGTACGGGATGGCGGGTCGAAGCTATCAGGCCGCCCGGCGCGATGTCGGGAACGTCCGGACGCTCGGCCTCGGCAAAGCGGATCGAGGCGCCCTCGCGCGAAGCCGCGCCGAACGGCCAGTTAAATCCCGGATGCAACCCGCAGGCGTAAGGCATGGGAATGTCGCCGGTATTCGTGACTTCCAGCGCTGTCTCCCAAAGCGCGTCGCTCACGCGGTGCTCAACCGCGAACTGAAAGCTGAACGGGTAGACGGCGCGGGTTTCGGCATCGTCGCGCGCGACGAGGCGCACGAAATCTGGCGCGCGATGGTTCTCGACAAAAGTCTGGCGACGGGCGAAGCCGTGCAGGCCGAGCGCGAATTGTCGTCCATTCACACGGGCGCCGTCGCGCGTCCAGCCGACGACCGGAAACAGAATTGGGCTTATCTCCGGCCAGATCGCGGGATCGCCCGGCCATAGCAATTCTGTCGTTCCTACGCGCCAGCCGCGCGCTTCGGCGCCGAGGTGGGCGACGCGGAGGCAGGCCGCGCCATGATTGAGTTCGATTTCGCTCACAGGACGATCCCCACCTTCACGGCGATTTCGGTGAGCGCTTTGCGCAGGCCCGGCGTGCAGGCGAGCAGCGCATTGCCTCTGGTCAACCCGTCGCGGGCGAGGAAATCGCTGACGTAGCCGCCCGCTTCTTCGACCAGCACGTTGCCCGCCAGACAATCCCACGCGTTGATGTGCGGCTCCAGAAACGCGTCGGAACGCCCGGCCGCGACATAGGCTAGCGCTAGCGCGCCGGAGCCGCAGCGCATCGGCGCAGCGCCCGATTCGGCGACATGGCGCATGACTCCCAAAAATGTCTCCGGCCCCGAACGCAAGTTCCAGCCGACCTCGACCGAGGCCGTGCGAAGCGCCGTCGTCTCCGTGACTTGAATTGGTGCGCCGTTGAGGAACGCCCCGCGGCCAAGGGCGGCGGTGAACAGTTCATCGACGGCGGGATCGTAGATAGCGCCCGCCAGCGCCTTGACGCCGTCGGTGAGCGCGATGGAGACGCAAAAATGCGGCGCGCCGCGCGCGAAATTGGCGGTGCCGTCAATAGGATCGACCACCCAGGTCGGGGCGTGCGCCTTCGCGACACGGCCCTCGCCTTCCTCCCCGATGAAGCCGTCTCCGGGAAACAGACCATGCAACCGCGCCGCCACGAGGCGCTCGACCTCCTGATCCACCTCGGTCAGATAATCCTGCGGCCCCTTGAATCCGATCTTGAAGCTGCGGTCTCGAAACCGCTTCAGAGCGAGTTGTCCCGCTTCATGCGCGAGCGCCGCCGCGACAGAGAGGCGTACGCCAAGATCTTGAGCGTTGAGCATGTTGACGACTTTCGTTCAGAAGTGACTGTAAGATCCTCGCGCGAAATTCACCGTCTTTCCGGCGAGATCCCGCACCTCGAATGTCCCCTCTCTTACGGTCCCGATGCGTGTCACGGGAATCCTCGCCGCGGCTTCGAACGCGGCCGCCTGTTCGGGCGGAACTGCGGCCAGCACCTCGTAATCGTCGCCGCCCGTCACCGCAATATCGTTTCCCTCCGGTTGCGCCGCCAGCCACGCCTGCGCGGCGGGGGAGAAGGGAACTTGCGCCAGTTCCAGCACGCCGCCGACACCGCTCGCGCGCAGCATTTTCGCCAGATCGCCGACGAGGCCGTCGGAAACGTCCATCGCCGCGCGCGCAAACGCGAGCGCGGGGGTGAGCGCGAAGCGCGGCTGCGGTCGCAAGTAGCGCTCCCGCAAAGCTGCGCAAAGCGCCGGGGCCAGGACTGGCCCGCGCCCGAGGCGCAGTTGCAGCCCCAGCGCAGCGTCGCCAATGGTCCCTGACACATAGAGAAGATCGCCCGGTCGCGCCGCCGTGCGTAGCGGCGCGCGCCCCGGTTCGACCGTCCCCAGCGCCGTGATCGAGAGCGTCAGCGGCCCCGGCGTCTTGACCGTATCGCCGCCGAGCAGCGGACAGCCGTACGCACGGGCGTCGTCGCCAAGCCCCTGGGCGAAGGCTTCCAGCCACGCGTCCGTCGCGTCGCGCGGCAGGGCGAGGCTCAGCAGGAAGCCGAGCGGCGTCGCGCCCTTGGCGGCCAGATCGGAGAGGTTGACCCGCAAGGCCTTGGCGGCGATGGCATCAGGGGGATCGTCGGCGAAAAAATGCACGCCCGCGACGAGCGCGTCCGCCGTCGCCACCAGGTCTCGGCCCGGCGGCGGCGTCAGTAGCGCCACGTCGTCCTTGAGGCCAAGCCCGCCCGGACCGGCGAGCGGGGCGAAATAGCGGGCGATGAGGTCGTTTTCCGATAGCGCCATGCCCGCCATCATAGGCCTCGCCCCGGCGCCGCGCGAGCTTTGACGCGAGCGGTCGATCCGGCTTCAATGCGGTTCGTTTCATCACGGGAGCAGGCATGGACATTCGTTTCGACGGCCGCGTCGCCATCGTCACCGGCGCGGGAGCGGGGCTCGGGCGATGCCATGCGCTGGGGCTCGCCGCGCGCGGCGCGAAAGTGGTGGTCAACGACCTGGGGCCTGGCGGCTCGCCTTCCCCATCGGCGCTGAGCGTCGCCGCCGAGATCGAGGCGGTGGGCGGCGTCGCGATGGCCAACGGCGCCGACGTCGCCAACTCCGGTCAAGTCGCCGCGATGGTCGAGGCGGCTGAGAAGGCGTGGGGACGCGTCGACATTCTCGTCAACAACGCCGGCATCCTGCGCGACAAGAGCTTCGCCAAGATGGAGCTGGACGAGTTCCGCAAAGTGATTGACGTGCACCTGATGGGCGCGGCCTATTGCACGAAGGCGGTGTGGAACGGCATGCGCGAGCGCAACTACGGGCGCATCGTGCTGACCTCCTCGTCTTCCGGCCTCTACGGTAATTTCGGCCAGGCAAATTACGGGGCGGCCAAGGCGGCGATGGTGGGCCTGATGAACGTGCTGCATCTGGAAGGCGCCAAGAACAACATTCGGGTCAACACGCTCGCCCCCACCGCCCGCACGCAGATGACCCAAAACCTGCTGCCCGCCGACGCCGCAGCGCTGCTGGCGCCCGAAACGGTGACGCCGGGCCTGCTGTTCCTCGTCAGCGAAAACGCCCCCTCGCGCGTAATCCTGGGGGCAGGGGCGGGCGCCTTCGCGGTCACGCATATCCAGGAGACGCCGGGCGTGTTCCTGCCCGAGGCCGAGCGCACGCCCGAGACGATAGCCGCGCGTTTCGCCGAGATTTCCGATTCCAGGACCGCCGCGCCGCTGGAAAACGCCTTCGCCCAGACGTTCAAGTTCGTCTCCCTCGCGGCGAAGGGCGGCTGAGCAAGGTCCTGGGCGGGACTTGTCAATGTTGCATGGCGCCTTTAAGCAACACGGAGGGCTTCAGCCTCGCATTACATGCATCTCCTACAGTTTGGATTGGGGGGTACTGTTGGGAGCGAGGCGGGGAAAGCCGGTCTGGAGTCAATCGCATGACGTTTTCCTTCAACCCGGTCGTGCGAACATGACGGCCGCGCTGGCCTCCGCCAGCCGCGACGCCTTCGCCGCCAGCCAGGTCGAGATGACGCGAAGCTGGTACGAAAATCTGCTTCGCTCCGGACGCGATGTGGAGGCTTATATCGCACAGCGACGCGAAGCCTATCTCGACCGCTGGCGCGAAGCGGCGCGTTATATCGGCAGGGGCGGGCGTGTGCTCGACATCGGCGGCGGCAATTTGTTTGCGGACCAGTTCGCCTTCTACCGCAGCATGAATTGGGACTATTGGTACGCCGACATTGGCGCACACGAAGTCGACGCCTCGCGGGCGCTGGGCGTTTCGCAAGGCTGCGACCCCGCTCATTTCTCGCAGCGGTTCAACCATGAACTGACCTATGAGCCCAATGCGTTCGACGGGGTGTTTTCCTCCCATTGCATCGAGCATTCGATGGATCTTGCGCTGACGCTCGCGCAGGTGAACAGCCTGCTGAAGCCGGGCGGAAATTTCGTGATGTCCGTGCCGTTCGGTTTCGATGCGCAGCCCAACCATCCCTACTTCCTGACCGAAACGGAATGGATGGTCCTTCTTGAAGATTCAGGCTTTGCGATCCGGGCGTGGCAGGTGGGTTCGGAATATCCGGAAAACGGGCAGGATTTGATGATCGCCGCACGAAAAATTGGCGCCCCCGGCCCCCTCCGGCTCGATCTCGCACGTCACCACAAGACGAATTTCAAGTTCGACGATATTCATTCGTCGGCCTTTCAGATATCGGGAACGCGTATGGACAAGGAAAACCACATCATCCTCGACGGCGCCGACTGGCGCCTCGACATCGCCGTCCCGGAAGGCGTCCGCGAAGTGGCCCCTGTGTTCATCCGTCATCACTGGTCGGGCGTCGTCGCCGTCCGTTCGGCCGGCGTGGTCGTCATGGAAGACCTCTTCCGGCCTCAGGCCTTCACATCTCCCGTGCGGCTGGTTTTGGCGTCGCCCGCCGCGCCCGGCCAGCGCGTAGAGGTGTCGCCCGTTGGCCGTCATCCGGCAAGCCAGGGGTCGCAGGGCGTGTATGTCGGGTGCCTGTCGCGATGAATTTTGTCGCGACGTTTCCCGGGGACGACGGCGCGGCTCCGGCCCTCTCCGCCACACCGGGCGAAGCGGCGCAGACGCGCCTGCTCGCGGCCCTCGTCTGCCCCTCGACCAACGAACCGGTCGTGGTCGTGCCGCTCGTCGTCGCGGGCGAGGCGATCAAAGAGGGGGCGATCTTCAACCCTGCGGGCGCGCTCGTGGGCCGGATCGCCAATTTTCAGGTCGATTTCGTGCGTCCGGGCGAAACGGAGCGCTTCGACTTTTTGCGCCGCCAAACGCAGGCGGGGCGGCTGCCCCAGCGCGGCGACTTTGCGCCTGAGTGGGTCTGGACGCGGCACGACGCGCCGGGCGTCGCCTATTCCCTTGCGCCCATTCCGCTCGACGACGACGACGAGCTTGTGGCGGTAGACGGCGATGGCGCGACGATCGTCTTCGTGGCGAACGGGACGGTGGAGTTGCAGCTTCAGGCCCATCCCTGGTCGGGGATCATCGAGGTCGGCTACGGCGAAACCTTGCGTCGGATCGATCTCTATAGAGCTCATATGGCGCAGCCAAACCCGGTCGTGCTCGAACTGGGCGCGGCCCCCGTACGCGTGCAGCTGCGTCTGACCGGCGAGCGCAACCCTTTGTCGATGGGGGTCCAATGTCTGTTCGGCGGCTATCGACGCCTGACGGGCGCGCAGACGCTGCTGCGGCACGTCAAACGGCCGAAGGTGCGCGGCGCGGAGTTCAACGACGATTTCCAGCAGCTCCTGGCGGGCGTTCCCGACGAGGGACTGCTGCTCGACATCGGCGGCGGCAACCGGCAGATCGACGACCCCCGCTACATCAACCTCGACTATGCCGATTTCGCCGAGCCCGACCTCATCGGCGACGCCACGAAATTACCGCTGCGCGACGGCGCGGTGGACGCCGTCTATTCCAGCGGCGTGTTCGAGCATCTGACCGACCCTATCGGCGCGGGGGCGGAGGCGACGCGCGTGTTGAAGCCGGGCGGGCGGGCGGTGATCGGCTGGGCGTTCATGCAGCCGATTCATAGCGAGGGCCACCATTTCTACAACGCGACCCCGTGGGGCGTGGAAAACGCTTTCCGGGGCCTCAGGCCGATCCGGCGCTGGAACTCGACGTCGTTCGAGTTTCTGGTGCGCTGGGGCGTCGACGTGTCGGGGTTGCGAGGACAGGCGCCGGAGGCCGAGATAGAGTCCGTGCTGGAGACGCTACGGCGCTGGGACGGGTTGATCCCCGAGAGCCAAAAACCCTACATGGCCAGCAGCGTCTGGGTGGAGTTCGAAAAGCCGATCTGAAAGCGGCTTGCGTCGCCGCCGTTTCGCGGGCAAGGATCGCGAAACATTGGGAGAAATCATGCGCGAAGCCGTCATCGTCTCGACCGCCCGCACGCCGATCGGCAAAGCCTATCGCGGCGCCTTTAACGATACGCCTGCGCAGGCGCTCGGCGGCCACGCCATCCGCCACGCCGTCGAGCGTGCGAAGATCGACGGCGCGGAGGTTGACGACGTCGTGATGGGCGCGGCTTTGCAGCAGGGCGCGACGGGCGGCAATGTCGCGCGCCAATGCGCGCTGCGCGCGGGCCTGCCGACCTCGGTTGCGGGCATGTCGCTCGACAGGCAATGCGCCTCAGGGCTGATGGCCATAGCCACCGCCGCCAAGCAGATTATCGCCGACGGTATGGATATTACGGTCGGCGGCGGGCTGGAATCGATTTCGCTCGTGCAGAACGATCATATGAACCGCTTCCGTGCGACCGATCCCTGGCTCGTCGCACATCGCGACGACGTCTACATGCAGATGCTGGAGACAGCCGAGATCGTCGCCGAACGTTACGGCGTCAGCCGCGAGGCTCAGGACGCTTATGGCCTCCAGTCTCAGCAGCGCGTCGCCGCCGCACAAGCCGCCGGGCGCTTCGACGCCGAGATCGTCGCGCTGGCGACGACGATGAAGGTGCAGGACAAGGCGACCGGCGCCGTCTCCGACAAGGACATCACGCTCAAGCAGGACGAGGGTAACCGGGCCGACACGACGCTGGCGGGTCTTTCCGGTTTGAAGCCGGTGTTCGCGGACGGGCTGCACAAAAAGACGCCGGGCGCGTTCATCACCGCCGGCAACGCCTCGCAGCTTTCCGACGGCGCGAGCGCGTGCGTGTTGATGGAGGCCAAGCTCGCCGAAAGGCGCGGGCTGGCGCCGCTGGGCATTTATCGCGGCATGGCGGTGGCGGGTTGCGACCCCGACGAAATGGGAATCGGCCCTGTATTCGCCGTGCCTAAGCTGCTCAAACAGCATGGGTTGAAGATCGACGACATCGGGCTGTTCGAACTCAACGAAGCCTTCGCGGTGCAGGTGCTCTACAGCCGTGATCGGCTCGGCATCGATAACGAGCGGCTCAACGTCAACGGCGGCGCCATCGCGATCGGCCATCCTTACGGGATGAGCGGCGCGCGGCTGACCGGCCATGCGCTGATCGAGGGCAAGCGGCGCGGCGTGCGCTATGTGGTTGTAACGATGTGCGTGGGGGGCGGGATGGGCGCGGCGGGGCTGTTCGAGGTCGCCTGAGCGTCTGCTCGGGCTTTTGACTTCGACCACCCGTTCGGCGCGCAGCCGATGGCGAGCGGGTAGGTGAAAAGTTCGGCGCAGAAGCCCGCTTCGACCGGCCCTCGCGATTTACAGCCTCTCGCGGGAGCCCCTAATCCATCACCGCATGGGCGGCGTCCTCGGCGCTGGGAGGCCCGGCGGGCTTCTTGGCGCCCCGGATCAGCGCCAGCAGCGGGAAGGCCGCCAGCGACACGAAGGTCATCGACAGGAACGCGTGGCTGTAAGCCAGCACGGCCGCCTGTTGAGTCACCATCCCCTCCAACGCAGAGAGACTCTGACCAAAAGTCGAGAGTTTGCCAACGACATCAGGCATCTTCAGACCGTCGTTGAACGGATTGATGAACTCGGCCAGATGCGCGTGGTACTTAGCCATGTCCTGCGTCAGCCCGGCGATGACGAGGCTGATGCCTACGGAGGATCCCAGATTGCGGATCAGCGTCCAGAGCGCCACCCCGTCCGTACGCACGTCGCCGGGCAGGGTGGCGAAGGCGATGGTGTTGAGCGGCACGAACACGAAGCCCAGACCCACCCCTTGTCCGATGCTGTCGATGGCGATCGTCCAGGCCGGCTCTTCCGGCGTCCAG
>JAYVYJ010000071.1:0-11154 GCA_043784465.1 Hyphomicrobiales bacterium
ATTGTTGAGCAAGCCCGGATTTCCAGAAATTTGCCCGAAATCATGCGAGGGGTCGGTCATGACGACGACGATGCAATTTCACTCCGCCCCAATCTTTGAGACTATAAAACCAAGGACGGAATCGACCCTATCGACAACTGCTCACCTACAGGATCGACTCCAAATTTGCGCATATTTCAAGGTTTGGTTGATGTGGACGGCGTAGCAGTCGGCTGGACCTGGTCGGGGGCCGTCGCGCGATGCTCCATCATGCCGTTATTGCTCATCATATTGCCGCCAAAAAGATAGCCGAGAGCAAGAATGGCGAGCACGGCGATCGCCGCCGTCACGATCCACGTATTTGTATTGCGCGACCCCCCCTGCGCAGCCGCCCTATAGTCGGGATCCCGTCCCGATCCGTCCAAATTAGACATTGCGCCGCTCCTTGGTTCGTTACGTATGCTGAACCTACGCGCAACGAGGGTTCTCGTTCCCCTGAAGGGGTCAGATCGCGACCCGCGACGAATTCCAAGATTCTGCGAAGGCGCGGCGAAGCGGTTGCAGGATTTTCGTCGGCGCGCTTTGAGGCCGTGAGACGGCGACCTGTTTGGGCCATCGCCGAGCTTTCCGCATCGCCCATATTTTTCGCCTGGCGCAAATAGCGCGTGCAGCGACGTACTATGGTCGTCGAACCTTTCGCCGCCGCATTAGGTTTCCATCAAGCTGACGTGCGCGGCGACGATGCGCCAGCCTTCGGGGAAGCGGACCCAGGTTTGCATCTGGCGTCCCACGCGAGTGGACCCTTCGCGCCGGAACATCGTCGAGCAGGTGGCAAGATCCTGGCCATAAGTGGTGATCGACGTGCGCTCCAGCGCGCGTTCAAGCCCCTGCCCCGGCCGCGCGGCACGGAACGCCTGTATCTCCGCGTAACCGTAGAGGTTTTCTCGGACCCCGTAGCGGATGGTCTCGCGCGCGTTGCGGAAAAAGCCGTCGAGCGCCGGCACGTCGTTGGTGACAAGCGCCTGCTCATACGCAACGAACTGGGCCGTCACCTCCGCAAGCGTTTCGGGATCGTCGACGATCATGCAACCTCCTTGAGCGCGAAACTCACGCCTCCGCCGCCCGGCCGATGGGCGCACGCGTAACCCCTTCGCGTTCCAGCCGCGCAGCGACGCGCAGCGCGAGGTCCTCGCGCCACGGCGGCGCGATCACCTGAACGCCCGTCGGCAGCAAAGAACCCGGCGGCCAAACCGGGACGGCGACCACCGGCAGCCCGATGAATGAGATCGGCTGCGTGAACAGGCCGAGGTTGGCGCGCACCGGCACGTCCACGCCGTCCAGCACAAACGTCTTCTGGCCAAGCGCGGGCGCACGCACGGGCGTCGCCGGCGCCAGCAGCACGTCGACGTCCTTGAAAATCTCCAGCGCCTGCGCCCGAAACCAACGACGCAGCTTTTGCGCCTTCACCACCCAGGCGGCGGGCAGCAAGGCCCCGGCGATCAGCCGGTCGCGCGTGTCGGAATCATAATCGGCCGCGCGGGTTTTCAGCCGGTCGAGATGCAGCGCGCCGCCCTCGGCCATCGTGATGAGAAACGCCGCCGCCCGCGCCCTGCCCGCTTCCGGCAATTCGACCACGCGTTCCGCGCCCAGCGCACGCGCGACCCGCTCCAGACTTGCCAATACGGCCGGCTCCGCGCCTTTCGCAAAATAGCCGCCGAGCGTCGCGATCCGCAAACCCCGTACTCCCTCCTCCAACGCTGCAAAAGTCGGCTCGGACGCGCGCGGCGCCTGTCCGGGATCGTCGGGGTCTACGCCCTGCATCGCATCGTAAGACACTGCGAGGTCGGCGACCGAGCGCGCGAATGGCCCCAGATGGTCGAGACTCGACACGAAGGGGAACGAGCGCGCCCGCGACAGCCGGCCATAGGTCGGCTTAAGGCCGTAAATGCCGCAAAGTGCCGAAGGCACGCGGATCGACCCGTTAGTGTCCGACCCCAAGGCGAGAGGAACCAACCCGCCGCCGACCGCCGAGCCGGACCCGCCTGACGAGCCGCCGCTCATACAGCCGAGATCGTGCGGATTGCGCGAGGGACCGTCGTGGGCGTTCTCGCCCGTGAAATCGTAGGCGTATTCGCCCATGTTGAGCGCGCCGACGAGGATCGCGCCCGCCGCTTCCAGCTTCGTTATTAAAGTCGCGTCAGCGCGCGCGGGCGCGCGCTCGCGATTGATCTTCGAGCCTGCCCGCGTCGGCAATCCCTCTACATCAAACAGGTTCTTCACAGCGAATGTCGCGCCCGCCAATGGCCCCAGCGCCTCGCCGCGCGCCTTGGCCGCGTCCAAAGCCTCGGCCCTGGCGAGCGCCCGCGCCGAGGTCACGTCGGTGAAGGCGCCGAGCTTGGTGTTCTGCGCGGCGATACGCGCCAGCGTGGCCCCGACGATTTCGCGCGCGCTCGCCTCTCCGGCGCGGACTTTTGCGGCGGCGTCGAGCGCAGAGAGGGTCGCCAGATCGCTCATGGTACGTAGACCGGGGCGGGCTCGGCTTCGTCGTCGAGCGGCCAATCGAGCACCAGCCTCGACAGGCGCGCCGCAATTTCAAGGTTCAGCTTCACGCCCGGCCGCGCGCCTTCGCTCACGGTCAGGTCGAGCAGCGGCAGCGAGGCGTCGATGTAAGCATCGGCGTCGAAATTCATGACACGGCCTTTTCAAATTCGGCGAACGCGACCGTCCAGCCGACGATGGCGCCCTGCGCGCGGATCATCTCCAATGTCGCGGACTTGAAGGCGGGAAAATAGCTGGCCGTGGCGTCCTCGATCAGCAGCCCCTCATAGCCGCGATCGTTGGCCTCGCGCATCGAGGTCTGCACGCAGACCTCCGTCGTCACGCCCGCGAACACCAGTTGCTTGACGCCGCGCGCCTTCAGCACGTCGCCGATGTCGGTGGCGTAAAACATGCCCTTGCCCGGCTTGTCGATGACGGTCTCGCCCGCGACGGGCGCAAGCTCCGGCACGATCTGTGCGCCCGGCTCGCCGCGAATCAAAATGCGCCCCATCGGGCCAGGATCGCCGATGCGCAGCGAAGGCTTGCCGCGCTCGCGCTTGGCGGGCGGGCAGTCCGACAGGTCTGGCAGATGATCCTCGCGCGTGTGGACGACGAGCCAGCCCCGCCTGCGGAACAGGCCGATCAGCGCGGCGACGGTCGGTACGATTTCTCGCACCGGGGTCAGATCGTTGCCGAGCGTCTCGCCGAACCCGCCGGGCTCCAGAAAATCGCGCTGCATGTCGATGACGACCAGCGCCGCGCAGTCGGGGTCGAACTCGAAGGGAAACGGCGCGGCGGGGATTTCGTACATGCCTAATGCCCCGCCATGTAGCGGCCGATTTCGGAGCGGTCCGCGCCCGGCCCGTCGGTGAGAAAGGCGACATGGCCCTCCGACATCACCGCGATCCTGTCGGAAAGTTCCAGCACCTCGTCGAGGTCCTCCGAAACCAGCAGCACCGCCGCTCCGCGATTACGCTGCTCGACGATCTGCGCGCGAATGTCGGCGACCGACACGAAATCCAGCCCGAAACACGGGTTGGCGACGATCAGCACGTCGACATCGCCCGAAAGCTCGCGCGCCAGCACCGCGCGTTGCACGTTGCCGCCCGAAAGATCGCGGATCGGCGCGTCGGGTGAAACGGTCTTGACGTTGTATCGCGCGATCAACTCGCGCGCCTTCGCCCGCATCGGCCCCGGCGACAGCCACCACCCCAGCGAGGCGTAAGGCGGCTTGTCGAAATGGCGGAACGCCATGTTCTCGGCCACCGACATCGTCGGCGCCGTCGCGTTCTTCAGCGGCTCCTCGGGCAGACCGAACACTTTGAACTTGTCGAAATGATCGCGCCTGGGCTCGAAGTTCTGGTTGCGGATGAGCACCTGGCCCCCCTTGATCGGCCGCTGCCCTGTCAGCGCCTCGACCAATTGGCTCTGCCCGTTGCCCGAGACGCCCGCGACGCCCACGATCTCGCCCGCGCGCACGATCAGGTTGAACTTGTCGACCGCGTCGCGTCCCTCGTCGTTCTCGACCGAGAGACCCGCGATCTCCAGCACTTTCTCGTCGCGCGGCGGAGCCGTGCGCGCGGCGCTCGGGCGCACGACGGCGTCGCCGATCATCATCGAGGCCATCTCGCGCGTCGAAAGCTGCCCGACCTTGCCGCCGCCTACTTTCCTGCCACGCCTCAGCACGCTCACGTCGTCGCAGAACGCCTCGACCTCGCGGAATTTGTGGGTGATCATCAGCGCGGTGATCTCGCCGCGATGCGCCATGTCCTTCAAAAGCCCAAGAATTTCGTCGGCTTCAGCGGGCGTCAGCACCGAGGTCGGCTCGTCGAGGATCAGGAAGCGCTGGTCGAGATAGAGCAGCTTGAGGATTTCGAGCTTCTGCTTCTCGCCCGCTGCGAGCGAGGCGACGGGGCGGTCGAGCGGCACGCGGAACGGCATGGTGGCGAGGAACGCCTCAAGCCGCGCCCGCTCGCGCCGCCAGTTGATGACCGCAGGCGCGTCGGCGCGGCTGACGACGAGATTTTCCGCCGCCGTCAGCGAGGGCACCAGCGTGAAGTGCTGATAGACCATGCCGACGCCCTGCGTCTGCGCGTCGCGCGGATTGGCGAGCTTGACCTGAGCGCCGTTGAGAGCGATCTCGCCCTTGTCGGGCGAGTAGAAGCCCAGAATGCATTTGACGAGCGTAGATTTGCCTGCTCCGTTCTCGCCCAGCAGCGCGTGGAACGTGCCCGCCGGCACCTTGACCGAAACATCGTCGAGCGCGACGAAACGCCCGAACGCCTTGGTCATGCCGAAGGTTTCCAGACTCGGGCCTCGCAACGGAGGCGTGGCGGCCTTGGCGAGCGGAAGCGCATCGGTCATGGGAAAGCCTCTACGATGACGGCGACCGGTCCGCCCCCGTCCGGTCCCTGATGCTCGGCCCCGCCGGAGACGTAAATCTCCGCATGGCCGATCAATGCGCCCAGCGCGCCCGCGACGAAGCCGCGCGCGTGGCGGGTGGAGGAAATGTCGCTGTCGTTGAGCATGGTGTGGCGCTTGCCGCGCAACAGCCCGCTGGCGCTCGCCTCCGCTTTGGCGAGCAGCGCGACGACCCGCGCCGAGTGATCGGGCGACAACTGCCCCGCTGTGGGCAGCCCGAGCCGCGCCAGCGCCGCACGCACCGGCTCGACGTCGAGCCCGTCCGCCATCACCGCGTGATCGACCCTAAGCGGCCCGGCCCAGCCGCTCGGCGCTGCGCCCAGAACGACGATCTCATGATCTTCCAGTTCGACGCCCGCCGAAGTCGAGGCGCGCCGGGAGAACAATGAGAAGTCGCGCCCGATGGCGTCGTCCCGGAGCTGTTCGCGGTCGATCTCCCCCAGCGCCACGCCCGCGCCCAGCGCCGAGGCGCCGCGCGACAGGCCCATCGACTTCAGCGTGTCGCGTGTGGCCGTATCGGCTTGGCGCATCCGCCCGGCCGTCAACAGCGGACATTTGATCTGCACGAAATGCACGTCCTCCGGGCGGTCCAGCCCGGCATCGCGCATCGCCGCCTGTACGCCCGCAGCGACCATATCGACTTGCGGCAACCTCCCCAGATGCTCGTAAGCCAGCCGGGGCGTGCGCGCGCGGCCGACCGCAAGCGCTCCCGCCTGCGAGTGTTCGTCCGCCGCGCGCGCCTCGAACACGACGAAATGGGGCGACAGGCCGCCTTCCGTACCTCCCGACATAACCAGACAAACCGTGTCCGGGTCGGCGCCTTCGTGCGCGAGCGCGTCCGACAGCGCGCGCGTCGCAAAACCCCGCGACCAGTCGTTGACGCAGCCGTTGCCCTCCGTCTTGCCGAGGATCGCGACCACCGCCCGCGCCTCGATCTCGCCCGCACGAAGGCGCGCGGTCAGCGCCGACATGTCGTCGGGCGCCTCTGCGGGCAGACGATGGACGAAGGCGCGGCGGGTCACGACAGGCCTGCGAGCACTTGGGCGGACGACGCCACCGCGCCGAACACCCCGCCCTGCATCGTCACCATCTTGAGCGCCGCCAAATGGTTTCCGGGGTCGGTCGCGCCGCAGGCGTCCGAAACGATCAGGCACTCGAAGCCGCGGTCGTTGGCCTCGCGCATCGTCGTATGAACGCAAACGTCGGTGGTGATGCCTGTCAGGATCAGATTGACGATCCCCTTCGTACGCAGGATCAGCTCAAGGTCCGTCGCGCAGAACGACCCCTTGCCGGGCTTGTCGATGATCGTCTCGCCGGGCGCCGGGGCCAGTTCCCCGATGATCTCCCACCCCGGCTCGCCACGCACCAGAATCTTGCCGCAAGGCCCCGGGTCGCCGATCCCCGCGCCGATGCGCTGCGAGCGCCAGCGTTTGTTGGCGGGCAGGTCCGACAGATCCGGCCGATGTCCCTCGCGCGTGTGGATGACCTGAAATCCCTTCGCGCGGGCGGCGGCGAGCAAAGCCTTGATCGGAACAATGGGCGCCCGCGTCAACGACAGGTCGTAGCCCATCGCATCGACATAGCCGCCCTCGCCGCAGAAATCGGTCTGCATGTCGATGATGACGAGCGCGGTATTGCCGGGCGTCATCTTGCCGTCATAGGGCCACGGATACGGGTTCGCCTCGACGGTCGGCATTATTCCGCCGCCTCCTTGCGCGTCTCGCCGAAGAGACGCGTCGGCGCGGGATAACCGTAGGCCGTCCCGTCCTTATGGACGACCTCGTCCTCCCAAGGCAGCCGGTATCGCCCGGCCACGAGGTCACGCATGAACGTATAGGGGCAATCCTGCGCCCCGCCCTTCACGGCGACGAAGCCGCGGTGCCCCAGCTGATAAATGTTGTTCTCCACCGCCCAATGCTTGCGCGCCTCGCGGATCAGGTCGGGCCTCAATTCGGCGGTGATGATCTCGTCCACGCGCCCCGTCGTCCCCTGCGCGATCACCGAGCCGTCGAAGTTGACGATCATGCCCTCGCCCATCGAATCGAACGACCCGTCGCTGCCGCACATGCACACATTGACCGTCGCCATCAGGTTCTGGAACGCGTTGGACTGATTAGTGAAGCGCCACGACTCGCGGATCGGCGCGGTGTAGCCCGCCGTGCGGATCATGATTTCCGCGCCTTTGTAGGCGCATTCGCGCGCCATCTCGGGGAACATGCCGTCGTGGCAGATGATGAGCGCGAGCTTGACGCCCTTCGGCCCGTCGCAAACCGGAATGCCGATGTCGCCCGGCTCCCAAGGCTCGACGGGAATCCAGGGATGCATCTTGCGGTAATACAGTTTTATCGCGCCGTGATCGTCGATGACGAGGCCGGAATTGTAGGGGTTGCCGCCGGGGTTGAACTCCATGATCGAGAAGCAGCCCCATATTTTATGGGTCGCGCAGGCCGCCTTGAACGCCGCCACCTCCGGCCCGTCGAGCGAGCACATGATCTCCGGATTGATGTCCATCGACAGCCCGTGCAGCGCGTATTCGGGGAACACGACGAGGTCCATCGCGGGCAGATTGCGCCGCGCCTTGCCGACGAGTTCGACGATCCGCGCCGTCTGCCGCGCAAGGTCCGCCTTGGTCACGGTGACCGGCAGTTGCAGTTGCACGAGGCCGACTGCGACCCCGTTCGGAGACTTGTTGAGTCCGCCCAGACCGTTCATGAAAACTCCTATTTGGCGGCGGCGAATTCGCCCGGCATGTCCCTGGCCTGGCGCGTGGCGCTCGACGTCGCGATCATGATGGCGAGAGTGAGGATGTAAGGCGCGGCGTTGTAGAAATAGTACCCTTGCGTCACGCCGATCGATTGCAGCGAAGGCCCGATCGCCCCCGCCGCGCCGAACAGCAGCGCGGCGAGCACGCAGCGCAGCGGCGACCAGCGCGCGAAAATCACCAGCGCCACCGCCATCAGCCCCTGCCCCGACGACAGCCCCTGATTCCACGAGCCGGGATAGGACAACGACAGGAACGCGCCGCCGATCCCCGCGAGAAACCCGCCAACCGTAGTGGAGGCGAAGCGCACGAAATCCACGGAAAAGCCCATCGCCTTGGCCGCCGCCGCGCTATCGCCGACCGTGCGCACGACGAGCCCGACGCGCGTGTTGGCGAAGGCCCAAGCCATTGTTCCGGCCACCGCGATGCCGACGAAGAACAGCGGATTGACGTCGAGCGCCGAGCGCAGGTTCGGGTTGTCCGCCAAGGCGCCGAAAGGAATGGAGGGCAGGCGCGGGGCCGAGGGCTGGATGTAAGGTTTGCCGAAGAAGAAGGCGACGCCGGTGCCGAACATCATCATCGCGATGCCCACGGCCACGTCGTTGACTTTCGGCAACCCGCAGATCGCGCCGTGCATCGCCCCGAGGAAAGCCCCGGCGCAACCCGCCGCGAGCACGCCCGCCCAGGGCCAGCCTGTATGATAAGACACCGCATAGCCGACCATGGCGCCCAGAACGAGCGTGCCTTCCAGCCCCAGATTGATACGGCCCGACTTCTCCGTCAGGCATTCCCCCAGCGCCACGAACATGAACGGGGTCGAGACCCGGATCGCCCCGCCGAGCATGGCGACGAGAACGATGTAAAGATTGTCGTTCACGTGCGCGCCTCCGGGCTTTTGAAGATCGCGAAGCGGCCGTAGAGCGTCTCCGAAATCAGCAGCACGACGAAGATCAGCCCGCGCAGCACCTGCACTGTCGCGTCGGGCAGCGCCATGCGCCTCTGGATGATGCCGCCCGCCGCGTCGATGCCGCCAAACATCACCGCCACCGGCACGATGACGAGAGGGTTGAACCGCGCCAGAAACGCGACAAGGATGCCGGTGAAGCCGTAGCCCGCCACCAGCGACGCGTTGGCGCTGCCCTGAATGGCCGCGACCTCGAAGAAGCCCGCGATCCCGGCGCAGGCGCCCGCGAGCATCGAACAGACGATGATGATGCGACCGACCGGGAGCCCCTGCGCCAGCGCCGCGCGATAATTGCCGCCCACGATCCGCGCGGCAAAGCCGAAGGTCGTGCGGCTCATCAAAATTTGCAGGCCGATGGCCAGCAGCACCCCGACCGCCAGCCCCCAATGCACGTCGGTGCCCGGTATCTTGCCGATCATGTAGTCGTGCGTCAGCGGGCGCGTCGAAGGCTTGTTGGGATTCGCCATGTCGCGCAGCGCGCCCTCGACGAAGAAATTCATGATCGCCACGCCGATGTAGGTCAGCAGCAGCGAGGAAATCGTCTCGTTGACGCCGCGCGCGTAACGCAGCCAGCCCGCGATGGCGATCCACACCGCCCCGGCCAGAGCGGCGGCGAGGAACATGAACGCCAGCCCGACCAGCGGGGGCGCGTAGTCGACCATCGGCAGCGACACGACGGCGGCCGCAAAGCCGCCGACCACCAGCGCACCCTCGCCGCCGATGATGATGAGCCCGATCCGCGCAGGAATCGCCACGCACAGCGCCGAGAGGATCAGCGGCGAAGCGCGTTGCAGCGTGTTCTGGATCGAGAAGGAATTGCCGAAGCCGCCCTTCCAGACAAGCTGGACGAAATCGACCGGCGATTTGCCGAGGCTGAGCAGGAACACCGCGAACAGCAGCGCCGCAACCGTGATCGCCAAAACCGGGATCACCACGTATTCTGAACCCGTCCGCAGGCGGCGAAGCGTCTCCGCGCCCGCGCTGTACGACGTCATGGTGGGGCTTGCCGCCGAGGGCCGCTGCGCCGCGCTTTCAAGCATGGTTGCATCCGATGAAGGGCTCCGCGCCCTCATGGCGCGGAGCAAGGCGGGCGCCGCTCGTCAGGTGGTTGAGCCGATGACGCCTTCCAGCAGATAGTCCATGCCGTTGAGCGCGGGGTCGTCGTTGGCGAGGGTCTTTTCAATCACGACTTTGCCTGTCTTGTTGTCCTTGAGCGGCCCCTTGTAGATCGGCGCCTTCGCTTTCATGGCCGCGATGGCGGCGTCGGCGGCCTTGCGGGCCTCCGGCGACGCGCCTGCGCCATAGGGCGTATTCTGCACGTAGTCGGTGTCGTAGCCGCCCGCGTCGAAGTTGGGCAGCATCTTGCCGCCGCCGAGCGACTTGGAATAGGCCTTGTAGATCGTCTCCCACTTGTATTCGGCGCCGGTGATGAAGCCTTTGGGCGCGAGCGGCGCCTGGCTGGCGTTGTGGCCGCAACTCATCGCGCCGCGCTTCTCGGCCGTCTCGATGACCACCTTCGGCCCGTCGACATGGCAGGTGATGACGTCGCAGCCCGCGTCGATGAGCGCATTGGCGGCCTCGGCTTCGCGCACCGGCATCGACCAGTCGCCGGTGAAGATCACCTGCACGGTGGCCTTGGGGTTGACCGAGCGTGCGCCCAGCAGCACGCTATTGATATTGGAAAGAACGCTGGAAATCGGCTTGGCGGCGACAAATCCGATCTTGCCGGTCTTGGTCGAGAGTCCCGCCGCGACTCCGTCCACGTAATGGGCCTGATTGAGATAGCCGAAATAGGAACCCGCATTTTTCGGATCCTTGTGCTTATTCCACAAGGGCGCCGCGTGGCGGAACTCGACCTTGGGATATTTCTTGGCGAGATCGACGACAAAAGGCGCGTAATAGCCGAACGACGTCGCCAAAATCAGGCCCGCGCCGTCGAGATTAATCATCGATTCCATTGTCTTGGCGACGGCGTCGGTCTCGGGAACATTCTCCTCCTCGATCACCTTCACGCCCGGCACCTGCTTGAGCGCAGCGGCAGCCACCGCATGCGCCTGGTTCCAGCCGAAATCGTCGCGCGCGCCGACATAGACGATGCCGACCGTAAGATCGGCCGCAAAGGCGCTCCGCGTCCCGCTTAATCCAAACGCCGCCCCCGCAGCGCCATAACCGGCGGCCCTGAGCAGGCCGCGACGGGAAATCCCCGGATTGTGCATCAAATTCTCCCCACGAAACGGCGCTCACGCCCTCGCAGCCTCCTTGGGCAAGCGCCGTGCCGTCAAGGCGGCGCTTTTTACGCGTTATGGCTGGCTTTGGCGCCCAATTTTGCGCCATATTGCCCGCGTCGTCGCCCTCGTGCCGCGCTTTTGTAGAGGAAGCGCCCCGTCCTGCTCGCACGGCGCTTGCGTGGCCGCGCGGGCGAAGCAGGAGAAAAACATGCCGACCACCGCCGCCGAGATCGTCGCCGCGCACCGCGCCGGACGACCGATCG
>JAYVYJ010000072.1:0-3695 GCA_043784465.1 Hyphomicrobiales bacterium
GCCTGACGCGGCGCCGGCCCCGGAAGCCGAGCGTTCGCCGCGTGTCGAGCGGGTCGATCCGCAAGCGCGACGCTTGCGCTGGTTGCTGGGCTGGATCGACGGCGAGGACCGCGTGCGCGTACCGCCCGCCCGGCGCTTCGCCCTTCGTCTGGCGGAGGACATCGCGCGCAATTCCCAGCTCAGCGCAAACGTCAAACGCCATGCGTCCGACGTCGCGCCGCTGTTCGACCCGTTCCATTATCTCGACCGGCTCGAAGCGCCCGAGGAGGCGCTGGCCAATCCGCTGCTGCACTACGTGCTGGCGGGCTGGCGCGACGGCGCCTCGCCGCATCCGCTGTTTTCGCCCGAACATTACCGGCGCGGGCGCGGGGCCCTGGCGGGCGATCCGCTGCTCGATTTCCTGACCGAAGGCGGAGCGGTCGATCCCCATCCCCTGTTCGACGTCGGCTTCTACCGTGCGCGTTATATGGGCGAGTCGGCGCTCAATCCGCTCGTGCATTATCTGGAAGAGGGAGCCCGCGCCCGGCTCGATCCCTCGCCCTCGTTCGATACGCGCGCGTTCCTCGACGCGTTCGGTCTGGGCGAAGATACAGTCGATCCGCTGACGCATTATCTGACGACGCCCGCCTGTTTCGATCATGTGCTCGGCCCCGGCTTCGACGCGGCGCTCTATCGCCATCAGATCGAGATCGAGCGCGGCGAGCGTTTGGACGAGCCCGCGCATGCGCATTATCTGACGCGCGGCTTCCTCGACGAGACGCTGATTCCCAATCTCCTGTTCGACCCCACTTTCTATCGCGAGGAGAACGGCCTTGCGCTCAAGGAGCCGGCGCTTGCGCATTATCTGCGCGAGGGCGAAGCGGCGGGGCTGGCCTGCCATGCGCTCTTTGCGCCGGGTTTCTACAACGCTGAGCGGGGCGTCGAGGGCGGCGTGGGCGCGCTCGTGCATGCGCTGGCGCATCCGGGGCAGGTGCGCAGCGACCCGCGCATGGACGCGCCCCTCGACCCCCGCGTCTTCGCGTTCGTGCGCGATCTCGTCGCGGAGAAGGGTCGGGAGACGTTCCACGTCGCCATCTACCGCGACGCCAATCCCGACCTCGCAAGCTTCACCGACGCTCAGCTCGAAGCCCACAACCGCAGTCGCGGCGTCGCCGACGGGCGGCTCTCGTCGCTGACCATGCTGATGCGGCTGGCGGAACTGCACGTGCGCGATCTGCCCATTGGCTTCGTGATGGAGGATTACGTCTCAATCTACAGCGACCTCGCCCATCTGGACGGCCGCTTCAACAGCGCCCTGTATCACTGGGGCCGCTATGGGCGCCATGAAAAGCGGCTCGTCGGGCGATGGCGGTTTCAGATCGCGGACCTCAAACTGAACCTGCCCAGCGCCGCCACGCCACTGCGCATCGCGCCGGCGGCCGAGCGCAAGGACGTCTGCGTATTGATCCACGTCTACTACCCCGAACTTTTGCCCGAGTTGATCGCGTTCGCGCAGAATTTTCGTGACGTCGCGTTCGACGTCTACGTCAACGTCGTCGACGACGTCTGGACGCCCGAGGTCCACGCGACCCTGCGTGAACTCTGCCCCGGCGCGTTCGTCATGCTCTCCAATAACCTTGGCCGCGACATCGGCGGCCACTTGCGGTCGCTCGAACAGATCGACATCGCGCGTTACGACATGTTCGCGCTGATGCACACCAAGAAGAGCCCGCATATGGCGGCCGAGGAGGGGGAGTTCTGGCGCCGCGACTTGTTGGCCGCCTTCGCCGGCACGCCCGAAATCGCCGCTGAATGCGTGGCCGCAATGCAGGGCGACCCCCGGATCGGACTGATCGGCGCCAAGGCGTGGCGCTCCCAGAAGCTGGGGCGCAACGGGCCGCAATACGAGCGCTTGCTTGACATTCTGGGCGTGCAGGGCGCCCATCGCGACCTCGACTATGTCAGCGGCTCCATGTTCCTGCTGCGCGCCAGCGTCGCCGAGCGGCTCGTGCAGAAGCTCCGCCATGTCGATTTCGAGAACGGGACCGACAAGGACCACGCCTTCTACGTGGACGGCCAGATCGAGCATGGCGTCGAGCGGGCCGTGCCCGCGCTCGTGCGCGGGATGGATTACGCAATCCTCTATCGGTGACGGGCGAATGGCGATCACGCTGATCCTTCATGAAGCGAGCCGTACCGGCGCTCCCGCGATGGGCGCGCTGATCGCGCGAGAACTGGCGCGCGGCGAGCCGGTGAAGGTCGTGGCGATGAAGGACGGCCCGCTGACGGGGGAATTGCGCGCCGCGCTTGGCCCCAAGAACGTCGTCGCCTTCGCCGACATGGCTTTCGACGTGCGCACGCCGTTCGAGGAGCGGCTGCGGCGCGCGGGCGAGACGCTCGACGACGATCCCGCCGATCTCGTCTACGCCAATTCGCTGGGCGCGAGCGTGTTCGCCATTGCCGCGAAGTTGCACGGACGCAGGGCGATCCTGCATGTGCACGAGCAAGCGGCGGGCATGATCGACCTGCTGGCGCACGACGTCGCCAAGATCGAGGTGACCCGCGTGGTGGACGCGCTGGTGCTGGCGGCGGACGGCATGCGCGCCGACCTCGCCAAATTGTTCGGCTATGCGCCCGCCGAGGTCGAGACCTTTGGCGTCGCGGTGGACGTGGAGGCGATCAGGCGCGCGGGCGCGGCCGCAGCGCCGGCGCCGGTGGACGCCATGGGCCGGGCGTGGCGGCGTTCGGACCGGCTGCTCGTCGCGATGTGCGGGCACGCCTCGTTGCGCAAGGGCGCCGACATCTTCCTAGAGACCGCGCTCGCCGCACCCGGCGCCGATTTTGTCTGGATCGGCGCCTGGGCGCCGGACGAGACGCCGGACAACATCGCTTACGATGAGTTCGTCGCGCAATCGCCGCCCAATCTGTTCGTGACGGGCGCGACGAACAATCCCCATCCGCATCTGGCGGCGGCGGATATGTTCTTCCTGTCTTCACGCGAAGACCCCAATCCGCTCGTGCTGGGCGAGGCGCTGGCGCTGGGCAAGCCCGTGCTGGCGTTCGCGCGAGCGACCGCAGTGAGCGAACTCATCGGGCGCAGCGGCCTGCTGTGTTACGGCGAGCCCAACGCCACCGACGCCGCGCGGGTCGTCGAGGCCTGCACGCGCCAAGGGTTGCGCGCGCCCGCGCTGCGCGAGGCGGGCGCAGAGGCGTTGAAAGCTTACGACCTGACGGCCAAAATGTCGCGGCTGAGGGCCTTGATCCGACGCTTGCGGGGGGGACCGGGGGCGGGAACGGGCGCGCGCGCGCTGGATGACGGCGGCCTTGAGTTGGTGTTCTCGTGAAAGTCGCGGGGATCGCTGGAGGCCGTCCTCAAGAATTCCTGTATCGTGCTGGGCGCCTCGCAAACGTGTAGCACCGTCCGGGCGCGGTCTTCATCCGCCGCGAAGACAGTTACGAAGGCTGCCGCGAAGTCTTTTCAGCTATACTGTCAGTCGATTGACAGAAAATTTCTGTAAGTTTTACTTTTGTTTCTTGTTACATTCGCAAGAATGTTATATATGACTATTCCGAAATCATAGATGCTCAGTATTGACCCACCCAGTGCACCACCCAGCCTCTCGGTTTTATTGTAGAACACGTCTTCGGGAGCTTGAAATCCGAGGCAGGCGCGCGGTCTTGTGTTGAGGCTGGGGGCGATTTTTTCGAGATCGCGG
>JAYVYJ010000073.1:0-30702 GCA_043784465.1 Hyphomicrobiales bacterium
CGAAACGATACGTCTAGGGCGCGATTTCCGGCGAAAGAGCAGGCAAACATAAGGCAGTTTGTACTTAAATTGTTTGAGGAGAATTGCTCCCCCGAGGACGCGTTGGTGGCGTTAAGGAGCAAATTCGACACCGAGGATTTTGCGCGCGTTCGCGAACTCTGGGGAAAGCTCAATTCCTCAACGTCGAAAGAAACCAGGGGGCCGCGCACCAAGAATTGAAGACGGCGCCGGCTTGCCTGACGTCTTTCACGCTCTCGGCAAGGCCGAGTATTTCGTTAATATGCCGCCGCCCTCCGGGTCCGACTGCATTGCCCTTCCGCCGGTCGCGACGGCGCGTCGCTCATATTCCCTCCCCGCCGTCCACCGTCAGCGTCGCGCCCGTGATGTGGCGCGCGCGCGGCGAGAGCAGGAACAGCACCGCTTCCGCCACGTCCTCCGGCGAAGCGATCCGGCGGGCGGGGATGGCCGAGGTCATTTTCGCGCGGTCGAGCCGTCCCACCGCAAAATCCGCCGTCACCCCCGGCGTTTCGATATGTCCGGGCGCGACGGCGTTCACGCGCAGCCCGCGCGGGCTCCATTCCTGCGCCATAACCTGGGTCAGAGATTCCAGCGCGGCCTTCGAGGCCGAGTAAAGGCCGCACCCTGCCGCCGGCCGCGCTCCCGCGATGCTCGACACGTTGACGATGGCCCCGCGCCCCTCCCGCGCGAACACGTGCCGCGCGAACGCCTGACCCAGCAGGAGCGGCCCCGTCGCATTGGTTGCGAACGTGTGCGCCGCGGCCTCGGCGGAAACGTCCAATAGCGGCGCCACGGCGAAAAGAGCGGCGTTGTTGACAAGCCCGTCCAGCGCGCCGAATTGCGCCGCCGCCTCCTCGACGACGCGCGCACAATCCCCCACCACGGCGACGTCGGCGCAAATCGCCATCGCTTGCGTCCCGGCGGCGGCCGCCTCGGCCGCGGCGCCCTGCGCGGCGTCCGCGTTGCGCCCGACCACGGCGACCCGCGCGCCCGCCGCCGCCAGCGCGCGCACGATCCCCAGGCCCAGCCCTTGCGCGCCCCCGGTGACGATAAAAGCGGACCCTGCGAGTTCCGGCCATGCGTTCATGAGGCGATCCCTTCTCTCGGCGCTGCGCGACTTATAGGCTTTTCGGCTTTTCGGCTGGTCGACCCGGGCGTCCACCGCGGGCGAGGACCCCACTCTTGTACGTTCGGTTTGGCCCCAAGCTGCGAATGTCCATGCTGACGCCCGGCAGCGCCGCCCAACGGCGTCGAGCGGAGGAGACCGCGCCCGCGCTTCGTTATAACCGTTCGTCGGCGTCGCCCGGTCGCAAAAGAGAGCGGGCACAACGCAGGCGCGCCCCCTTCGTGGCGGACTCCCACGCCTGCGCCGCGCGATCTGCCTACGAGTATCAACCTCGCTCGCCGCACCCCGCCTCTCACGGCCTTCTGCGACCCCCTGATCTAGGAAACGAGGGCGGTCGCGTTAAAGCATTGCGTGACTTGGGGCTGAAGGGGTCAATCTGGCGATGTCCTCTAATTTGCAAGAGGGCGCTATCGATAGACGGAATGGCGGTCGATGGCGGGGCCTTCGCCGGGACGGTTGCCCTTCTTTCCTATATTCAGGATCAGCCAGCCGTCTTAAAGCGCGGGAAGGCGACGCACCGGCTGGCCGGGGCGCTGCTCTTGCGCCTTTTGCCCATGCGGGCCGGGGCCGACGGTCGCCGACTTAGTCCGCTTCGGCGAAAAGAAGCTCGATTTGCGGCGCCGGCGCTCCGCTCGCCACAAGGATATTCCGGCCGGTATCGACTTGCTCGGACGGTTGCGAACAACCGCCGCGCGTCAGGCGACGAGGCCGAGGTTGGCGAACTTGGCCTCGACCGCGCTGCGCTCGAAGGGCTTCATCAAAAATTCGTCGGCCCCAGCGTGCATGGCGCGCGCGATCAGCGCAAGGTCGCTTTCGGTCGAGCAAAACACCACCTTGGGCCGGTCGCCGCCCGGCATGTTGCGCAGCTTGCGCACCATCTCGTAGCCGTCGAGGCCCGGCATCGCGCCGTCGACGAACAAGGCGTCGGGCATGCGGAACGAGCAGGCGGCGAGGGCCTCGCGCCCGTCGCACGCCTCGGAGGTCGTCAGGCGCATGCCTTCAAGGATGCGGCGCGCGATTTTGCGGATGACGGGCGAATCGTCGACGACGAGAACCTGGGTCATTGAAAGGGCTCCACTGGCTGCAAGGGTTCGAAGCGTCGCCGCGCACGGGAGCGTGCGCGGCTCAGGCCGGATTGTGCGTGAAACCTCCGCCCGGCCGCCTTGCCCGAAGGCGTAACGGCGACGCGCGTCGGCCTTTCCGGCATCCTGAGACAGCCAGGTTAAGATCCGTTTGCGCGCGGCGGGCGAGCGCGCAGCACTGTCAATACGGCGTTAAGCGGGCGGCGTTTCGAGCGGCGCAACGTGCAACGCCGCCTCGACGGCGGCCGTCGGTTGAGCCAGGAAAGCCAGACCCTCCGGACCCGACTCGATCCGCACGCTGAGGCCGCACTCGCGCGCCACGAGACCCGCAAAGTAGGGCTGGATCGTGTGGGCGTCGACCTTGGCGTCTTCGAGGCGTCCGGCCAGCAAATCCGCGAAATGCGCCTGGAGGCGCGGGTTCGTTCCTTTCACCGCGACGCGCACGCCGGCGCTGTCGCCCTCCCCCATCAGGCCGACTTCGAGCGACCCGCCGCGCGGAATGGTCGCGTTGGCGATCTGGCACAAGTTGAGCAGCAGCTTGACCTTGTTCTTGGCCAGGAACTGACGCGGCGCATTCCATGCGAGCTTGGTTTTTTCGGTCTCCAGCATGGCGCGGGCGACCTTCTCGGCGTCGCCGGTGTCGATGGAGGCGCCGGCCGAACCCGCCGCGCCGAAGGCGAGGCGGCAAAATTGCAGCTTGGCGGAAGCGCCGGCGGCGCTGCGCTTGATGAGGTCAATGGCGATGTCGCGCATGGCGGGATCGGCATCGTCCTCCAGCACCTCAAGCCCGTTGACGATGGCGCCGACGGGGCTGATCACGTCATGACATACCTTCGAACACAGCATCGCGGCGAGATCGAGCGGCTCCAGGGCGAAGGGGGCGTCCGTCGTTGTCATGGTTGGTTTCCTGTGGTCAATCGGAGAACGCGAATCGCCGGCATGGTAACGGATTCCCGTTCTGGCGTCAGGGAGCGGGCAAAGCATGGAGCGGCCATGACGAATTTCGCGGATCTCGACGCCATTGCGCGCGGTCTGGCCGAGATCGCGCTCGCCGCCGGGCCGGCGGTGATGGAAGAATATGCGCGCGCCGGCTCCGGGCGCGAGAAGGCGGACGGCAGTCCCGTCACCGCCGCCGACGAGCGCGCCGAGGCGATCATCCTTGAACGCCTGAGCGCCTTTGCCCCTGACGTGGCCGTGGTGGCGGAAGAGGCCTGCGCGGCGGGGGCGGCGCTGGTGGCGCCGCGCCGGTTCTTTCTGGTCGATCCGCTCGACGGGACCCGGGAATTCCTCGCCCGGAACGGCGAATTCACCATCAATATCGGGCTGGTCGCGGACGGACGCGCGGTCGCGGGGGCGGTTTTTGCGCCTGCGCTCGGGCGGGTGTGGTTCGGCGGCGAAAACGCTTTCGCGGCCGAGGTGGCGGTAGGCGCCGCCCTGCCCGACGGCTGCGCATCGATCTCGGTGCGCGCGGCCCCGGCGTCGCTAGCCGCGCTCGCCAGCCGCAGCCATTCGGACGCGACGACGGAGGCGTTCCTGACGCGGCTTGGCGTCGGCGAACGGGTGTCGGCGGGGTCGTCGCTCAAATTCTGCAAGCTGGCGGAAGGCGGCGCGGACGTCTATCCGCGCTTCGGGCCGACGATGGAATGGGACACCGCCGCCGCCGACGCGGTGTTGCGGGCGGCGGGCGGGACGACGCTCGGCCTCGATGGCGCGACCCTTCGTTACGGCAAGCTCGACGCGGGGTTGCGCAACTTGGGCTTCGTCGCCGTGGGCGATCCGCAACTAAGGCCGCGCGTCGTTAACGCCTTGTCAGCCTTCTGAGCCGAAATTCTTCGGCGATATAGGTGTTCGGCCTGAATGGCGGGCCCCAACGACGGAGCAGGCGATGTCGCTTTGGACCCGCAGGGAATGGATGGCCGCCGCTGCGGCCTTTGCGACGCTGCCCGCAGGGGCGCGACAAAGCGATCTCGCCCCGTTCTCCGGCGACGAAATCGTCGACAAGGGTCACAAGTTTTTCGGCGCGGTGTCGCGCGGGCTCGCCGAGGCTGTGCAGGAGGCGGGACGGCGCTGGGGGCTGCCCAACGGCTATGTTCTGGGCCAGGAAGCTTCGGCCGCCTTCGTGGGCGGCTTGCGCTATGGCGAGGGCGAACTTTACACCCGCAACGCAGGCGACCGGAAACTATTCTGGCAGGGGCCTTCGCTGGGCTTCGACGCGGGCGCGGACGGCGACCGCACGATGATGCTGGTCTACAACCTGCCAGCGGTCGGCGCGGTTTACCAACGGTTCGGCGGCGTCGACGGCTCGGCGTATTTCGTCGGCGGCTTCGGGTTCACGGCGCTGACGGCGAACGGGATGATCGTCGTGCCAATCCGCAGCGGCGTCGGCGCGCGGCTCGGCGTCAACGTCAGCTATCTCAAATTCACGGCGCACGCGACTTGGAATCCGTTTTGAAGCAGGAATCCGTTTTGAACGGGACGCGACGACGGTTTAAAGCCTGAGTGGCCCTTTCGGGCTTGAGGTCGGCGCGCCTTGGTCGAGACGGCGGTTTATGGGGCTATCGGGGCGCTGGCGACGGCGCTGCTTTTTCTGCTTGCGCTACCCGCGATTTCCGCGCGCGCCCATCGCCTCGCCGCGCGCCGCGCCGCGCTGGCCGCGCCCCTCGACGCCGCCGAAGCGCAGGCCCGGCTCGACGCCGAAAGGGCCAAGCGCGCAGTCGAGGTCGCGCGCGCCGAGCGCAGGGCGAGCGAGGCTCGGGACGCGCAGGCGGAGGCGCAGATCGAGCTGGGGCGCCGCGCGGCCGTCATCGTCGCGCGCGACGCTTATCTCGCCGAAACCGGGAGGCGCCTCGCCGAGACCTGCGCGGAATTGAGCGCGCGGGAGGCCGATCTGCGCGCGCGCGACGCCGATATCGGCGCGCGAGAGGTCGCGTTGCGCGACTTCGAGGGACAGCGCGACGCGGCGGATCGGCGGGTGGTCGAGGCGGTCGCGCGTCTGCGCGCGCAACATCTGGAGGCGGAAGGCGCGCGCGCGGAGCTGGAGCGCCGGCTCGGCGCGCTGGCGCGGGAATTGAGCGAACTGCGGCGGGCCTCCGAGCAGGCGATGTCGAACGCCGACGACGCGCTGGCCGAGACGCGCCGCCGCCTTTCGGCGAGCGAGCGCGACCAACGGGCGTTGCAGGAACGGCTGGAGGCGATGACGGGGGAGGCCGCAGAGGCGTCGCGCCGCGAGGCGTCGCTGGTCGCCCGGGTGGCGGCGCTCAACGAGGCGCGGCAGGAGTTGGAAGCCACCTTGCAGGGCGCCCGTACGGACCGCGACGCTTTCGACCGCGACGCGGAGGCGGCGCGCGCCGCGCTCGAAGCCTTGCAGACCCGCGTGCGCGGGGTGGAAAACGGCGACGCGAGCCTTCGCGACGAGATCGCGCGGCTGGGCCGGGCGCTGGTGGAGAGGCAGGGCGCGGAGCGGGTCTAGCTGAAGCGCGGACTTGTGTTAATCAGCGGCGAGACCAGGGGGGGCGTATGGGCGAGCCGGGCAATACTTTGGACGAGGCGACGGAATCGGAGGACAAGGGGGTGGCGTTGCTGATCGCGATCCTCGCGCTGTTCCTGGCGCTGTCGGAGGCGGGGGCGAAAAAGGCCGAACATCACTCGACCGAGAAAAACATCGAGGCCTCCGACCTCTATAATTTTTATCAAGCCAAGAAGGCGCGCGCGACCATCGTGGAGACGGCGGCCAAGGCGTTCGAGACGCTCGCGCCGACGATTGCCGACGAGAAGGCGCACGAGGGCGTCGAGAAGCAGATCGAGGCGTGGAAGGCGCAGGTTGCGAAATTCGAGAACGATCCCAAGAAGCCCGAGGACAGTCTGGAAAAGATTCAGGAGCGCGCGAAGGAGGCCAACGAAGAGCGCGAGACCTGGAACCACAAGCTTGAGCATTTCGAATTCGCGAGCGGCGGCCTGCAGATCGCCATCGTGCTCGCCTCGGCGGCCATCATCACCGGAGTCGGCGCGCTGGCTTGGGTCGCAGGCGTCCTGGGGCTGGTGGGCGCCGTGCTGATGGGGTTTGGCTATTTGGCGCCGACCGTTTTGACTTTCCTGGGCTGAGTCGAGGTTTCCGGGCTGAGCGCGGCGCGCGCGGCCTCGCGACGCAGGAACGGCGAAGGCGCTTCCGCTTCGCGGGGCGCCGACGCCGTAGGCGCGACGGGCGCCGCGACGACGCCGGAGAGCGCGCTGATCAAACGGCGCGCCGCAGGGGCCGACAATTGGCCGGCAAGCCGGGCGAGCGCGTGAAGGCGCGGGAACGCGCCAGCGCTCTCGCTCATGTCGCGCGCCGTGAGGATGCGCACGCCCAGATCGCGCGGCGCACCCAGCGCGGCGAGCGCGACCACGAGCGCCTCGCCGCCGGGATCGGCGCCGATTCGCGCTGCGAGAACGGGGGACACGCCCAGAGCCAAAGCGAGGGCGCCGGCGAATTCCTCCCGACGGCCCGCGATGGCGGCAAATTCCAGCGGCTCGGCGAGGGCGGGATCGAGTTCGCGCGAAAGGCCCGACTTGCGCCCGAGTTCTGCGCGCTGAACGGCGAGCAACACGGAGAGCCGCTGCTCGGCGTCGGCCTCCAGGAACAGCGGGGCGTGTTCGAGGCGGACGGGGCCGCGCGCCAGCAATGCGCGGGCCAACCTGAGGTCGCCAGCCTCGGTGAGCGCGCGGGCGCGGGCGATGAGCGCCTCGATCTGATCGCTCTTCAGCCGCGCCGCGCGGTCGTTGGCGAGCGCGATCAGGTTATCGAGGTCGCCGCGACGCAAAACCGCCTCGACGTCGTCGGGGTCTGCGCGGTCGAACGAAGCGGGGGGGCCGGCGTCGTGAGCGACGGACAGACAGGCGCGCAAGGCCGCCGTCCAGCTTTCGGGCATCGTCTCGCCCCGCGCGCGCCGGGCTTCGAACAAATCGAAATACACGCGCATGAACACGGCGCGCTCGCCGGCGTCTCCGCTGCGGGAAAACGCGCGAAGTTGGGGAAGCCCGTCGACCGGGAACCCATCTGCCTCTTGCACGGGATGTGGCTCCACGGACGCACTCAAACCTTTTGAGACGTTAAGCTTCGCGCATTGACCGAGTGTTAACCTTCGCCCTCGGAAATAGGCCCTGCGCGCCTCATTTCGGGACAGCGCCAGAGGACAGGACATGAGCGCGGTTATCGACTTCCCCAAACATCGTCAGGCCAACGCCCCGCCAAGCCCCCAGGCCGGACCTGCGCAGATTCTGTTCTTCACCGGCGTGCGCTATCAACGAATGAGCGAACCGGCGCCCGGCGAACACGACGGCGCAAGCCCGACCCGCGAAGGCGGCAAACGGCGTCGCAAGCGCGGTTGAAGGTCAACTGAGCGATTGTCTTTGGTCCGCGCCTGACTTATAGCCCAAGGCGGGACACCTCTCCCCACCGAGAGGCGCCCATCTGTAAGGATGGAATGATATGACGACGACGCCCAACGTGCGGCCGACGCACGCGCATTTTTCTTCCGGCCCCTGCGCCAAGCGCCCAGGCTGGTCGCTCGAAGGTCTTCGCGACGCGCCTCTGGGACGATCCCATCGCGCGAAAATCGGCAAGACCAAACTCAAACTCGCCATCGACCTTACGCGCGAAGTTTTGCGCGTGCCCGCCGATTACCGCATCGGCATCACGCCCGGCTCCGACACGGGCGCTTTCGAAATGGCGATGTGGACGATGCTCGGCGCGCGCGGCGTCGATCTGCTGGCGTGGGAGAGCTTTGGCGAAGGCTGGGTCTCCGACGCGATCAAGGAACTCAAGCTCTCGCCCGCCCGCAAGATGGTCGCCGCTTACGGGGAGCTGCCCGATCTCTCTCAGGTCGATTTCGACAATGACGTGGTGTTCACCTGGAACGGCACCACGTCGGGCGTGCGCGTGCCCAACGGCGACTGGATTTCTGCTGATCGCAAAGGGCTGACCTTTTGCGACGCGACCTCGGCCGCCTTCGCGCAGAGGCTCGATTGGACCAAACTCGATGTGACGACGTTCTCCTGGCAAAAGGCGCTGGGCGGGGAAGCGGCGCACGGCATGCTGATCCTCGGCCCGCGCGCGGTCGAACGGCTGGAGAGCTACAAGCCCGCCTGGCCGCTGCCCAAAGTCTTCCGCATGACCAAAGGGCTTAAGCTGATCGAAGGCATTTTCGAGGGCGAGACGATCAACACGCCTTCGATGCTGTGCGTCGAGGATTACATTGACGCGCTGCATTGGGGGCAGTCGCTGGGCGGTCTCGACGGGCTTGTCGGGCGTGCTGACGGCAATGCGCGGGTGGTGAGCGACTGGGTCGCCCGCACGCCGTGGATCGATTATCTGGCGCGCGAGCCGGCGACGCGCTCCAACACCAGCGTTTGCCTGAAAGTGGTTGACGTCGACGTGACGCGGCTGCCTGCTGAAGCGCAAGCCGCCTTCGCAAAGGGGCTGGCGAACGCGCTGGAGAAGGAGAAAGTCGCCTTCGACATCGGCGCCTATCGCGATGCGCCGCCGGGCTTGCGCATCTGGTGCGGGGCGACGGTGGAGGCCTCGGATCTGGCGGCGCTGACGGGCTGGCTGGATTGGGCGTTCGCGGCCGAAAAGGCGAAGCTGCCGAAGGCGGCCTAACCGGCGGGGTCTCGATCTTGCCGTCATGGCCGGGCTTGTCCCGGCCGTCCACGCCTCTCCACGCGCCCGCTTTGCAAGGTAAACCGCGATCGTTTCGCGACGCTTTTTTTCAACCAACGAATTGGCCTTGAGCCGCACCGCTTGGATGGCCGGGACAAGCCCGGCCATGACGGCAGGAGGCTCAAAGGCGCTGGGTCTCCAACTCAAGGCGCGCATCATGGCTCCTCGCGTTCTCATCTCCGACAAACTTTCCCCCGCCGCCGTCGCCATCTTCAAGGAACGCGGAGTCGAGGTTGACGTGAAACCCGGCCTCGACAAGGACGAACTCGCAAGGATCATCGGCGGGTACGACGGCCTGGCGATCCGCTCCAACACCAAGGTCACGGCCAAGCTGCTCGAACAGGCGACTCGGCTGAAGGTGGTGGGGCGCGCGGGCATCGGCGTGGACAACGTGGACATTCCCGCCGCGACCGCGCGCGGCGTGATCGTGATGAACACGCCGTTCGGCAATTCCATCACCACCGCCGAACATGCGATCGCGCTGATGTTCGCTCTGGCGCGCGAAATCCCCGCCGCCGACGCCTCCACGCAGGCGGGCAAGTGGGAGAAGAACCGCTTCATGGGCGTGGAGATCACGGCCAAGACGCTGGGGATCATCGGCTGCGGCAACATCGGCGCCATCGTCGCGTCGCGGGCGCTCGGCCTCAAGATGCGGGTGATTGCGTTCGATCCTTATCTGAGCGAGGAGCGCGCGCTGGAGCTGGGCGTCGAGAAGGTCGATCTCGACACGCTGCTCGCGCGAGCAGATTTCATCACGCTGCACACGCCCCTGACCGCTCAGACGAAAAACGTGTTGTCCGCCGAGAACCTCGGCAAGACGAAGAAGGGCGTGCGCATCATCAACTGCGCGCGCGGCGGGTTGGTTGACGAGGTCGCGCTGCGCGCGGCGCTCGACAGCGGCCATGTGGCGGGCGCGGCGTTCGACGTGTTCGTCGAGGAGCCCGCCAGGACCAATCCGCTGTTTGGCCACCCTAACGTGGTGGCGACCCCGCACCTGGGCGCTTCCACCGCAGAGGCGCAGGAGAATGTCGCGCTTCAGGTGGCCGAGCAGATGTCGGATTATCTGACGCGCGGCGCGATCTCCAACGCCATCAACTTCCCCTCGATCACGGCGGAAGAGGCGCCTCGGCTGAAGCCCTTCATCGCGCTGGCCGACCAACTGGGTTCGTTCGCGGGCCAGTTGACGGACGATGCGATCATCAAGGTGACCATCACCTATGAAGGTGCGGTCGCGACGCTCAAGACCAAGGCGCTGACCTCGGCGGCCATCGCGGGCCTGCTGCGGCCCTCGCTCGCCGACATCAACGTCGTGTCGGCGCCTTCGGTGGCTGCGCAGCGTGGCGTCGTTATCGAGGAGGCCACGCGCGCGGCGCGGCACGATTACGAAAGCTTCATCACCATCGCGGTGACGACCTCGAAGCAGGAGCGTTCGCTCGGAGGCACGGTGTTCGCAGACGGCAAGCCGCGCATCCTGTCGATCAAGGGGATCCAGGTGGACGCCGAGTTCACGCCCTCGATGCTCTACGTCACCAACGAGGACAAGCCGGGCTTCATCGGGCGCTTCGCCAGCCTGCTGGGCGAGGCGGGGGTCAATATCGCGACCTTCGCGCTGGGGCGCGATACGCTGGGCGGCTCGGCCATCGCGCTGGTCGCTATCGACGGCGAGGTGCCCGTGTCCGTGCTCGACAAGGTGGCGGCGATCCCCGGGGTGCGCGCGGCCAAGGCGCTGCATTTCGTGAGCTTGTGAAAAGGCGGAGCCTTGAGCATAACCTACAATCCATGCTGCTGCGCTCCGCCCTCCTGCTTCTCGCCCTGAGCCTTCCGGCCTACGCCGACGAGGCGCCGCCGCCCCCGGCGACGCCCGCGCCGCAGGAGACGATCATCCCATCGCCGCAAGAGGCGGCGACTCCATCGCCGCAAGAGGCGGCGAGCCTGCAAAGCTTCGCCGCCGCCCATCCCGAGTGCCGGGAATGGAGCGACGGCTGCGCCGTGTGCAAGCGCGACGACACGGGCGCCCATTGCTCGCTGCCCGGCGTCGCCTGCCTGCCCGCCGCCGACATCGTGTGCAAGGCGCCATGAGCTTCACGCCCGACTTTCTCGGTTCTTTCGACCGTCTCGTCGCCTTCGACGCAGAAACCACCGGCAAGCGCACGCCGGACGCGGAGTTCATCAAGAAGCAACCGTTCGCGTGGCGCCCGCCGGGCATCGTCATCGAACTCGGCTTCGTCGAGATTCTGCGCGACGGCGAAGGGTGGAAGAAGGGCGAAGCGTGGATGAGCCTCGTCAACCCGGACGGCCCCATCGAACCCGCCGCCATCAAAGTGCACGGCATCAAGCCGAACGCGCTGAAAGGCGCGCCGCGCTTCCCCGAATTGATGGAACGGGTGCGCGGGTTCATCGGCGACAGCCCCATCGTGGCGCACGCTTGGAAGAACGAGCGCGGTTTCCTCGACTATGAATATGCGCGCGCGAAGGCGATTGTCTGGGGCGAGGCCGCCTATGCCGACGAGCGCTATGTCTGCACGCAGCGGCTCTATGCGCAGCTCTATCCGGGCGCGCCGAAATCTTTGACCGCGATGTGCGACCGACTGGTGCTCGACACCAGCGAACGCGACGCCAAACACGGTGCGCTGCTGGACGCCGACATGACCGCCGACGCACTGATCCTTCTGGAGCATCAACTTAAGCACGGGCGCGACGAGACGCCGCGTTCTTGGTCAACGTGATGCAATATAATGCGTTTAATTGCCGCTTGCTTGCGAGGTGAAATGCGATATCCTTGGTGATTATGCAATATTTTGCATATCTGGGGAGTCGCAGGTGGAACGGCGCATCGATTTCCAGACCGACCCTGCGGCCTATCGCCACTGGCGGCTGAGCGTAGAGGGCCCCGTGGCGACGCTGACGATGGACGTCGACGAGAACGGCGGCTTGCGCGAGGGCTACCAGCTCAAGCTCAACTCCTACGATCTGGGCGTCGACATCGAACTCGCCGACGCGGTGACGCGGCTGCGTTTCGAGCACCCGCAAGTCGGCGCGGTAATCGTGCGCTCGGGCAAGGACCGGGTCTTTTGCGCGGGCGCCAACATCCGCATGCTTGCGGGGGCGCCGCACGGTCACAAGGTCAATTTCTGCAAGTTCACCAACGAAACGCGCAATATGCTGGAGGCGAGCGGCGCGGATTCGGGCCAATTCTACCTGTGCGCGGTGCGCGGTTCGTGCGCGGGCGGCGGCTACGAACTGGCGCTGGCGTGCGATCACATCATGCTCGCCGACGACGCGGCTTCAGCCGTGTCGCTGCCCGAGGCGCCGTTGCTGGCGGTGCTGCCGGGCACAGGGGGACTGACGCGGCTGACCGACAAGCGCAAGGTGCGGCGCGATCTGGCGGACGTGTTCTGCACGATGGAGGAAGGCGCGCGCGGCAAGCGCGCCGCAGAATGGCGGCTGGTTGACGAGGTGATCGCCAACAAGGCCTTCGACGTTACGGTGGCAGCGCGGGCGCAGGAATTCGCCGCGCGCGGGGGGGCGCGGCCTGCGCAGGGCGTCGCGTGGCCCGCGCTCAAACGCGAGTTTCCTACGGACGGCGTGCGCTATTCCCTGGTTGACGTGGCTATCGACCGCGCGGCGCGGCGCGCGACGCTGATGCTTTCAGGCCCTGACGACGACGTGCAGGGCGAGCAAAGCTGGGCGCTGCGGCTCGCGCGTGAACTCGACGATGCGATATTGCATCTGCGCGCCAACGAGGAGGAGATCGGCGTTCTGGTGTTCCGCACGCAGGGCGATCCCGCCCGCGCGCTGGCGCACGAAAAGGCGCTGGTCGACGCGCGCGGCGCCGACTGGCTGGCGCGTGAAATTTTGCTCTACTGGAAGCGCGTGTTGAAGCGCATCGACGTCACGTCGCGCTCGCTGGTGGCGTTGATTGAAACGGGCTCGTGCTTCTCCGGCCTGCTGGCGGAAATCCCGTTCGCCTGCGACCGCGCCTATATGCAAAAAGGCGATTTCGGGGGCGCCCCGCCCGCCACGTTGACGCTCGGCGCTTCCAGCTTCGGCGCGATGCCGATGGCGAACGGGATTTCGCGACTCGCGACGCGGTTCCTGGGCGAGCCGGAGACGCTCGTTCGCGCCCGCGCCTTGCAGGGGCTCCCGCTGCCCGCAGAGGCTGCGCTGGAAGCGGGTCTCGTCACCTTCGCCTATGACGACATCGATTGGGACGATGAAATCCGCATCTTCCTTGAAGAACGCGCTTCGTTCTCGCCCGATGCGCTGACGGGACTTGAAGCCAATCTGCGCTTTGCCGGGCCGGAGACGATGGAAACCAAGATTTTCGGACGGCTGACCGCCTGGCAGAACTGGATTTTCATCCGCCCCAATGCGGTCGGCGAGAACGGCGCGCTGCGCCGCTATGGATCAGGCAAGCGCGGCGACTTCGACAGGCGCCGCGTCTGAACTTGGGAGGAACGGATATGTCGCTCGACGTAGATTACGATACGCTGATCCCCAACAATGTCGGGCTTTCTTCCGACCGGCGCGTGCTAAAGGCGCTGGAAAAGTGGCATCCCGGTTACATCAGTTGGTGGAACGACCTGATTCCACAGCAATTCCAGCAAAGCCCGGTCTATCTGCGCACCGCGATCTCCGTCGATCCCAAGGGCTGGGCGAAGTTCGACTATGTGAAGATGCCGGAATATCGCTGGGGCGTGCTGCTGGCGCCGCAGGTCGAGGACCGGCGCATCCCCTGCGGAGAGAATGCGGGGGAGTTGGCGTGGCAGGAGGTGCCGGGAGAATATCGCGCGCTGCTGCGTCGGTTGATCGTCATTCAGGGCGACACCGAGCCGGCCTCCGTCGAGCAACAAAGGTTTCTCGGCCTCACCGCGCCCTCGCTCTACGACATGCGCAACCTGTTTCAGGTCAACGTCGAAGAGGGGCGGCATCTATGGGCGATGGTTTATCTGCTGCACAAATATTTCGGCGCCGACGGGCGCGACGAGGCCGACGATCTGTTGCGGCGCTCCTCGGGCTCCGAAGAAGCGCCGCGCATGCTGGGGGCCTTCAACGAATCCACGCCGGACTGGCTGTCGTTCTTCATGTTCACCTACTTCACTGACCGCGACGGCAAGATGCAGCTGGAAAGCCTCGCGCAATCTGGCTTCGACCCGCTCTCGCGCACCTGCCGCTTCATGCTGACGGAAGAGGCGCATCACATGTTCGTCGGCGAAACTGGCGTGGGGCGCGTGATCGAGCGCACCTGCACAGCGATGAAGGCGGCCGGGATCGACGATCCGTTCGATATCCAGCGGGTGCGCGATCTCGGCGTCATCGACCTGCCGACGATCCAGAAGAAGCTTAACCTGCATTACACGCTGTCGCTCGATCTGTTCGGGCAGGAGGTTTCGACCAATGCGGCCAACGCCTTCAATTCCGGGATCAAGGGCCGCTATATGGAGAGCCGCATCGCCGACGATCATCGGTTGGGCGAGGCGACCTATCCGGTCTGGGGGCTGGTTCAAGGCCGGCTGGTGCGCCAGGAGGCGCCGGCGCTCACCGCCATCAATATGCGGCTGCGCGACGATTATACGCGGGACGCTGCGGGCGGCGTCGGGCGCTGGAACAAGATCATCGAGAAGGCGGGGCTCGATTTCGAGATGAAGCTGCCGCACGAGGCGTTTAACCGCAAGATTGGCGTGTTCGCGGGGCGCATGTTCGCGCCGGACGGGGCGGCGCTGGACGCAGGCGGCCTCGACGAATGGCTTCCGAGCAAGGCGGACGGCGATTTCATCCAGTCGTTGATGAAGCCGTGTTTCGACGTCGGCAAATATGCGGGCTGGATCGCGCCGCCCAAAGTCGGCATCGACAACAAGGGCGGCGATTTCGAATACGTCCAATTGCACATGGCCTGACGCTATGGGCGAACTCGTCAACCAGCACGTCATCGACCCGGAAATTTGCATCCGCTGCCATGCCTGCGAAGCGGCGTGCGAGGTCGGGGCGATAGAGCACGACGACGTCAATGTCGTCGTCAACGCGGAGGACTGCAACCATTGCCTGAGTTGCATCCCCGTCTGCCCGACCGGTTCCATCGACAATTGGCGCTGGGTGGAGACGCCGTTCACTCTTGAGCAGCAATATGCCTGGGGCGAGCTTCCCCCCGCCGCCCCGACGCTCGCCGCCGCGCCCGAGGCAAGCGACGAGACCGTGGCGGCGCTGTTGGCGGAGGCGCATGGCGGGATTTTTCGCGCGCCCGCTTCCGCGTCGAAGCCGACGGTCAATCTCTATTCGATCAAACAACCGGTCGAAGCGCTCGTGCAGGGCAATTACCGGCTGACCGCTGAAACCAGCGACGCCGATGTGCGCCATATCGTGCTGAGTTTCGAAGGCCGCCCGTTCCCTGCGCTGGAGGGGCAGAGCCTCGGCGTGCTCGCGCCGGGGCTGGACGAGTCAGGGCGACCTCACACTTTGCGGCTCTATTCGGTCGCCAGCCCGCGCGATGGCGAGCGGGCGGGTTTTCATAACGTCGCGCTTACAGTCAAACGGTCGGGGGTCTGTTCCAACTATCTGTGCGATCTCACAAAGGGCGACCGCGTGAGGATCGCCGGGCCTTTCGGCGCGACGTTCCTGATGCCGGACGATCGCCAAGCGCGGTTGTTGATGATCTGCACCGGCACCGGCTCGGCGCCGTTTCGCGGCTTCACCATGCGGCGCCAGCGCGTCGGCGGTGCGGGCGACATGACGCTGTTCTTCGGGGCGCGCGGGCCGGACGCCCTGCCCTATTTCGGCCCGTTGGGCAAAATCCCCGAGAGCGTGCTGCGCAAGCACCTCGTGTTCAGCCGTCTGCCCGGCGCGAAAAAGGAATACGTGCAGGACAGGTTGCTCGCCGAGGCGGACGCCGTCGCCGAATTGCTGGCGGACGCCCGGGCGCACATCTACGTTTGCGGCCTGCGCGGCATGGAGGCGGGCGTGGAGCAGGCGTTCGTCGGGATCGCCGAGAGCGTGGGTCTGTCGTGGGAGGCGCTGCGCGAGACGATGCGGGCGGAGGGGCGTTATCACGTTGAAACCTACTGAGGCGGCGGGCGCCTTCGTGCGCGAAGTTGGCGAGCGGGTGCGCGCCCTGCGCGCCCGCCGAGGCCTGACGCGTCAAAAGCTGGCCGACATTTCGGGCGTGTCGCTGCGCTATCTCGCGCAATGGGAGGCGGGCGCGGGCAATGTCTCGTTGAGCGTGCTGCATCGCGTCGCCGCCGCGCTGGACACGCCCGCGCCCGCGCTGCTGGGCGGCCCGGTCGACGACATCGCCGCTCTCTACGCCGCCGCGCCCGACGCTCTGCGCCAGCGCGTGCGCGAGATGCTTGCGCCGCCGGTGCGTGCGCGGCGCGTCGCGCTGATCGGGCTGCGCGGGGCGGGCAAGACGACTCTCGGGCGGCTGCTGGGGACAAGCCTCAACTGGCCGTTCGTCGAACTGAACCGCGAGATCGAGGCGCTGAGCGGCCTCGCGGTCAACGAGGTGATCGCGCTTTATGGGCAGGACGGCTATCGGCGGCTGGAGCGGCAGGCGGTAGATCGGGTCGTCGCCGCGCGCGACGAGGTGGTGCTGGCGGCGGCGGGCGGGGTCGTCACCGAGGCCGAGACGTTTCGCTTCGTGCAGGCGCATTTTCACACCGTCTGGCTCAAGGCGGCGCCGCATGAGCACATGAACCGGGTGCGCGCGCAGGGCGACGAGCGGCCGATGGCCGGTCATCCCCGGGCGATGGAGGAACTGAACGCGCGCCTGCGCGACCGCGAGGCGCTTTACGCCAGCGCGCACGCGACCGTTAACACGAGCGGGCGCGGGGTGGCCGAAAGCCATGACGCACTTGTGAGGACAGTGGCGGCGCTCGGCCTCGCTTGACGGGTTTTTGGCGTTGACCCTGTGCGAGGGCCAACGCTATCGCCAAAGCGGGGCGGGCTTTTCGCCGTCGAACGGGCGCGAGCATGAACAGACGGGACGCAGGCAAGATCAGGAAGGGGCTGGACCCTTATGTAGCCGTGGGCCTGCTCGCGGCGCTGGCGTTCTTCGCCGCCACGACGGCCATGACCTATCTCAACATCAAGACGCTGAATTTCGACGCCCGAGCGGTCGCTCGCACGCATGACGTGCTGAGCGGGCTCGACAATCTGTTATCCACGCTGAAGGACGCCGAGACGGGACAGCGCGGCTACCTGCTGACCGGCGACCCCACCTATCTCGCCCCCTACGACCGCGCGGAGGCGGAACTGCCGGTGCTGGGCGACGATCTGGCGCGCCTGATCGGGGACGACGCCGACGAACGACGCCAGCTTGAACTGGTGCGCAGCCATGTCGTGGCCAAGGTCGCCGAACTTAAGGAAACTATCGACCTGCGCCGCGGCTCCGAGGCGGAGGCGGCGCTGGCGGAGGTGCGCACCGGGCGCGGCAAGCGGGAGATGGACGCCGTCCGCGAGGGAGTCGCCAAGCTCGGCCTCATCGAGAACGACAAGCGCCGGCTGGGGCTTGCGGAGGCGCAGGCCTCTTACGTGACTTCGGTGGCGGGCGGGCTCGCCTCGGGCGTGGTGGGCGCGCTGTTGACCTTCGTCATGGGCGCTATTCTGCTGCGCGCGGCCTCGCACCGGGCGTTGCAGGACTGGCTGCTGGCGGGACGCGCCGATCTCAGCGTTTCGGTGCTCGGCGATCCCCGGCCCGAGGAACTGGGGCGAAAACTGTTGCAATTTTTCGCCGATTACATGGGCGTGCGGGTCGGCGCGATCTTCTTTCGCGACGGGAGCGGCTTCGAACAGGTTGCGACCGCAGGGGCGCCGCCGGAGGCGAAAATCGTCAAGCGGTTCGCGGCCGGCGAGACTCTTCTCGGGCAGGCGGCGGAGGAGGGACGCGCCGTCGTCGTCGAGGACGTGTCGGAAACATATCTGACCTTCGCCACGGCGCTCGGCTCCAGCCCGCCGCGCCATATCGTCATCGCGCCCGCTTCGGCCGACGGCGCGGTCAATGCGGTGGTTGAACTCGGCTTCATGAAGCGGCCCGACGCGTCGGCGCTGGCGTTGCTGGAACAGGTTTCCGAGACGATGGGGGTGGCGGTGCGAACGGCGCGCTTTCGCGATCAATTGCAGACGCTGCTCGGGCAGACCCAACGGCAGGCCGAGGAGCTGGCGGCGCAGAGCGAGGAATTGCGGGTCTCCAACGAGGAACTCGAAGAGCAGAGCCGGGTGCTGAAGGAATCGCAAACGCGGCTGGAAAATTCTTCCGCCGAACTGGAGCAGATCAATTCCGCGCTGGAGAAGCAGCGCGACGACCTCGCCGCCGCCACGCAGATCGCCGCCGCGCGGGCCCGCGAGGCCGATCAGGCCAACCGCACCAAATCGGAATTCCTCGCCAACATGAGCCACGAATTGCGCACGCCGCTCAATTCGCTGCTGATCCTGGCCAAGCTGCTGGCCGACAATCCGCTGGCGAACCTGTCAAACGAGCAGGTGCGCTATGCGCGCACGATCTACGATTCCGGCAACGATCTCCTGACCCTGATCAACGACATCCTCGATCTTTCCAAGGTCGAGGCGGGACAGATCGACGTGAAGCCGGAGGCGTTCTCGCTGGCCGACTTCACCGCCGCAATCCGGCGAGACTTCGAGCCAATCGCGCGCGACAAGGGGCTAGCCTTTGACGTAAGCCTCCAGGCCGAGGGGCGCGACACGATGACGTCCGACCGGCGCCGGTTGGAGCAGATCGTCAAGAACCTGCTGGCCAACGCGTTCAAATTCACGCAGACCGGCTCGGTCGCGCTGCGCATCGAAGCGGGGGCGGGGGGGACGGTGACGTTCGCCGTCGCCGACACCGGCATAGGCATCGCGCCCGACCAGCAAGCCCGCGTCTTTGAGGCGTTCCAGCAGGCCGACGGCACGATCAGCCGCAAATATGGCGGCACGGGGCTGGGGCTGTCGATCTCGCGCGAACTTGCGCGCCGGCTCGGCGGCGACATCGCACTGGAAAGCGAGCCTGGCCGAGGCAGCGTCTTCACGCTGACGGCGCCCGCGCAGATGGAGGACGCCGCCGCCGCGCGACCCCTCGCCGACGTGCGCGAGCCGGCGCCCGCGCGCCCCGCGTTGCGCGTCGCGTCGCCTGCGACCCGCGCCGCGCCGCCCCGCATCGAGGACGACCGCGACCGGCTGAGCGGCGGGCGGCGCGTGCTGCTGTTGGTTGAGGACGATCACGCCTTTGCGCGCATCTTGCAGGATTTGTCGCGCGAACTGAATTTCGAGACGCTGGTCGCCGGCACGGCGGAGGAAGCGTTGGGGCTCGCCACGGAGTTCAGGCCGCACGCGGTGCTGCTCGACCTCGGCCTGCCCGACCGCTCGGGGCTGACGCTGCTAGACGACCTCAAACATGATCCCAGGACTCGACACATCCCCGTGCATGTCGTCTCGGCGAGCGAGAGCGCCGAGACCGCGCTGGCGCTGGGGGCGGTCGGCTTTCTACTGAAGCCGGTGCGGCGCGAGCAACTGCTCGCCGCGTTGCGCAGGCTGGAGGACCGGCTCGATAATCGCGTGCGCCGCGTGCTCGTCGTCGAGGACGACGCCGTGCAGCGCGACGCCGTGGCCAAGCTGCTGGAGGCCGACGGCGTCGTGATCGAGACCGTCGGCGCGGCGGAGGAATGTCTCAACAAGCTGAAGGCGCAGACCTACGATTGCATGGTGCTCGACCTCGCGCTGCCCGATGCGACGGGCTATGCGCTGCTGGAGACGCTGAGCCGGGAGGACGCCTATTCGTTCCCGCCCGTCATCGTCTACACGGGCCGCGATCTGTCGGCGCAGGAGGAGCAGCAGCTTCGCCGCTATTCGCACGCCATCATCATCAAGGGCGCAAAATCGCCCGAGCGTCTGCTCGATGAGGTCACGTTGTTTCTGCATCAGGTGGTCGCGGGGCTGTCGCCCGAGCAACAGACCCTATTGCGCCGGGCGCAGGACCGCGACGAAACGCTCGACGGCAGGCGCGTGCTGATTGTAGAGGACGACGTGCGAAATATTTACGCCCTGACCAGCGTTCTTGAGCCGCGCGGGGTCGAGGTGGCGATCGCCCGCAACGGGCGCGAAGCCGTGGAAATGGCCACCAAGGCCGCGAACGGCGAGGCGCCGCGGCTCGACCTCGTGCTGATGGACGTGATGATGCCGGAGATGGACGGCCTGACCGCGACCCGCGAAATCCGCAAGGACGCGCGCCTGAAGAAGCTGCCGATCCTGATGCTCACCGCCAAAGCGATGCCGGACGATCAGGAAAGATGTCTGGAGGCGGGGGCCAACGATTATATGGCCAAGCCGCTCGACGTCGACCGGCTGTTGTCGCTGGTGCGCGTCTGGATGCCGAGATAGCGCTGTGGGAGAGCGGGCCGAGGACATTGAGATTGGGTTGCTGCTGGAGGCGCTTCATCAGCGCTATCACTATGACTTCCGCGCCTATGCGATGGCTTCGATCACGCGGCGGTTGCGCGCGGCGCGCGCGCAGATGGGCTTCGCCAGCATCTCGGCGATGCAGGAGCGGCTGTTGCGCGAACCGGCGTTCCTGCCCCAGCTTCTCGAATATTTGACCGTTCAGGTCAGCGACCTGTTTCGCGACCCCGGCTATTTTCTGAGGCTGAGGGAAAATGTGATACCGCATCTGCGCACCTATCCGTCGCTCAAGGTTTGGATTGCGGGTTGCGCGGCGGGCGAGGAGCTTTATTCCTTCGTCATCCTGTTCCGCGAAGAAGGGCTGGAGGCGCGCACGCTGTTCTACGCCACCGACATCAACCCCGCCGCGCTCGCCAAGGCGGAGGCCGGGGTCTACGATCTCTCACGGTTTCGCGTATTCACGGAGAACCACCGGCGCGCCGGCGGCAAGTCCTCGCTGTCCGATTATTACACCGCCGCCTATGGCGCCGGCGGCTTCGACAAGAGCCTGCGCCGCCGTGTGGTGTTTTCCGACCACAGCCTCGCCACCGACGCGGTGTTCTCCGAGATGAACCTCATCTCGTGCCGCAACGTGCTGATCTATTTCGATCGCCCGTTGCAGTCGCGCGCGATTGCGCTGTTTCGCGATTCGCTCGCGCCGCGCGGGTTTTTGGGTCTGGGCGCCAAGGAGACGCTGCGCTTCAGCGAACATGCCGACGACTTTGAGGATTTTGCGCGCGAGGAGCGGGTATATCGCAAAAGGACGCTCAAATGAGCCCTCTTCGTTTGGTGGTCGTGGGGGCCTCGGCGGGCGCGTTGGACGCTTTGATCGCGTTCCTCCCGGGACTGCCGGCGGACTTCTCCGCGCCGATTCTCGTGGTCGTGCACGTGCCGCCCCACCGCCGCAGCCGCATCTCGGACGTCCTGCAACCCCATTGCGCGCTCAACTTGCGCGAAGCTGACGACAAAGAACCGGCGCGGGCGGGGACGATCTATTTCGCGCCGCCCGACTATCATCTGCTGGTGGAGCGCGACGGGTCGATGTCGCTGTCGAGCGAGGAGGCGGTGCTCTATTCGCGCCCCTCCATCGACGTGCTGTTCGAGACGGCGGCCGACGCCTTCGGCGCGGCGACGGCGGCCGTGGTGCTGTCGGGCGCCAACAGCGACGGAGCGCTGGGGGCGGCGCGCATCGCGCGCGCGGGCGGCCTCGTGGTGGTGCAAAGCCCCGAGAGCGCGATGTCGGCGGCCATGCCGCTGGCCGCGCTCGCCGCTTGTCCGGCCGCACGCGTCGTCGCGCCCTCCCGCATCGCCGACGTTTTGCTGAAGGCGCTCCCGGCATGACCCCCCCCGTGCATTTCCTGCTCGTCGACGATCTCGACGCCAACCTGCTCGCACTGGAGGCGCTGCTGCGGCGCGACGGCCTCGTGCTCCTGAAAGCGCGCGGAGGCGTGGAGGCGCTGGAACTGCTGTTGCGCCACGACGTCGCGCTTGCGCTGATCGACGTGCAGATGCCGGAGATGGACGGGTTCGAGCTTGCCGAAATCATGCGCGGGACCGAGCGCACGAGGCGGGTCCCCATTATTTTCGTAACGGCGGGGGGCAGCGATCTCCAACGGCGTTTTCGCGGGTACGAGGCCGGGGCCGTGGATTTTCTAGGCAAGCCCATTGAGCCGGACGTTCTGCGCAGCAAGGCCAACGTGTTCTTCGAACTGGAGCGCCAGCGCCAGCAGATCGCGCAACAGAACTCAGAATTGAAGACCTACGCGAGCGCGCTTCAGGAAGCCGACGCGCGCAAGGACGAGTTTCTCGCCATTCTCGCGCACGAGTTGCGCAACCCGCTGGCCCCGCTCGCCAACGGCCTAAGCGCGCTCGCCGCCCACCCTGACGCGGAGAGGGCCGCGCAGGTGCGCTCGATGATGGAACGTCAACTGGCCCATCTCGTGCGTCTGATCGACGATCTGATGGACGTCTCGCGCATAAGCCGGGGCAAGATCGAACTGCGCCGGCGCGACGTCGATCTGCGCGAGGTCGTGCAACAGGCGGTCGAACTAAGCGGGCCGGTGATCGAGGCGGGCCGCCATGCGTTGCGCTGCGAAACTGGCGACGCGCCGTTGATCGTCAACGCCGACGCGACCCGGCTGGCGCAGGTGATCAGCAATCTGCTCAACAACGCGGCCAAATACACCCCCGAAGGCGGGGCGATCGCGCTGCGGCTGCGCTGGGAGGACGGCGACGCAGTAACGGAGGTCGCCGACAATGGCGTGGGCCTTGCGCCCGATATGCTGGCCCGCGTGTTCGGCATGTTCACGCAGGTCGATCCTCAGGCGGAGAACGCGCGCAGCGGCCTTGGCATCGGGCTGGCGCTGGCGCGCCGCCTGGTTGAACTGCACGGCGGCGTGATCGTCGCGGCGAGCGAGGGCGCTGGACGCGGCGCGACGTTCACGGTGCGCTTGCCGGTCGCTGGAAAGTCCGAGACCGCCCAGCCGCCTGCGGCGCCGGAGGTCAAGCCGGTCGAGGCGCTGCGCGTGCTGATCGTCGACGACAACATCGACGTCGCCGAGACGATGGGCTGGCTTTTGGACGCGATGGGCCACGCATTCGAGATCGTCAACGACGGCCGCCGCGCGTTCGAGGCGGCGGCGCGTTTCCAGCCGGACGCGATCCTGCTCGATCTCGGCTTGCCGGGCATGGACGGATATGCCGTGTGCCGGGTATTACGGGCGGACACGCGGTTCGACAAGACGGCCATCCTCGCCCAGACGGGATGGGGCCACGACAGCGATCGCGAGAAGACCAGCCAGGTCGGGTTCGACGTCCATCTGGTCAAGCCCATCGGCTTCGACCAGTTGGAGGTCGCGCTGGCCGAGGCGGTGGCGCGTCGGGCCGCAGGGGCGGGCAACGCGGGTTGATTGGAATTGACCATCCTTAATTGAATTGCGACCCACGCGGCGCGCCGTCAGGGTCGGGCGTGTCCGGCCATCCACGCCGCGCCGCGCCACAAGGTTTGCCGACCTTTGGCGAAGCCTTGGATAACCGCCGCCAAACGTCATTCGTGCGCTGCTGTCCGCACCCTCGCGTGGATGGTCGGGACAAGCGCGGCGATGATAAGCACACGAATCGTAGGTGTCAGACGATGAACTCGACGCTCAGGCCCTTTGGCGGGACGATCCCGCGCCAGACCAACTGAGGCGCGGGTTGTCTGACGCCGAAGGCCGCAGACACCCAGCCGCGCCGGCGGGTTTCATCGCCATCGTAGACGACGACCTCGCCGGGCCCGTCAAAGCGCAGGCGCAGCAGCGTTTGTCCGTCGCCCGCCACGCTCCAGTCGAGGCCCGCTCCCGTCGCGGCGAGACCGGGCGCGAGTTGGAAGCTGCATTCCGCCTCGACCGCGCAAGGGGGACCGATCAGCGAGTCGATCAGCCGGATGCCGGTGGGCGTCGCGCGCAATTCGCGCTGGTGCCTCACGCCGAAGCGCCGGACATAGCCGTCGTGGACGGCGCCGAGCCGCCACTCCGCGCCGGGCTGAGCTTCGAGAAGCCGCGTGCGCGCAGGCGGCCCCCAGTTGAAAGGACCCCAGATCGGGCTCTGGTTTCGTCCGCCCAGACACAGCGTGTTGTGGGCGCGCGTTCCGCGAAACGCATCGCGCCATGCGCCGCCGGAATGATAGAGATAGGTTCCGGCGTCGACGAAGATCGGTTGGTCGTCCAGCGACAACCAAATGGCGAGGGCGTCGGCATGTCCATGGGCGGCGATGCTGAGATAGCCGAGCGGGCCGTGGTCGAACGTCAGCCGCAGCGCACGCCCCGCACGACGCTCGCGCACCACCGTATAACCGCCCTCCTTGAACACCCGCACGCCCTCGGGCGCAGGCGATGCGGGCCCAGGCGATGCGGGCGCAGGCGGCCAGTAGGCGTCACGCAAGGTCGGGGGCCGCGCGCAGGGCGGTCGCAATGCAGCGGCGACGGCCTGCGCCACGGCGGCGGGATAATGGGCCTCCGCGCCCAGCGACAGCACTCGGCCTTCGTCATCGTCGCCGATGCGCGGCACGCCGCCCTCTGCGTCGGCCATCCAGGCGATCCAGCCGGAGAAAGCGGCGAGGCGGGCGTGGACTTCTGCGCTTAACCCGGGCCGACCCGAAGCGCGCAAGAACAGATCGCCGATCAATAGCATTTCGACGGTGAAGGCGGCGTAGGTCGGCGATTGTTCGGCGCCGACGCCGTCGGGCAGGATTTGTTGGAGCGCCTCGCGCTCCAGCGTCGCACAGGCCTCGGCGCCGTCGCCCAGATCGGGGACGAGCGCCTCGGCGACGAGCAGGCCGAGCGCCTCCGCCACCCGATGATTGTTGGCTGAGGAATAGCGCGAGGGGAAGCGGCGCAACCAATCATGATGCGCGCGCAGGATAGTTTCGATCGACGCCAGCGTCCTGGGCGCCATCGCCTCGCCCGCCCAGCCTGCGGCGAAGGCGACGGAGACCACCCGCAGCGCGAGTTCTATGCCGCTGGCCCAGGCCAGACCCTGAAAGGGCGGGTTGGCGTCGCGCCAACTCGCCAGCGCCGCGTCGAGGATTGTTGCGTCGCCGCCGTTCAGCGCGACGTCGGCGGCCAGAACAGGCAGGAACGGCAGGCGATTGATCTCCCACACGTGCTTGACCTCGCGGCCGTGCGGATCGTGGCGATAGGCGATGTCGAAACAATAGGCGCGTGGCCAGAGCCGGCCCGAGACCGGGTCGAGCCGCCACAGGTCCGTCGGAAACAAATCTGATGCGCGCTGCGGCCACTCCGCGCCCAGGACGGAGAAATCGCCGGCGCGCACGGCCTGCGCCGCAGCGCGCACGACGGGAGCCAGCAGGGCCGCCTGCTCGCGCAGCGGCGCGGCGAGGGCCGCGAGCGGTCGCAGCGTCGCGCGCGGGGGGAAGGCTTCCCAGCCAAAGCGGCAGCCGCGCGCACGGCGACGGACGTGCGCTTCCCGCAGGCGGTGGAGGCCCTCTACGGGGGTCATGCGCGCCGCGCGCCGCCAGCGCCATACCCAGTTCATCCGAGTGTGCGCGCGGGAGGAATGTCAAAGCTGGCGCAATCTGACGTAGAGGCGGCGCAGACATCATCGCTCACTTGCCGCAGATTTCTCATTGCCCCAAAACAACTTTTCACTTTCGCAGGGATAAATGAAAAAAACCGCATTGCAAGTCCGATAACCATGCATTAACCGTTAGGCAACGTGTTGTTTTCGAGTCGCGCCCCCTCTCCGCAGCGAGATTTATGGCGATGGATATTGCTGTCTTTGGATTGGGTTACGTAGGTTTCACCACAGCCGTCTGCCTAGCGGCGGAGGGGCACGAAGTCGTCGGGGTCGACATTCAGGCCGACAAGGTGCGCGAGGCCAACGAGGGGCGCGCGCCGATCCGCGAGCCGGGCGTCGATGTGCTGTTGCTGAAAGCGCGCGAACGCGGCGCTTTCGCCTGCGTCACCGACGGAGCCGAGGCGCTGGCTGTCTGCGAGATCGCCATCGTGTGCGTCGGCACGCCGAGCCTGCCCGACGGCTCGCACGACATGAGCCATATCGCGCGCGTCACGCGCCAGATCGCCGAGGCGCTGGCGGGCGTCGAACGGCGGGAGCCGCTGACGGTCGTCTATCGCTCGACCATGCGGCCGGGCGCGATGGAGGAACTGGTCACGCCGATCTTCGAGGACGTCGCAGGCCCCGAGGGCGACCGCTTCGAACTGGTCTATCACCCGGAGTTTTTGCGCGAATCCTCGGCGGTCGAGGATTTCTTCGATCCGCCCAAGATCGTCGTGGGCACGCGCGATTCGCAGCCCAACGCGCGGGTCGCCCAGATGAACGCGCACCGCAAGGCGCCGACGTTTCACACGCCGTTCCGCGCGGCGGAGCTGACCAAATTCGTCGACAACGCCTTTCATGCGCTCAAGGTCGCGTTCGCCAACGAAATCGGGCGCATCAGCGTCAAACTGGGCGTCAGCGCGCGCATGGCGCATGATATTTTCGTGTCCGATTCGAAACTCAACATCTCGGCGGCTTACTTGAAGCCCGGCGGCGCCTTTGGCGGTTCGTGCCTGCCCAAGGACGTGCGCGCACTGCAATTCCTTTCGTCCGAAGTCGGCGCCAATTCGCTGCTGATCGACCAGTTGCTGCGCACCAACGACGCGCACAAGCATTTCCTGTTCGAGCAAGCCTCGCGCGGCCTCAAGCCCGGCGCGCGCGTGTTGATGCTGGGTCTCGCGTTCAAACGCCAGACCGACGATCTGCGCGAGAGCCCCAAGGTCGATCTTGCGCGTAAATTCCTCAATGCGGGCTTTGACCTGACGATCTACGACCCGTGGGTGAAAGTCAGCCAACTCGTCGGGCACAACCTCGGCTACGCCTACATGCACCTTCCGGCGCTGACGCGGCTGCTGGCGGGCAAGGACGAGGTTGAATCGCGCGATTACGACCTCGTCGTCGACGTCAGCGGGCTGGCGGGGGAATTGCGTCTGGGCGGCGCGAAAGTGCTCGATCTGGTCGCGCTTGCATGAACGCATTCGTCAAGCCGGCGCGCACGAGCTTGCAGGGGCGGCGCGTGCTGATGATCGTCGAGAACCTGCCGGCCCCGTTCGACCGGCGCGTCTGGCTGGAGGCGCGAACGCTCACCGCGGCGGGCGCCAGCGTCACCATCATCTGTCCGAAAGCGCCGGGGTACGAAGCCGCGCAGGAAGCGATCGAGGGCGTGCGAATCCTGCGGCACGCGCTGCCGGCGGAGGGGCGCGGCGCATGGGGCTATTTCAAAGAATACGCCGCCGCGCTGGTCTGGGAGACGACGCTGGCGTGGCGGGTGTTTCTCAAAGACGGCTTCGACGCGATCCATATCTGCAACCCGCCCGACCTGCTGTTTCTCGTCGCGCTGCCGTTCAAACTCTTCGGCGTCAGGGTGGTGTTCGACCATCATGACATCGGCCCGGAACTCTATGAGGCGAAGTTCGGCCGCCGCGACCTGTTCTGGCGGTTGTTAAAGGTGTGCGAACGGCTGACCTTTGCGTGCGCCGACGTCGCCATCGCCACCAACGAGTCTTACCGCGACATCGCGCTCGCGCGCGGCGCCAAACGGCGAGAGGATGTGTTCGTGGTGCGCTCGGGCCCCGACCTCGACAGTCTGCGCTCCGTGCCCCCGCATCCGCGCTGGCGGGACGGCAAACGCCATCTGATCGGCTATGTCGGCGTGATGGGCGAGCAGGAAGGCATCGACCTGCTGCTGGAGGCGATTCGGCTTCTGGTGTATGTTCAGGGACGCGGCGACGTCAGGCTCGCTCTCGCGGGGTCGGGCTCGCATCTGCCCAGGCTGAAGGCGCTGGCGAGTGAACTCGGCCTGGACGAGTACGTGACTTTCCTAGGCCGAATTTCGGACGCCGATTTGTGCGAGATGCTGTCGTGCGCGGACGTTTGCGTCAACCCGGATCGGGTCAACGCGATGAACGACCTCTCCACCATGAACAAGGTCATGGAATACATGGCGTTCGGCAAAGCGATCGTGCAGTTCGACGTGCGCGAGGGCCGCGTGTCCGCGGGCGGGGCCTCGCTTTATGCGCGCGCCAACGACGCTCGGGATTTCGCCGACAAGATCGCCGAACTGCTCGACGACCCCGGGCGCCGCGCGGCTATGGGCGCGTTGGCGCGCAAACGCGTGGAGGCCAAGCTCTCCTGGCGCACGCAGGCGCCGACCCTGCTGGCGGCCTATGAGCGCGCGCTGGAACTCAGGTAGAGCTCTTCAGCTATTCGCGCGCTCGGGGTTTGCATCCGGCGCCTGGCACGACGAGCCGCCAACGCCACCCCAGACCGCAGCCCCAGACCATGGGCTTTTCGCACGGGAGACCGCCGACTTTTGCGAAATCCGTCAGAGGCGGGCGATCAACCCAAGCGACGATGTTGACAGGGACACGGCGGCGGCCGCGAGGATGACCCAGAACGGATCGACGTCTGTCGTCAAAAGAATCATCAGACTGGCGGCGGCGATCGCGACGGTGACGGCATCGGTCAACGCGTCGTGCGCGAGCGGGATTGCGGCGGCGAGCAGAAGGCCGGCGCTGGCGATCACTATGGCTTGCAACAGGGAGCGGGCGCGGGGGTGCGCCATGTGCCGTCCGGAAAAATGCAGCAGCGGAATCATGAGCGCGGCCGGGGTTATCATCGCAAGCCACCCGGCGATCGCGCCGGGAACGCCCGCGACGAAATAACCGACGCTCACGATATAAAGGCCCACCGGTCCCGGCGTGCTTCGTGTGATGACGACGGCTTCGTTAAGCTGATCGTCCGTCAGCGCCTGGTATTGGGTGACGAGCGTGTCATGGATCACCGGCAGGGAGGCAAGCCCCGCGAAGGCGGTGCATGTCCCCTTGAGCAGCAACAGGTAGAGCAGGCCGATATTCATTCTTGCTGCAACGGCGACAACGCGCCGACCAACGCTGCGCCCAGCAGCACGTAGATTGCGGGTACGCCCAGCCCGACGTAAAGGGCGAACGCCGTCGCGCCGATAAGCAGCACCCGCGCCCGTGCGCCGCTTTTGTAGATAGGCCCCGCGATGGTCCAGCTGGTTTTGGCGGTGATGGCGACAGCGGCGGCGACCGCCCCGTGGATGGCGGCTTGAGCGACGGGGTTGGACTGCCATTCTTGAAAAACGGCGGTGACGATCACAACCATCAGGGCGCAGGGAATGGAAGCGGCGAGAAGCGCCGTGAGAGCGCCGGGCAGGCCGCGCAGAAGCCAGCCTATCCCGGTGCAGAACGCCAGCACGTTCGTTCCCGGCGTCAGGCGGCCAAGGGCGAAGCAAAGGCTGAATTGATGATTCGTGACCCAATGGCGACGGGTGACGATCTGGCCGTGCATGACGGCAGTTGTGGCGCTGCCGCCCCCAAGAGTGAAATTGCCGTAGCGAGCGAAAACGTCGGCGATCTCAAAGAGGCCGGGTGGGCCGAAATTCGACGCCTCAACGGCGTCAGGGTCAATCACCCGCCACCCCGGACATTCAGCGTTTGCGCCACGCCGCAGAAAACCGCCGCTTCGCCAAAAATCAGGGGAACGCGGCCCGAAGGTTCTTTTCGACCTTTCCGCTTCAGCGCCCCACGAAAGGTCAAATCCCCTGCCCCGCCTCGCCCAGCAACCTGAATACGCCGACCTCGCGCGAAATGTTCTTCAACTCGTTGAACCGCACCGGCTCGAAACGGAAATCGACCTCGCCGTGGAGTTGGTCGCGTACGGCGGAGGTGACGAGGACGCCGCCGGGCGGCGCCAGAGCCTGGACGCGGGTGGCGATGTTGACGGTCTCGCCATAGAAATTTCCGGCGGGCGTGACCAGCACGTCGCCGTAGTCGACGCCGACGCGGAACTCCATGCGCCGGGCCGGGTCGAGCGCCACGTTGAACGCGGCGATCTTGGTCTGGAAGGCGCGCGCGGCGCGCACCGCCGAGCCGGCGTCGTCGAACAGCACCATCACCGCGTCGCCCGAGACGTTCTCGATGCGCCCGCCGCGCGCTTCGCTCGCCTTGCGGATGATCTCCAGCGAGCGCTCGAACTGTCGGGCCGCCCCGACCACATCCGCCTCCACCAGGCGCGAATAGGACACCACGTCAGTATGGACGATGGCGTAAGCGCGCTGGTCTCCGTAGCGGCGCGGCTGCGTCGGCGCCTCGTCGTCGCCAGCGTCGAAAAGCTGGACGCGGAAGGCGACGCCCTCGGCGATTTCAATGCGGTCGCCGGTGCGCAGCGAACGGCCCTCCACCACCGGCAGGCCATTCACCAAAGTCGGGTTGGTCGAACTGCCATGGGCGATCATCAGTTCGAGACCGGCCCAATAGAGTTCGCAATGGGAGCGCGAAACGCTCGGATGGTTGACGGCGATCTGACAGTCCGACCCCCGGCCGATGACGATGCGCCCGAGGCCGAGCAAGTAAAATTCCTGACGAAACCAGGGTTTGGTCTCAATAGGAATGAGGATGCCCCCGGGGGGCGCCGCCGTCTCCGTCGCCGAAACCAAGACCCGCTCCGCTGGGACTATGCCCGCTGCCATTTCGCCATGAAATCTGCCAAAAGAGATAGCGCGGCGCGCGCTTGCGCGCCAGTCCTGTCCGGGACCGACAAAAGCCGTGCGTTCGGAGTACGTTAAACTTGAATTTCAACCCGGAGATGCTGGCGGCTCCGAAGTCGGCGCGCTACAGGATCGTGTCTTTTCTCGGGCGCGGCGCGACTAGCCTTGTCTACAAGGCTGTCGACCTTGAAAAGAACCTTGCCTATCCGGTTGACACCCACACCCACTAGATTTAGCGTTTGGCCATGGATATCCTGGCCCGTGAAGACCTGCCTTTCCCCGAGTCTCTGCC
>JAYVYJ010000074.1:0-3998 GCA_043784465.1 Hyphomicrobiales bacterium
CGATTTTGCAAGCTGGCTTGGCACGGCATCGGACACAACTGAAACCGCGTTTACGGCGCATCGCGAACTGGTGGCGATTCATCCGTTTAACGATGGCAATGGCCGCACGGCGCGGCTGCTGATGAATCTGGTGTTGATCCGAGGTGGTTATCCGCCGATTGCCGTGCGTCCAGAGGATCGCGCCTTCTATATCGCCGCGTTGCAGGAAGCTCAGGACGAGAGTGGCGCAACGGCGTTCGATCGACTGCTTTACGAGCGGCTGAACGCAACCTTGGAGGAGTACCTGAGCGCCGCGCGAGAAGCGATTCCAGCCCCAAGCCCATCCCCGGGCAGCACTGACGGAAAGGTGCCGTAGCTATGATTTATGGGTATGCGCGAGTCTCTGTCGATGGCCAGAGCGTTGACGCCCAGGCGCGCCAACTGACCAAGGCCGGATGTAAGACGGTGTTCCGCGAGACGGCGAGCGAAGCACGGCGAGCCGGTGCGGGAGATCGCGCACACCTCCAACGTCAGCGCGGCGACGATTTCGACGCCGTAAGGCAGGGTGGTTGGCCATGATGCCATGATGGTAGCTAAACTTGGTGAACATCGCATTGAAGCCTATCGAGGCTTGGCGCACCGTGCGGATTATCTTTGCCCGGCTTGTGGCAAGCCCGTAGTGTTGCATGCCCGCATCAATGGGCGGGTCATTCCCCACTTCAAACACAGGCCGGATAGCTCTTGCACCTACGGAAAAGGGGAGACGCGCGAACATCGCGTCGTAAAAGCATTGCTTCGCGATCACTACCGATCAAAGGGCTACGATGTTGAGGTTGAAAAGAAAATTGATAATCGGCGCGCTAATGTCTTTGTCTCAAACTTGAAAGTGGCGTTCGAGGTTGAATTTTCTCCAAAGGAGGCAAAGGAATTTATTGAAAAATGTGCCGACTATCGGAGAGGCGGGATCAAGTCAGGTTGGGTTCTCAAACAAAAGAACGTAGGTGTTAACTTAGTTCAAGTCGGAAAGACCATTTTGATTTCCATGTCCCGGGTTTTGGAAGTTATTTACTCGAAGCACCGTCCTCGTGGCGCAAGGCCGGTTTTTTTCGCTTACGATAAAGATCACGTGGTAGTGTTCCGGGGCGTTGCAAGTTCATACATGCTCTACAAGGAATATGATGAATACAGCGGTGCAGGAGGTCACGATTACCCGTCAAAGAGTAAAATGTGGCTGACGATCCAGGACGTAATACGTTTTGACGTGCCACCTCATTTTCCGCTTGATGACGCGAAACGCAGCCCCCCTACTCCCACATCACACCGCCGCGCCTGATGCCGCTGTCAGAGAAGCAGCGTAGTCACATGCGTGTTTTGGTTTAGCATGCCGTTCTCCCTATTATGGTGGTGATTCTGACAAGATAAGGCGCGCCAAGCCCTCGTCGGCACCTCCGGCACTTTTATGCGTTTTCTTCTCCCAACCGTTGGAACTTCGAACAATGATCGTGGACCCGTCGATGGCGTAGCGACCGAGAGTCTCCGTTCCGTCGCTTGACATGACATCCGTCCAGTAGAGAGGCGCCTTGTGTTTCGGTCTTCTGGTCAAGTGTCGATTCCTTCCTGTTATCTCGCCTTCGTAGCATACCAGAGATTGTGTGGTGGCCCCATTATATCTGCCGACGTTGCTATCCTGTGGCCAATACTTTCCAGAACGCGCGGGCAGCGTCATGCAGCGCCTTATGTGATAGGCTGGGCGTATCCGTGTTCGCAGCCGCATCTTGCACGAGTTTCGTAAAATCATCCCGGCTCAGCTTTCGGTGCGCGATATCACGAATGATCTCACATCCGTAGGCGCCGCCGCATCGCCGGACATCGAAGGCGCCTTCCTGCGCTTCCTCAATCAGATCGTCGATGCTGGCTAGGTCACCGTCGCTCCGCTTGATGATCTCTTCCTGAATTCGTTGCGTGAAACCCGATATCTTGTCGTAGACTTCGACGGCCTCATCGCCGGAGAAGGTCGATGCGAGGCGTGCAAGCGTTCCGACGCCCGCAGGCCCTCCGGCAGTCCCGAGCCGATGTTGGAGTTCGTCGGGCAGCGACAGGAGCTGAACGTATTTCCTTACGGTTGAGATCGACCATGCCGACTCCTTGGCGACACGCTCATAGGACTGATGGCGGTCGTAGAGTGCTTTCAGGGCTCGCGCCTTGTCGAGAGGGTATGTCGGCACGGTGGACATTCTCGACGAGCGACAAGGTTACGGCGTCCAAGTCGCCAAGATCGTCACGGAGCAAGCACGGGATAGCGTCAAGCCCGATCTTCCGGCAGGCGAGAAGACGGCGCTGACCAACAAGGACCTCATATCGCCCGTCACTGGTCGAGCGCACGATAAGCGGCGAAAGCAGACCCTGCTGACGAATGCTTGAGGCCAGCTCATTGATGCCGGAGTCTTCCTGTCCGGCGTGTAAGTCCTTGCGGGCGTTGAGTTCCGAGACGACCAGCTTATCCAACTTGATGTCGATTTGGCGCATTGTGACCTCCTGAGTTTGCCAATGCCCCCGATCTAACAGGGTGGCGGACGACGCATTGTGGATTAGAATGGCGCTTGTAAAATGGGACCGTGATGCTGACTCTCGACCACCTCCTCGCCGATCTCGCCGCGTCTGGTCGCTCTCTCACGCCACGCGCGGCGCGGGACTGGTGGACGAAAGGGCTTTTGCCTCGACCGCAGCGGCGCGGTCTCGGCCGAGGCAAAGGCACAGAAACGTTCTGGACCACGCAGAACATCACGGAACAAGCACAGGCAGTCTATGACTTGCTCGTTTGGCGCCCGCAGGCTGACGTAGCGATTGTGGGATTGTGGCTCTTGGGCTTTCCCGTGGATATTCGACGCGTTCGAGAGGTCTATGAACGAGCTCAGTGCCGCGTGGTCAGTCAGCCCCCTGACGACGCAGCCAGCGAGAGCGCCGTTATGTTTGTTCGCCAGAATACTAAAATCGACAAAATACCGGCGCATGCGAAGGACGCTGGGATCGATTTGGCGGTTGAATTTTTTCGTGTCTTTTACGGGGCGGAAGAGCCATTCGAAAGTTTTGGGCTTGAAGACCATTGGAATTTGGTAAAGCCTTATTTGAATTCAGAAGCTTTCGCCGACATGCGTCTACGTGACGCCGAATTCGAACCATATGCAAAATATCTGAAAGAGATGGGGTCACTGCCGGCACAGCGCGAGGCAATTGTCACCGCGAGTGACTACGAGTTGACGCGCGCGCGTCGCTTTATGCATTTTGTTTTTGGTTACATTGACCGCGTGGCCAGAACGGTTAAGCGCGATGAAGAGATTGATGAATTTGGTCGCCGTTTGCTTATTGCACTTGGTGCAACGGCAATACCCATTCTAATCGCGATTTTTCGTAACAACAACGCTCGACAGAAAATCTTCTCAGGCGTTCTGGATTTCGTGATGATGATCCCGCGATCAAACGGAAAGCTGATCTTAGATGTGAGCGCCGATCTTCCCCTCACCTATCATTGAAAAGGCCCACCCCGTCGCCGGAGCAGGCCCAATTCCTTGACGGTCATCGCCTTCCCGGGGTGGCCAGATCTAACGAAACGCCCTCTTGGTACGCATAAGCGGACATACCCAGAACGAGGCGGCGAAATCGTCTCGGAAAGCCGCCGAAGCCGCCTTGATCCAGCTCCACGTCTCTGCTGCCGACGATGACGGAAATCATATGTTTTCCGTATACTCCAGATCGAGGCCGAATCGGACCCGCATTGTCGCCGGTCCTTTATTCGATAATGCGGCGTCTCGCCAAATGTCCCGGCCAATCCGGCGACCGAAGCCCCCGCCCATAACCCCTAAACCAACCCAGTCGCCGGCGCCCCATATATCTTGTTCCGCAAACGCCGCATGCCGGCAATCCACAGCAGCTTGGACGGGTCCTTGTCGCTGATGGCCGACATGGCTTCCCCCGCCATGCCCGTAGCTGCACGGGTGCCTGCAAGTAGGTTCGCGGCGCTA
>JAYVYJ010000075.1:0-2126 GCA_043784465.1 Hyphomicrobiales bacterium
AGGAGCTTGTGGAACGGATCAATCCCGACTTCATCCATTTCCATCATTACCATCGCCTGGGCGTGGAGGCGATCCGCGCCGCGCGGCTGGGCGCCCCCAAGGCCGTCATCGCCATGACGTTTCATGAGATGCTGGCGATCTGCATGGCCGACGGCCAGATGATCAAGCGCAATTCCCGGCATCTGTGTCACGCCGCGACGCCCATCGACTGCCATCATTGCTTCACTGATTTACGGCCTGAATTTTTCGAGCTGCGGGCCTGGCGCCTTCGGGAGGGGCTCGACGAATGCGATTTCTTTTTCTTCCCCACGGAGTTTTTGTCCCGCCTCTATATGTCGTGGGGACTGGCGGCGCATAAATGCTTCGTCGTGCCGAACGGGCAGGCGCAGCTCGCCGGCAACATCGACCGCGCGCGCCACAGCCTGGACGTCAACCGCTTCGGCTATTTCGGCCAGTTCATCGACAACAAGGGGATCGACGTCGTCCTGGAGGCGCTGCAGATCCTGGCGCGCGACCAAGAATTCGAGGCGAGGATCGAATTCGTCATCAACGCCGGCAACAGGCATTACGCTTCGGCCCCCTATCTAGCCAAGGTCGACGGGTTGATCGAGGAGATCGGCAAGGAGGCGGGTTCCCAAATCCGCATCCGCGAGCCCGGCCGCTACGCGCGCGAGGAGCTGGCCGACCGCATGGAGGCGGTGGACTGGGTGATCGTGCCCTCGATCTGGTGGGAGGTGTTCGGGCTCGTCGTCTCGGAAGCCTGGATGTTCGGCCGACCCGTCATCGTCAGCAACATCGCGGGGCTGGGAGAGCGCGTCAGAAATGGCGTCAACGGCCACACGTTTCCACCCCGCAACGCCTCCGCTTTGGCGGAGATCATCAAGTCGCTGGTCGGCAACGTGACGGAATGGAAGCGCGCCCATGCGGCGATCCGGCCCGACTGGAACCATCTCGACATGTTCGACCGGCTGATCGAGATCGTCGGCGGACCTGCGAAAGTGCGATCGGTCGGTTGAGCGCGCCGCTTTCCGCCTCCCTTGGCGAACGTCGTCCATGCTCGTCCGCGTCGCCGACGGACGCGCTTTGTCTCGACGTTCCCGGCGCAAGCGCGGACGAGGGAAGCCGGGGCGAAAGGGCGCCGCCACGCGCCTCGCGGTTCACGGTCGCGCGGGACGTGGAGATCGGCGCCCTCGGGGCGCGGCGCAAGGAGAGAGTTTGATGGCTGCGCAAGACCCCTCCCCGGACCTGTCCGACGAAGTTTTCGTCGACATGCTGTACGCGCAGCTTCTCAAGCGCGCGCCGCGGCCGAACGAAATCGCGTCTTGGACCGCCAAGCTCGGCGAGGGCATGAGCGACCGCCAGGCGCTCCGGCGCTTCATCGCGTCCCCCGAATACAAGCGGCTCAACGAGGTCGTCCCCGGCCATGCGCCGGGTCATTTTTATTCCCCGGTCGTCAATCCGGAAGAGATCCGGGACTATTGGGAGCGCTCGTCGCAGAAGGACGTCGAAGACCTCGCCGGCGTGCCCATCGACCTGGAGGCGATGCGCGCGCTCTGGCGCCGCTGCCGCCCGTTCCTGCAGGCCCTGCGTTTCGGCGTCGAGGCCGGCGGCGCCACGCGGTATTACACGAGCGACCGCCGCTACCCCTCCGGCGACGCCTTCGTGCTCGCGGCGATGATATCCGACCGCCGGCCGCAGCGCATCGTCGAGATCGGCTCGGGCTTTTCGACCGCGGCCATGCTCGATGCGCTCGACGCGCTGGGCGACGAGAGTTGCCAGCTCACCTGCATCGATCCCTATCCCGAGCGGCTGCGCTCGCTCATGCGTCCCCCCGATCACAGGCGCGTCGCCATTCATGGCGTACGCGTGCAGGACGTCGACCTCGCTGTTTTCGACACGCTCGGGTCCAACGACATCCTGTTCATCGACTCCTCGCACGTCCTCAAGACCGGCAGCGACGTGCATCACGAATTGTTCGAGATCCTGCCGCGTCTGGCGCCGGGCGTGATCGTGCATTTCCACGACATCCAGTTCCCGTTCGAATATCCCCGCGAGTGGGTGTTCGCCAAACGCTGGTCGTGGAACGAGATCTACGCCGTGCGCGCGTTTATGGCCTATAATTCCCG
>JAYVYJ010000076.1:0-9761 GCA_043784465.1 Hyphomicrobiales bacterium
AAAATGCGGGGGGGCCGCCCCCCAACCGGGTGGGCCCGCCCGCTTGGTCTAACAGATTTTCACAGCGCCGTTCAGGCCGCCGGCAGCGCCGCCCGCTCGGGGCGCGGAAGCTGCGCCTGAGCGACGCCCGCCTTCACCGCCGTCTGCACCTTTTCGAACGCGCGCACCTCGATCTGGCGAACCCGCTCGCGTGAGACGCCGAATTCGGTGGAAAGCTCCTCTAGCGTGATCGGGTCGTCAGCCAGCCGTCGCGCCTCGAAAATGCGGCGCTCGCGCGGGTTCAGCACGGTGAGCGCGCTGCGCAGCGCGCCTGTGCGGACGTCCGATTCCTCCCGGTCGGCGAGGATCGCTTCCTGACTGGCGGAATCGTCGATCAGCCAGTCTTGCCACTCGCCCTCGCCGTCCTCACGCAGCGGAGCGTTGAGCGAGGCGTCGCCGCCAAGCCGCCGGTTCATATCGACGACGTCCTGCTTGTTGACGCCCAGACGCTGCGCGATGGTGGCGACCTGATCGTCGCGCATGTCGCCTTCCTCGAAGGCGGAGATTTTGCTCTTAGCCTTGCGAAGGTTGAAGAACAGCTTCTTCTGGTTGGCCGTAGTGCCCATCTTCACGAGCGACCACGAGCGCAGAATGTATTCCTGTATCGAGGCGCGGATCCACCACATCGCATAGGTGGCGAGCTTGAAGCCCTTGTCGGGCTCGAACCGCCGCACCGCCTGCATCAGGCCGACGTTTCCCTCGGAGACCACCTCGCCGATGGGTAGACCATAGCCGCGATAGCCCATCGCGATCTTGGCGACGAGGCGCAGATGCGAGGTGACCAGTTTGTGGGCCGCCTGACGGTCGTCGTGTTCACGCCAGCGTTTGGCGAGCATGTATTCTTCCTGCGGCTCCAGCATCGGGAAACGCTTGATCTCGGCCAAATATCTCGCAAGACCGGATTCGCCGGAGATTATCGGGAGAGCGGCGGCCATATGGATCCTCCTGACGACGATCCGGGTTCAAGGCCCTGACGTCGGCGCGCCGAAAGGTGCGCATCTGATATATAGTCCGGCCAACCGTGACCGAAAGTGGGCGTTTCGGCGCCCGCGCATGGCGGCGACATGAAGCTTACTTCATGTTAGGTTCATGCAAACGTTCGTTTTGCGTCCATCGACTATACGCGGAGAGCCGCCTCCAGGTTCAAAAAATCCTCGGGCGGGTCACATTCGAAGAACAACTTTTCGCCGTTGGCGGGATGTTCGAAACCCAGCGTCTGCGCATGCAGCGCCTGCCGCGCGAGCCGTTCCAGCGCCGCCTTCGCAGGTTCCGACAGCCGGTTCGCTTTGGTGCGAAATCCTGCGCCGTAGAGCGGGTCGCCCAGCAAGGGATGCCCGATATGCGCCAGATGCACGCGAATTTGATGGGTGCGCCCGGTCTCCAACCGGCAGCGCACCCGCGCCGCAGCGCCCAGCGCCGCCTCGACGCGCCAATGTGTCACGGCAGGGCGCCCGTGCGCCAGCACGGCGATGCGCTCGCGGCTAGAGGGATGGCGCGCCAGAGGCGCATCCACCACGCCTGAGCGAACCGGAAAATTGTTCCATGCCAGCCCCGCATATTCCCGCACCAGCGATCCCGATCGCCCGTGGTCGGCGAACAGGTCGGCGAGGCCCTTGTGAGCGGCGTCGGTCTTAGCGGCGACGATAAGCCCGGATGTGTCCTTGTCGAGCCGATGCACAATCCCCGGCCGCTTGACGCCCCCGATGCCCGAGAGCGACGCTCCGCAATGGCGGATCAGTGCGTTGACCAGCGTGCCGGTCGCGTGCCCGGGCGCGGGATGGGTTACGAGGCCCGCCGGCTTGTTGACGACGATCAGCCATTCGTCCTCGAACACGACGTCGAGGGGGATGTCCTCGCCGTGCACCTGCGTGTCCTGAGCCGGCGGCGCCGATAGCGTAACTTGCGACCCGGCGGCGAGCTTGCGCGCGGGATCGCGACAGACCTCGTCTCCGATGCGCACATGCCCTTCTTCGATAAGCACCTTCAGGCGCGTGCGCGAAAAGCCCTGCGCGTGGCCGGCCAGGAAGCGGTCGAGACGGTCGATGGCCGAGGATTCGAAATGCTGGATCAAGCCCGGACCTTGGGTGCGGAAGGGAAGGGGAGCAAAGGGGTTGCGACATGGGCGACTTCCGCTTAAGCGGCAGCCTCCCTTAGGAACCGGCTGCGCCGGCGACAAGTTTTATGACGTAGAGCAGGGCGATTTCGGCTTTTGACGGGTCGAACGCTCAAGGCGAGGCCGCTGCGGCGTATCTAGCATGTTCCGCCGAAAGGGATAGGCGCTTCCCGCCTGCGTCGTCGTCGCCCGTGTGAAGGAGTTCAGGTGAAGGTACTTTTCGTCAGCGACAGCCTCGGTTGCCCGATCGAGCAGCGGGGCATTCACAATTTCAGCATGTCGTTGATCGAGACTTTGCAGGGTCTGGGCGCCAACGTGACGTTGCTCGTCGAGCGCCCCCCGGGCCGCTGGCTCGCCGGGCGCATGCGCTCGGATGTCGTCGATCTCGGCGAGACGCGGAAATCCGTTGCGCTGGCGGAGGTTCTGCGGTTCTTCGGTAACCGGCGATACGGCACTTCGTGGATCCATCGCGGGGCGGAGCGGCGCTTCACGCCGCGTTTTCTGCTCAAGCTGGCGGCCTGGGCCTATGTCGGGTTCGTACGCTATTGGGCGGGGCCGAACGTCTCTATCTCCAACGATCTCAAGGCGGTCGACTTCATCCCGCCCAACGCGTTCCATCTGTCGATGCCCGACAACTTCGTCGTCGCGCCCGCCGTCTATACCGAGATGGTCGTGCGTGCGGCCTGGGGCCTGCCGCCCGACACGCTCGACGCTTCGGGCTACGACCTCTGCGTCGTCGATACGCCTATGTACTTCAAGGTCGCCGGCATCGACCCGAGCCGCATCGTTTGCGTCGTTCACGACATCATCCCGTTGCGCGACCCCATGATGACGCCTTACTGGCGCGGCCTGTTCCTTACCAAACTTGAAGGCGTGCTCGCGCTCAATCCGAACTTCGCTTTCGTATCAGAGTATTCGCGCGACATATTCGAGCAGAACTTCCCCCAATACAAAATCCGCAAGAGCTTTGTGTATTATCCTACGTTGCGCCGCTCGCTCATCCGACGCGCGGCCGCCGCACTAGGGGCCAAGCTCGACAAACGCTACGCGCCGAGGGAAATCGCCAATCTGGAGGCGAGCGTCGCCGTACAGGAAGAAAGGGACGCGGATCGGGCGTTCGGCAACGACGTTGAAAAACGAATCGTTCTGACCGCGCGCTATGCGCGCAAGGCCAAGCTGCAGGAGGCCTATGTTCAGACGGGCTGGGATGGTGAGCTGCCTTACTTCGTGACTGTCGTGTCGGACGAGCCGCGCAAGAACATCGGCATTTTCGTGAAGGCTTTTATCGCGCTCAAAGGGCGGGCCAACATGGTGGTGCTCGGAAATGTCGACGGCCGCCGCTACATCGGCGACGACGTCAACGCCTTCGGAAACATTCGCTTCACTGGGTATATCCCGGAATCGGAGAAGCATCGGATCATCGCGATGTCGGACGGGATGATCTTCCCTAGTTTCACCGAAGGGTTCGGCATACCGTTGATCGAGGGCGCGCTTTACGACAAGCCGGTGCTTTGCTCCGATATCGACGTTTTCCGGGAAGTGGCAGGCGTCGACGCCGCCTATTTCAATCCCTATCGCGAGGACTCGCTGGTCGCGGCGGTCGACGGCGTGCTGTCGACCCCGCTGGAAAGCCAGGAGCGCGCCTTGCGCCTGAAAGCGCGGGTGCTCGAACGCTTCACTCAGGACGCTGCGGCGGTGCGGCTGAGCAAGTTCTTGATCGATGCGGGCCTGCTCGCGGCCGGGACAGCCCCGGCGCCCGGCCGCCACGGCGTGATGGGCGAGGAAGAGGCGGCGACTGAGGCTGTCCGGCCCGCCTGACAAGCGTTCTCCGCCGTCGTAGGATGCCCGCAACAGGGAAGGGGCGAGCATGGACCGGCGGACGTATCTGGGGCTCGACATCGGCACGTCGTCGGTCAAGGCGCTGCTGGTCGATGAAAGTCAGCGCACGCTGGGGGAAGCGAGCGCCGCGCTCGACGTGTCCCGCCCGCATCCGCTCTGGAGCGAGCAGAACCCCGACGACTGGATGGAGGCCGTCGAGGCGGCCGTGCAGACGCTTCGGCGCCGTACGCCTGAAGCCTTTGGGGCGCTCGCGGGCGTCGGCCTGTCGGGCCAGATGCACGGCGCGACGTTTCTCGATGGGGCGGGGCGGCCCGTTCGGCCCGCCATCCTTTGGAACGACGGGCGCGCCTTCGCGGAATGCGAGGAACTGACCCGGACGGTCCCTGATTTCTGGCGCAAGGCCGGCAATCTCGCCATGCCGGGCTTCACGGCGCCCAAGGCGATGTGGCTCGCCCGCCACGAGCCCGAGGCGTTCGCAAAAACCGCGACGGTGCTGCTGCCCAAGGACTATGTGCGCTTCCGCCTGACGGGCGCGAGGGTCAGCGACATGTCGGACGCGGCGGGCACGTTGTGGCTCGACATCGCGGGGCGGCGCTGGAACGAGGAATTGCTGGCCGCGAGCGGGCTGAGGCGCTCCCACATGCCTGATCTGGTCGAGGGGTCGGAGGTCTCGGCTTTTCTGTCGCCGCAGACCCTCGCCGCGTGGGGGTTGCAGGGCAAGATCCCGGTGGCGGGCGGGGGCGGCGACAATGCGGCCTCGGCGGTCGGCGTCGGTGCGGTCCAGGCGGGGGAGGGCTTCGTCTCGCTCGGCACGTCGGGCGTCATCTTCGCCGTCACCGACAAATATGTGAGCCTGCCCGCCCGCACGCTGCACGCTTTCTGCCATGCGCTCCCCGGGCGCTGGCACGGCATGTCGGTGATGCTGTCGGCGGCGGCTTCGCTCGCCTGGGCGGCCAACCTCGTCGGGCGCGGCGACCGGGTGGGCGCCTGCGTGGACGCGGCGGAAGCCTTCGCGCGGGACTTCAAAGCGGCGCGCGAGGCGCCGATCTTCCTGCCCTATCTCAGCGGCGAGCGCACGCCGCACAACGACCCGCTGGCGAGCGGCCTGTTCGCAGGACTGACCGCGGCGCATGGGGCCGACGCGCTGCTCTACGCCGTGATGGAGGGCGTCGCCTTCTCCTTCGCCGACGGTGCGGACGTGCTGCGCGAGGCGGGGGCGGCTCCGGTCTCCCCGCTGCTGGTGGGCGGCGGCGCGCGTTCGGGCTTCTGGGGACAAATGATCGCGGACGCGACGGGGATGTCCATAGACCTTGCGGCGGGCGCCGAGGCGGGCGCGGCGCTGGGCGCGGCGCGGCTCGCCATGCTGGCGGCGGGGGCGGGGGACTTGCGCACGATCTGCGCAAGGCCGGAGGCGCAGCGGCGGTTCGAGCCGAATGCGGAAAGGGCGGCGCTCTATGCGCCGAGGCTGGCGCGGTACCGGGCTCTGTATGGGGCGGAGCGGGCGGCGCGCGCCTAAACAGCTCCGAAAGCCTCGCCCGCGAGCGCGTGCCCGGGATGAGCCATTTTTGTCCAATCCGGAGGTACGATGCCCGCCGCCTAGCGTGGCGGCGCAACCGCAGCGCCAGACGTAGCGTCCGTGTCCGCCTGCGGGGGCTTCCAGGCTGTTCGGAAAACGAACATAGGGCGCAAAATCACAGGTAAATCGAGAAAAATATTCGTGAGCTTGAAGCGGCGTGTTGAAGCCCACCAATAATATATCTCAAACGAGCTAAGTTCTCGTGCGCTGGCGCCGGGAGATGCAGGCTTAAAAGACTGAAGTACGAACGCTCAGCCGCGGGGTGGGAAGGTAAAGTCAGGCAAGAGAATACGAAAAGGTTGGTTGAGCAAATTCGCCCATTCCTGGGAGATGAAGACGCCTTTGGGCGGCTTCACGCCGACATGAACGACTAGCTGGAAATATAGGCCGGAGGACGCTGGCGGCGGAAACAACCTTTGCGGGGTAGCATAATTGGCGAAAGACGACCAGGCGTGGTTTCACGGCCACCGCACCGTCGGCGGCATCGAGGACAGGATCGAGTCGATGTTGCCGCCGGTCTTCAACCCGAAGATCGTGCCACGGTCGTAGAGCAGATTGTATTCGACATAGCGCCCGCGCCGCACCTGCTGCTCCTCGCGGTCGGCCTCGGTCCAGGGCTTGGCGTAGTTCGCCGCCACGATCTCCGAATAGCCCTTCACAAAACTCTCGCCGACGTCGCGCGTGAAGGCGAAATCCTTGTCCCAGCCGGAGTTCCCGGCGTCGCCGGCGCTGTTGAGGTAGTCATAGAAGATGCCGCCGATCCCGCGCATCTCATTGCGGTGCTTGATCCAGAAATAATCGTCGCACCACGCCTTGAACTTGTCATAGGACGCGACGCCCGCATGACGCTCGCACGGCTCGCGCATGGCGGCGTGGAAGGCGACCGAATCCGGGTCGTCCTGCGTGCGGCGCCGCATCAATACCGGCGTCAGGTCGCCGCCGCCGCCGAACCACGCCTTCGAGGTCACCACGAAACGCGTGTTCATGTGCGCGGTCGGCACGTGGGCGTTCCACGGATGGGCGATCACGGAGAGGCCAGCCGCCCAGAAGCGTGGGTCCTCCTCGGCGCCGGGGATTTGTTTGGCGAATTCGGGCGCGAATGTTCCGTGCACCGCTGACGTATGCACGCCCATCTTCTCGAACACGCGGCCCTTGAGCATCGCCATGCGACCGCCGCCGCCCTCGGCGCCGTCATGATTCTGTCGCGTCCATTCGTTGCGCTCGAAGCGTCCCGGCGTTGCAGCCTCGGGGAAAAAAGGGCCGGGGCACGCGTCCTCCAGCCGCTCCATCGCCGCGATCAGGCGATCCTGCAATTCGGCAAACCAGGCCGCCGCCGCGGCCTTGCGTTGAGCCATCGCCTCGCCGTCCATCCTCTGCCTCCCCTTCCGCCTCGCCCCCTTGTAGCAGGTGGAGGACAGGACGAAAGGCGGATGCGGGAGACAGGCGATGTCCTGTCGAAGCGGCGCATATATAGCCAGTTAACGACTATTATTTATGCAAGCTGCTCAAATTTCAGTATAATCACGGGAACAGGATGTTCGCTGCATTGCAATAGCCACCGTCCGTCTTACGATTGCGTCCTGCGCGCCCGGCATCATGCACGGGCGTGGCGAGGGTGACCATGATGGCGGCTCTTCGCAAAGGTCAATGTTTGAAACCGCTCCACGCGGACAACGCAAATCGCGAATGGGGCGTCGGGTCGCACTCGGTCGGCGCGGTGCTGTGCAGCTACCGCGTGCTGCTCGACCGTTCGCCTTTGGCCGACCGGGTCGACTTGCTTTTCGAAGACGGACACACGATCTGGGGCGCGCCGGCCTGCGCTTTCACGCTGGTGGAGGAGGAGGAGGAGACGCGGCGCTACTGAACCTCAGATCCGGAAGATCTTGCCGGGATTGAACAGGTTTTGCGGATCGAGCGCCGCCTTTACGCTGCGCATCATGTCGAGCGTGTCCGCGCCGTGCTCGGCTTCCAGATAGGGCCCTTTCTTCTGCCCCACGCCATGCTCGCCCGTGCAGGTGCCTTCCATCTCGATGGCGCGCAAAGCCAGCCGCTTGGAGAACGCCTCCGCCGCTTCGACCTCTCCGGCGGAGTCCAAGTCGACCATAGGCGTAACATGAAAATTGCCGTCGCCGACGTGGCCGACGATGGGGGCGATCAGGCCGCTCTGCGCGATGTCGGCTTGGGTCGCCTCGACGCAATCGGCAAGGCGCGAGATCGGCACGCAAACGTCGGTGGCGAAGGCGCGCGCGCCGGGGCGCAGGCCGATGCAGGCCCAATAGGCGTCATGACGTGCCTGCCAGAGCTTGGTGCGCGCCTCCGGGTCCGTGGTCCAGGCGAACGGGCCTCCGCCGCAGCCCTCCGCGATGGCCGCGAACGATTGGGATTGCTCGGCGACGCCAGCGGGGGAGCCGTGGAACTCGACGAACAGCATCGGCGTCTCGGGCAGGCTTAGCTTGGAATAGGCGTTGCACGCCTTGACCTGCAACGTGTCGAGCAATTCGATGCGCGCGACGGGGATCCCCGACTGGATGGTCTCGATGGCGGCCGTGCATGCCGAGCGCACGTCGGGAAACGGGCAATGCCCGCCGGAGATGGTTTCGGGCTGGCCCGCGAGTTTGAGCGTGATTTCAACGATCAGGCCGAGCGTGCCCTCCGAGCCGACGAACAGGCGGGTGAGATCGTAGCCGGCGGAGGATTTCTTGGCGCGCGAGGCGGTGCGGATCAGCTTGCCCTCGGCGGTGACGATTCCCAGCGACAACACGTTGTCCTTCATCGTGCCGTAGCGCACCGCGTTGGTGCCCGAGGCGCGGGTCGCCGCCATGCCGCCCAGCGACGCGTCGGCGCCGGGGTCGATGGGGAAGAACAGGCCGGTGTCGCGAAGCTGCGCGTTGAGCGCCTTGCGGGTGATCCCCGGCTCGATCACGCAATCGAGGTCCTCCGCATGGACCGCCAGCACGCGGTTCATGCGGCTGAAGTCGATGGAGAGCCCGCCAAAGAGCGCGTTGACGTGGCCCTCCAGCGAGGAGCCGGTTCCGAAGGCGACAATAGGGGCGTCGAGGCGGGCGCAGATGTTTACCGCGTCGATGACGTCCTGCGCACCTTCCGCGAACAGCACGGCGTCGGGCGGGGCGTTGGCGATCCACGTCGTCGTATGGCCGTGCTGCTCGCACACGGCCTGCGAGGTGACGATTTTGTTGCCGAAATGCGCCGTCAGGTCGGCGACGAGGGCGGCGACGGCCTCGGGGGCGAGGCGCGCTTCGCGGCGGCGGACGGACAGGGGCATGGCGTTTCCTCTTGTTGCAAAGAGGTTATGACGCCGACGCGCCGCCGCGCGCAACCGTCAGCTATATTTGATGGCGCCGCTGGCGAGGAAGTCCGCCACCTGTGATTTGACTTGCCCCAGAAAGGTGAGGGTATCCCCGCCGCCGCCAAGTTGGAGGATCGCCCCGCGCACGGGGCCAAGACCGTCGCTCGTGTGGGCGAGCAGGTCGGCGGCGCTGGCGTAGTGGGAGGCGAGCACGAGCCGGTCGGTGGCGTCGAAAGACGAGATGACGTCATTTCCGCCCGTTATTGGCACAAAAAAGCGGATTTGCGGGCGGGCGAACACGAAATCGTTGGCCGTCAAGACGACCCGGGCGAAGCTTCCCGTGGCCGCGTCGTTATTCTCAACGCCTATGGTCGAGTTGGCGAGCAGGACGGCAGTGTCGCCCGTCTTAAGGGCGACCGAGTCTGTGGCGGCCGCGGAGGCGAATTCGCCGTTGCCACCGATAACGATGCGGCTTGCGGTTCCCGTGTCGTTGACGAAGTCGCTCGAACCGACGACGACGAGATTGTCAGAGCCGTTGGCGGTAATGTTCGCGCCATTGCCGTTGAAGCGGACGTTGGAATTGGTCAATACGTTGGCGACGGCGTCGCCGAAAAGGTTAAAGGCGGTCTGGCCGAACGTGACCGTATCCAGCGCGCCCGCCACGCCATTGCCCCCCACGGTGAAATTCAACAGTTTGTCGAGGACTGCACGGTCCGCCGACCCGATCAGTTCGGACGCGTAGAGCCCCTTGGCGTTCAGCGTGACGTGGTCGCCGAAAATCGACACATAGCTGGCGTTGGTCGCGTTCACCACGCCGCCGGACGCGAAATTGAGGACGTCGGGATCGCCGGAGGCGCCGCCGCTGACGTTGACCACGTTGTTGGCGC
>JAYVYJ010000077.1:0-18146 GCA_043784465.1 Hyphomicrobiales bacterium
TACCGCGCATGGCGAACCTCCTGTTCGCCACCTTGAATCATCTCAAAGCCGATTTGGGAATCGCTTCCTACGAGTCACGGCCTCAGAGGTTTGGTATTAACGTCCACATTTTTCGCAATGCGCGGTTCGGCTTCACGCCGCCAGCGCCAGCTTGACCGCCCGACCGGTCGCCACGACGCGGCGCAGCTTGACGCCTTCGCATTCGCAGCCCGCACATTCTTCCGTCTCGAAGGCCACTTCCACGACGCCGTCCGCGCCGTATTCCTCGGCCTCGCGCACCAAGGCGCGCATCGCGATCTCGCGGTCCAACTCGCCGGGCTCCGGGCGCCAGCTTGAGTGGGCCGACACCCGGCCCAGCGGAAACGCGGCGCGGTCGGTTTCGAGGGACGCGGTGAAACTCAAGTGCATGACGGTACCCATCTTGAACGCTCCCGCAAAGTTGGCTTCGTCCGCTTGCCAAGGGATTAAAAAATATCGATCCCAAAGCCTTAACGTCGCTAGCCTGAACGCTTTACGGTCCGCATGTTGTGACCAAACGCACAGGGCGACCCCTCTACGGCGTCGCCCTGTCCGATTTCCGGCTTTTGTGGGGAGGCTAGAGCCTGTGGCGCCGACGCCACAGGCGGCGCCGAGTCCTATTGCGCGGCGGCGGCGGCCTCCGCGGCTTCCTTCTTCTCAAGGTCTTCGCCTGTCGTCTGATCGACGGCGCGCATCGACAGCTTCACCTTGCCGCGGTCGTCGAGACCCATCAACTTGACCTTGACCTTGTCGCCTTCCTTGACGACGTCGGTGGTCTTGTTGACGCGGGTTTTCGCCAACTGGCTGATGTGAACGAGGCCGTCCTTGGCGCCGAAGAAATTGACGAACGCGCCAAACTCCATGGTCTTGACGACCGTGCCCTCGTAGATCGCGCCCAGTTCCGGCTCCGAGGCGATCGACTTGATCCAGGCGATCGCGGCCTTGATCTTGTTGGCGTCGCTGGAGGCGATCTTCACCGTGCCGTCGTCCTCGATGTTGACCTTGGCGCCGGTCTTTTCGACAATCTCGCGGATGACCTTGCCGCCCGTGCCGATCACTTCGCGGATCTTGTCGGTCGGGATTTTCATCTGCTCGATGCGCGGCGCGAACTCGCCCAGTTCCGAGCGTGCGCCGGTCAGCGCCTTGCTCATCTCGCCCAGAATGTGAAGCCGGCCGTCGCGCGCCTGCGCGAGCGCCTTCTTCATGATCTCCTCGGTGATCCCGGCGATCTTGATGTCCATCTGCAACGACGTGACGCCCTCGGTGGTGCCCGCCACCTTGAAGTCCATGTCGCCCAGATGATCCTCGTCGCCCAGAATGTCCGAAAGCACCGCGAAGCGCTCGCCCTCAAGGATAAGGCCCATCGCGATGCCGGCGGTCGGCCGCTTCAGCGGCACGCCCGCGTCCATCAGCGCCAGCGAAGCGCCGCAGACTGAGGCCATCGACGACGAACCGTTGGACTCGGTGATCTCCGAGACGACGCGGATCGTGTAGGGGAACTCGGCGGGCGTGGGCAGCATCGGGCGGATGGCGCGCCACGCCAGCTTGCCGTGGCCGATCTCGCGGCGCTTGGGGCTTCCGACGCGGCCGGTCTCGCCGACGCTGTAGGGAGGGAAGTTGTAGTGCAGCAGGAAGCGCTCCTTGTAGGTGCCTTCCAGCGCGTCCATGAACTGCTCGTCCTCGGACGTGCCGAGCGTCGCGACGACCAGAGCTTGCGTCTCGCCGCGCGTGAACAAAGCCGAGCCATGGGTGCGCGGCAGCACGCCGACCTGTCCCAGAATGGGACGCACGGTGACGAGGTCGCGCCCGTCGATGCGCGCGCCGTGATCGAGGATGTTCCAGCGCACCACCTTGGATTGGGCGTTATGGAAGGCCTCGGTGACATGTTCCTTGCTGAATTTGGCTTCCGAACCCTCGGGGCAGAGGGCGGCGAACACCATCTTCTTGGCCACGTCAACGGCGGCGTAACGCTCCTGCTTAACGGTGAGGGCATAGGCCGCGCGCAGATGGGCCTCGGCCACCTCCAGCACCGCCGTCTCAACCGCCGATTTGTCCTCGGGGTGCAACTCGCGCGGCTCCTTGGCGGCCTTTTCGGCGAGCTTGATGATCGCCTCGATGACCGGCTGGAACGCCTTGTGCCCCGCCATGACGGCTTCGAGCATCTTGTCTTCGGACAGTTCCTTGGCCTCGGACTCGACCATCAGCACCGCGTCGGCGGTGCCCGCGACCACGAGATCGAGGTCGGAATCCTTCATCTGCTCAAGCGTCGGATTGACGATGAGTTCGCCCTTGATATGGGCGACCCGCGCGGCGCCGATCGGCCCCATGAACGGCACGCCCGAAAGGCAGAGCGCGGCGGAGGTGGCGACCAGCGCGAGAATGTCGGGATCGGTCTCCATGTCGTGGCTCAGCACCGTGACGATCACCTGCGTGTCGCAACGAAAATCGTCGGGGAACAGCGGGCGGATCGGGCGGTCGATCAGGCGGGAGGTCAGCGTCTCCTTCTCCGAAGGCTGGCCCTCGCGCTTGCGGAAACCGCCGGGAATGCGGCCCGCCGCATAGGCCTTTTCCTGATAATCGACGGTCAGGGGGAAGAAATCCTGCCCCGGCTTGGCGGTCTTGGCGGCGACGACGGTGGCCAGGAGGCTGGTCTCGCCCCAGGTCGCGAACACGGCGCCGTCGGCCTGGCGGGCGATGCGGCCGGTTTCAAGCACCAGCTCGCGCCCGCACCAGGTCAGTTTTTCGCGTTGTATATCAAACATCTTGGCTTCCTTTCGTTGCGTCGAACAGGATGCGAAAGCCGGCGATGCGTCTTCGGCAAGACGGCCAGGGGCTCGGCCCTTGCGGGCGGAACCCCTGGCTATCCTGCCAAGACAAAAGACTTCCGCATCTTAGGTACGGCCACGCTTGCGCATGACCGGTGGCGCGCTATCGGCGAATGCCGAGACGCTCGATCAGGGTCTTGTAGCGCTGCTCATCGTTCTTCTTGACGTAGTCGAGAAGGGTGCGGCGCTGCGAAACCATCTTGAGAAGGCCGCGCCGGGAATGGTTATCCTTGACGTGGGCCTTGAAATGGCCGGTGAGGTTGGTGATTCGCTCGGTCAGGATCGCGACCTGAACTTCGGGCGAGCCCGTGTCGCCGGGCTGAAGGGCGTAGTCACGAATAAGTGCAGCCTTGCGATCGGCAGTGATCGACATCGGGTAAACTCCCATTATTCTCGTGAAACGGCCGAGCCGGGATGTCGTCCAGGTCGGTCGGACCTTCCGCCAAAAGCGGGAGGGAGTTGGGCTTATACAGGTTTTCGTCCCGGCGCCAAGCGGCGCGGCGCCGCGCCCGGCGAGAAGACAAGCAAGTCCTAGCACATGCTCCGCGGGCCGTTTGACGTTGCGTAATCTATACAAACATCCTGCACTCATGCGAAAGAGCGTTACGCTTTATTCATCGCAACGCGAACACCATCTCCGACGTACTCCCTCGCAACCGGGCGCGAAATGACGGTGCTTGTCAACAGCCATATCAGGAACGGCGCGACCCTGAGCGTCGGCGGCGCTCTGGGCGGGGCGGGCAGCTATGTCAGCTGGACCGGGACGGTCACCGACGTCATCGCCGCCGACGGCGGGGCGCCCTATTCGGGCGATTACGACGATTATTTCGGCACGTTGGCGGCGGTCGCGGGCCTGTTCGGCGGCACAACGTGGAGCAACGCCGCCCTCACGGCTTTGGGCGCCCCTTACAATACGGTCGGCCTCGGCAATTTCGCCGGCATGCTCAACACGACCTGCGTCGACACCGTCGCCTACTGGTTTTCGTCGCCGGTCCCGGCGGGCGCGAGTTTTACTCTGGTCGATCCCGGCGCCTCCTATGCGGATTGGACCGGCCCCGAAACCTACGCCATCGCCGCGACCTACAACGGCGCCGCCGTCTCGACGAACGGATGGACGTTCAGGGTGGTGACGCCGACCGGCGCCCCCGTCGCCTCGAACATCTCCGTAAACGCCGCTGCGGGCGTCATCACGGTCACGTCCTATGCCGGCAGGACCTGGCCGGATTCCCTCGTGGTCATCACCCCCAACACGCCCGTCAGCAGCATCAAGGTGACGGCCAACACCATTCCTTACGATTTCTGGTCTTTCAACCTGCCGCATCTGCCCTCCGCGCTCCTGTTTCAGCAGGAGAACGTCGCCCCCACGGCGGCCGGCACGATTGCGAGCTGGCAGATCAACGGCGCGACGATCCAGGGCGGCGGCGCCATCGCCAATCCTGGTGGGGCCTGGGCGTATGTGGGATCGGCGGACATGTTCGGGACCGGCTACACCAACATCCTGTTTCGCAATCAAAGCGGGATGTTGGCCTTCTGGGCGATTACGGGCACCAGCATCGTGAGCGGCGGCAATATCGCCAATCCCGGGGGAACCTGGAACGTCGCCGGGCTGGCCGATTTCAACGGCGACGGCCGCGACGACATTGTATTCGAGGACATGACCGGCAACCTCTTCCTGTGGGAGATGGCCGGATCTTCGATCCTCGGGGGGGGCTTGCTCGGCAATGCCGGGCCCGACTGGCGTCTGCTCGCGGCGGCTGATTTCGGGGGCGCCGGCGCCGGGTTGCTGTTCGAAAACTCCAGCGGCGTCTACGCGGAATGGCAGTTGACCAGCACGACGATCACCAGCGCGCTCACGCTCGGCGCTCCCGCCGCCGGCTGGGCCTACGCCGGCGTCGCCGATCTCGCCGGCGACGGCGTGTCGGAGGTCCTTTTCCGCAATCCTGCGACCGGCCAATACGGTGCGTGGGTCCTGTCGCAGAGCGGCGTCTCCCCATTCTCCGTCATCGCCACGCCGGGCGTCAACGCGACGCTCGTCGCCGTGGGCGCGTTTACGCCGTCCGCCGCGCAGGACCTGATCTTCGAGAACACGACGACGGGCGTGCTGAGCAATTATCAATTCGCCGGCGGCGCCTTGACCACGTCAGGCGTCATCGCGTCCGCCGGCCCGCTATGGAGCGTCGAACGCGCCCCCTATGGCGGGTTCGTGCCGCCGCCGCCGACGATTTTCTTCACCGACCCCAGCGGAAATGTCGCGACCTGGTCGGTACCGCAAAGCGCTTTTGCAGGCGGGGCGGTTTACCCCAACGCCAACACCGGCTGGAGCTTTCTGGCCGGCGCCGATTTCTACGGCCTCGCCCAGCCCGCCCTGCTTGTCGCCAACGCGTCGGGTCAACTCGCGATATGGCAGACCAACGGCGCGCAGATCGTCGGCGGCGGGACGCTGGGCTCGCCCGGCGGAACCTGGAAATACGCCGCCGTTGGCGATTTCAACGGCGACGGTCTCTCCGACATCCTGTTCAGGGACGGGACGGGAAAATACGAAGCGTGGCTGATGGACGGAAGCTCGATCATCGGGGGCGGCTTTTCGCTCGGCAATCCCGGCGCGGACTACATCCTCGCCGGAGTCGGCGATCTCACGGGCGACGGGACGGCCGACCTCGTGCTCCAGGCCCCCAACGGCTCGTTCGTGGCGTGGTTCCTCCGCGACGGTTCCTATGCTGGCGTGGCGACCATCGGCGGCGCGGGACCCGGCTGGTCGCTCGCCGGCATGGGCGATTTCAACGGCGACGGCCGTGAGGACATCTTGCTGGCCAACACCAACGGCACATTCGCGACATGGGACATGAACGGCGCCAGCGTGATCGGGGGCAGCCAGTTCCAGGGGCCGGGCGCGGGGTGGGCGTGCCTTGGCGTCGAGACCCTCTTCGCCAACCGCGAAGCGAGCGTTATTTTCAAAAACACCAGCAGCGGCGCGCTTTACGCCTACAACATGAACGATGGCGTCGTTCAGTCCGTCACCTCGCTGGGCACGCCGGGCGGCGGCTATGGGGCGGCGGGTTTGCTCTGAAGGCGCGGTCCGCTTATCACCCGGCGCGGGGAGAACGGAATTTGGCGGACGTGCGGCTCCAGCGATTTCTCGACGCGCTCGGCCAGCGCCCGCTGGTCATGGGCATCCTCAATCTGACGCCCGATTCCTTCTCCGACGGCGGCCGCTTTCAGGGTCTGGAAGCCGCGCGCGCGCAGGCGCAAAAACTGGTCGAGGGCGGGGCGGACGTTCTCGACGTCGGTGCGGAATCTACCCGTCCCGGCCACATCCCGGTGGGGCTGGAGGAGGAATGGCGCCGGCTCGAACCCGTGCTGGCGCCCCTCGTCGCGCAACTTCCGCTGCCGTTCTCCATCGACACCACCAAGGCCGAGATCGCGCGCCGGGCGCTTGGCCTCGGGGTCAGCCTCGTCAACGACGTGTGGGGACTGCAACGCGACCCCGCGATGGCGGACGTGGTCGCGGCGGCTGAGGCGGGCGTCGTCGTCATGCACAACCGCGAGACGGTCGACCGCGACATCGACATCGTCGAGGACATGCTGCGTTTCTTCGAGCGGTCGCTGGCGCTGGCTGCGCGTTCCGGCGTGCAGCGGGATCGCATCCTGCTCGATCCGGGCGTCGGCTTCGGCAAATCGGGAGCTCAAAATCTTCGCGCCCTGAAGGCGACCGACCGGCTGAAGCGCGCCTTCGGCCTGCCCATTCTGATCGGCGTCTCCCGCAAGCGTCTGTTTGGCGAATTGCTAAACCTTGGCGTGGATGAAAGATTGATCGCCACGGTCGCAGCCAATCTGTCGACGCTGGCGCGCGGCGCCAGCGTCTTCCGCGTCCACGACGCCGCCGAGCATCGCGCGGCGTTCAAGGTGTTCGAGGCGATTTCAAATGCCTGACGTAGGCTTCGGGCTTGGCGGCAACGTCGGCGACCCCGCCGCCGCCATCCACGCCGCCGTCGCGGCGCTCGAAGCGCGGGGGATTGCGAAGATCGAGCGCCTTTCTTCGCTCTTTCGCACCGCGCCCTGGGGCGGGGTGCCGCAGCCCGATTACGCCAACGCCTGCGCCGTCGGGCGCACCAGTCTTGCGCCCTTCGATCTTCTCGACGCGATCAAACATCTGGAGCGCGATCTCGGCCGCGTCGACACGGTGCGCTGGGGGCCGCGCGTCATCGACATCGACATTCTGTTCTACGGCGACGTGTCGGTTGAAGACGACCGCCTCGTCCTCCCCCATCGCGATCTGCTGCGCCGCGCCTTCGTGCTGATCCCGCTCGCCGAGATCGCGCCGGACCTGTTGATCGGCGGGCGGCGCGTGGCGGATGCGGCGCGCGACATCGGGTCGAGCGGCGTCAGGCCGTGGGCCAGCGCACCCTGAGCGTCTCCAGCCCGTGAAAATGATAGGCGTCGCGCCAGCGCGGCGGCTCGCTGAGCGCGAGGCCGGGGAGGCGGCGGAACAGCATGCTCAGGCCGATCCGCAATTCGCGCCGCGCCAGCGGCGCGCCGACGCAGAAATGAATGCCCGCGCCGAACGCGACATGCGGGTTGGGCGTACGCGCGAAATCCAGCCGGTCCGGATCGGGGAAGGCAAGCGGATCGCGGTTGGCGGCCCCCAGCAACAGGCCGATCCGGTCGCCCTGTCTGAACCGAACGTCGCTCACCTCGACATCTTCCAGCGCAAACCGCGTGAACAGATGCAGCGGCGATTCAAAGCGTAGCAACTCCTCGACCGCCGCCTCGTCGGGGGCGTAGTGGACGCCGTGTTCGAGCATCGTTTTGACCGCCAGCCCCAGCGAGTGAACCGTCGCCTCATGGCCCGCGTTGAGCAGCAGCACGACGGTCGACACGCGCTCGTCGTCGGAAAGTCCGTCCGCTTCGTTCAACTGCGAAATGAGGTCGCCCTGCGGTGCGGCCCGCCGTTCGGCGATCAACGCGCGCACGAAGCCTGCGAAATCGCGCGAAGCCGAGGCGGCGGCGTCCTCCTGCGCGCGCGTGGGCGCCAGCCGGTACATCGCCACCATCGCATGCGACCAATCCAGCAACCGGGGCGCCGCCCCGGCGGGCGCGCCAATCAACGCGGCGATGACGCCGACCGCCAGCGGCGTCGCAAAAGCCTCCAGCAACTCGACCTCTCCGCGCACGGCAAACCCGTCGATCAACCGCTCCGCCATCGCCTCGACGCCGGGCGCAAGCCGGTCGATCTGGCGCGACACGAACGTGCGGTTGACGAGGCCGCGCAGCCTCGTGTGATCGGGCGGCTCCCGTTCCAGAAGAGAATGCCGTTCGAGCGCATCGAATTCGCCAAGATGGCCAGGCCGCTCCGGCCATCCCAACTTCGCGCGCGTCGTCAGATGCAACACCTGCCGACCGAACCGCCGGTCACGCAACAGCGCCGAAACCTCGGCATGCCGCGCGAAAACCCAATACCCGTAATCTTCCCAGAACCACGGTCCCGATTTGGCCCGCAGCCTCGCATAGAGCGGTTGCGGGTCGCCGTAGAAGCCAGGGTCTCGCGGGTCTTGCGAGAAGCGCATCACGCGGAGGCGCGATAAGGGGAGACGAACACCTCTGAACTCCTCGGCGCTAGACGACTTCCGCCATCCACGCGATTGCGCAACCCGCGACGCCTGAAGATTCGGTCGCTGACTTCGTGCGACGGTTGGCGGCACGTTGTGAACCAAGGCCGCTCGCCACGGCGTGGATGGCCGGGACAAGCCCGGCCATGCCGAAGCGCGATCAGCCTGAAATTCACTCCGCCGCCACTGAGGCGCCGCCCGACGCCGCGAGTTCGGCGAGCGCGCGGCGGTATTCGACGGGCATCACCTTGCGAAACTTTGGGAGGAACGTCTCCCAGTTCTCAAGAATGTCCCGCGCCCGCGCCGAGCCCGTGTGGCGCGCATGGTTGGAAATCAACTGATGCAGCCGCTCGGCGTCGTGCCGGCTCATGTCGCCCATCACGTCAACCCGCCCATGCCCCGCCAGATCGCCGCCCGAGTGCAGATAGCGCTGCATCACCTCCTCCTCGGCCGCGACCGGCTCAAGTTCGACCATCGACAGGTTGCAGCGCTTGGCGAAGTCGCCGGCCTCGTCGAGCACATAGGCGATGCCGCCCGACATGCCCGCCGCAAAGTTGCGCCCGGTTTCGCCGATCACCACCACCACGCCGCCGGTCATGTACTCGCAGCCGTGATCGCCCGCGCCCTCGACGACCGCGATCGCCCCCGAGTTTCGTACGCCGAACCGTTCGCCCGCCACCCCCCGAAAGTAGCACTCGCCCGCCGTCGCGCCGTAGAGCACGGTGTTGCCGACGATGATTGAGGTCTCCGCCGTCAACTTTGTCGCCTCCTTGGGCGGATAGACGATGATGCGCCCGCCGGACAATCCTTTGCCGATGTAGTCGTTGCCGTCGCCCTCAAGCTCCAGCGTCACGCCCTTGGCGAGAAACGCGCCAAAGCTCTGGCCCGCCGCGCCTTTCAGCTTGATGTGGATCGTGCCGTCCTTGAGCCCGGCATGGCCGTATCGCTTGGCGATTTCGCCCGAAAGCATCGCGCCCGCCGAGCGGTTGTAATTGGCGATGGGCATGTCGAGCCGTACGTGCTTGGCGCTGTCGAGCGCCTCCTTCGCTTCCGCGATGAAGGTGCGGTCGAGCACGCTGTCCAGTTGATGATCCTGCGTCTGCGAATGATAGATCCCATCGCCCGCCCAAGGCTCAGGCTTGTAAAACAATTTGGAGAAGTCGAGCCCCTCCGCCTTGCCCTTGGCGACCAGTTTCGTCTTGTCGAGCATCTGGCGCTGACCGACCATCTCGTCGAAGCGACGATAGCCCAGCGCCGCCATCAACTCGCGCACCTCTTCCGCAACGAAGAAGAAGAAGTTGATGACATGCTCTGGCTGACCGAGAAACCGCTTGCGCAACACCGGGTCTTGCGTTGCGACGCCGACAGGGCAGGTGTTGAGGTGGCATTTCCTCATCATGATGCAACCCGCCGCGATCAACGGCGCGGTGGCGAAGCCGAATTCGTCGGCCCCGAGCAGCGCGCCGATCACCACGTCGCGCCCCGTCCGCACCCCGCCGTCCACCTGAACCGCGATGCGTGCGCGAAGGCCGTTCATCACCAGTGTCTGATGCGTCTCCGCCAGGCCGATCTCCCACGGGCTGCCCGCGTGTTTGATCGAGGTCAACGGCGAAGCCCCCGTTCCCCCCTCGAACCCCGAGATCGTCACATGGTCCGCCTTGCACTTGGCGACGCCCGCCGCGACCGTGCCGACGCCGACCTCCGACACCAGTTTGACCGACACCAGCGCCGTCGGGTTGACGTTCTTGAGGTCGTAGACAAGCTGCTTCAGGTCCTCAATCGAGTAGATGTCGTGATGGGGCGGAGGCGAGATGAGGCCGACGCCTTGCGTGGAATGGCGCACCTTGGCGATGACGGCGTCCACCTTGTGGCCCGGCAACTGCCCGCCTTCGCCCGGCTTGGCGCCCTGCGCCATCTTGATCTGCATCATGTCGGAATTGACCAGATATTCCGCCGTCACGCCGAACCGGCCCGACGCCACCTGCTTGATCGCCGAGCGCATGGAATCGCCGTTCGCCATGCGCTTATAGCGATCCGACTCCTCGCCGCCCTCGCCAGTGTTGGACTTCCCGCCGATCCGGTTCATCGCGATCGCCAGCGTAGTGTGCGCCTCGCGCGAGATCGACCCGTAGGACATCGCCCCCGTCGAGAACCGTTTGACGAGATCAACCGCCGCATCGACCTCATCGAGCGGCACAGGCGCGCGCCCGTCCTCCGCAGCGTCTTTGATGCGGAACAGACCGCGGATAGTCAGCAAATCGTCCTGCTCGTTGAGCAACTTGGCGTAGGACTGATATTTGTCGCGCGCATTGCCACGCACCGCATGCTGAAGCAGCGAGACCGTCTGCGGCGTCCAGCTATGCGCTTCCCCGCGCGTGCGATACTGATATTCCCCGCCTACTTCCAGCGCGCCGCGCAGGACGGGAACGTCGCCAAACGCCTCGCGATGGCGACGCACCGTCTCCTCGGCGATCTCCGCCAGACCCACGCCTTCGATCTTCGTCGAAGTGCCGAAGAAATATTTGGCGACGAACGACTGCGCTAGCCCGATGGCGTCAAAGATCTGCGCGCCGCAATAGGATTGATAGGTCGAGATGCCCATTTTGGACATGACTTTGAGAAGCCCCTTGTCGACCGATTTGATGAACCGCTTGACGATCTCATAAGGCGAAATTTTTTCGGGCAGTTCGTCGACCATATCGGTCAGCGTCTCAAACGCAAGATAGGGGTTGATCGCCTCCGCGCCAAAACCCGCCAGACACGCGAAATGATGCACCTCGCGCGCGTCGCCGGTTTCGACCACGAGACCGACCGAGGTGCGCAGACCTTTGCGGATCAGATGATGATGCACGGCGGCGGTGGCGAGCAGCGCGGGGATGGGGATACGGTCCGGCCCCACCATCCGGTCAGACAGGATGATGATGTTGTAGCGCCCGACGACGGCCGATTCCGCGCGCTCGCAGATGCGCGCCAACGCCTCTTCCATGCCTGCGACGCCGCGCCCGACGTCATAGGTGACGTCGATCGTTTTGGTGTCGAACGCATCCTCGAAATGCCCGATGCAGCGGATCTTTTCCAGATCCTCGTTGGTGAGGATCGGTTGGCGCACTTCCAGCCGCTTGCGCCGCGCGTTGCCTTCCAGGTCGAGCAGGTTGGGGCGCGGGCCGATGAACGAAACGAGGCTCATCACCAGCTCCTCGCGGATGGGGTCGATGGGCGGGTTGGTCACCTGGGCGAAATTTTGCTTGAAATAGGTGTAGAGCAGCTTCGACTTGGTTGACAGCGCCGAAATCGGCGTGTCCGTGCCCATCGAGCCCACTGCCTCCTGCCCCGTCGCCGCCATCGGCGACATCAGGATCGTGAGGTCTTCCTGCGTGTAGCCGAACGCCTGCTGACGGTCGAGCAACGAAACATCGGTGCGCGCCGCGCGCGGCTCCACGGGGTTGAGATCCTCCAGCACGATCTGCGTGCGGTCGAGCCATTCCCTGTAGGGATGCGCCTGCGCAAGCGACGCCTTCAACTCGTCGTCCGATACGATGCGATGCTGTTCGAGATCGACCAGCAACATCTTGCCCGGCTGAAGCCGCCACTTCTGCACGATGCTCCCCTCCGGCACAGGCAGCACGCCCATTTCGGAGGCCAGCACAACCAAGCCGTCGTCGGTGACGAAATAGCGCGCGGGCCGCAGCCCGTTGCGGTCCAGCGTCGCGCCGATCTGGCGCCCGTCGGTGAACGCGATGGCCGCCGGGCCGTCCCACGGCTCCATGATCGCGGCGTGATATTCGTAGAACGCGCGGCGCTCTTCGTTCATCAGCGGATTGCCAGCCCAGGCTTCCGGCACCAGCATCATCATGGCGTGGGTCAGCGAATATCCGCCGCGCACCAGAAACTCCAGCGCGTTGTCGAAACAGGCGGTGTCGGACTGGCCCTCGTAGGAAATTGGCCATAGCTTCGAGATGTCGTTGCCAAACAATTCGCTGTCGACATTGGCCTGCCGCGCCGCCATCCAGTTGACGTTGCCGCGCAGCGTGTTGATCTCGCCATTGTGCGCGACCATGCGATAGGGATGCGCCAGCCGCCAGGACGGGAACGTGTTGGTGGCGAAACGCTGATGCACCAGCGCCAGCGCGGTTTCGAAGCGCGGGTCCTGCAAATCCTTGTAATACGGCCCCAACTGCTTCACCAGCACCATGCCCTTGTAGACGATGGTGCGGCACGACAACGAGACAGGATAATATTCGGCGATGCCCTCGCCGCCGATAGCGTAGGTGCGGTTGGAGACGACTTTGCGGATCAGGAACACCCGCCGCTCAAACGCGTCCTCACTGTCCGCGCCGACGCCGCGTCCGATGAACACCTGCCGATGCACGGGTTCAACCGCCTTGACGCGCGACCCCAGCGACGAATTGTCAACCGGCACGTCGCGCCAGCCGATCAACGTCTGCCCCTCGGCGGCGATGGCTTCTTCGACGATTTTCTCGACCCGCCCGCGCGTGGCGGCGTCGCGCGGCATGAAAAACTGCCCGATGGCGTATCCGCCGGGAGCCGGCAGGGTAAAGCCGAGCTTGGCGCATTCCTGCGCAAAGAACCCGTGCGGTATCTGCGTCAGCACGCCGCAGCCGTCGCCCAGGGTCTCGTCGGCGCCGGTCGCGCCGCGATGGTCGAGGTTGACGAGGATTTGCAGACCCTTCTCGAGGATCGCATGACTCTTGCGATTGTGAAGGTCGGCCACGAAGCCGACGCCGCAGGAATCATGCTCTTTAGCGGGATCGTATAGCCCGACGGCGCGGGGCAGGGCGGGATCCACGCCCGGCAGGGCGGGTTGCTGCGTCTCGTTCATCTCGCCACTCCCTTGAAGGACCCGGAGCGCCACAGGCGCGCTCGTCATATTGTTTTGAAAGCTCAGGTTCAAATGCGAATGCAGAAACAAACGCAAGGTCGGCCGCCGCTTCAGGCGCGACATTTCCGGCGTTTAGGGGCTTACAACGTCCCCAACATGGTTCGCGTCCTGAAAGCGCCTCGCCATCGCGCGGCTTTGCGCAAATGGGTCAGCATAGCTGTCCTAACTCCGGACGATGCCAGAAACGCAAGAGAGGCACAAGCGCAGGCCCACATTTTTTGTGCGCGTCGATTGGGTTCAGCAAGCGGCGGCTTGTCGCAGCCGATCCATGCGCTAGAGGAAAGCCGCCAGAAGGAGAGCGCGTCTTGAATTTCAACAGCGACAACGGGACAGGCGCGGCCCCCCAAATACTCGCCGCACTGGCGCAAGCCAGCCAGGGCTCCGCGCCCGCCTACGGCGCCGACCTCTGGTCGCGCGCGGCGGAAAACAAATTGGCGGAAGTGTTTGAGACCGATCTCGCCGCCTTCCTCGTCGCCACCGGCACCGCCGCCAACGCGCTCGCGCTCGCCGCCCTCACCCGGCCCTTCGACGCCATTTTCTGCCACGAGGAGGCGCATGTTCAGGACGACGAGTGCGGCGCGCCGGAATTCTTCACCCATGGCGCCAAGCTCGTCGGCATTCCCGGGACGGGCGGCAAGATCACGCCGGAAGGTCTGGCCGAGGCGCTCGACCGCCATCCGCGCGGCGTTTCCAAAACCGTGCAGCCGGCGGCGCTCACCCTGAGCCAGGTCACCGAGGCCGGAACCCTCTACTCGCTTGACGAAATTGCGGCGCTGGCCGACCTCGCCCACAAGGCCGGGGTCGCCGTCCACATGGACGGCGCGCGCTTCGCCAATGCGCTGGTGTCGCTGGGCGTAAGTCCCGCCGACATGAGTTGGCGCGCAGGCGTCGACGTGCTCTCCTTCGGCGCCACAAAAAATGGCGCGCTCGCCTGCGAGGCGGTGATCTTCTTCGACAAGGCGCGCGCGGAAACCTTCCCCTATCTCCGCAAGCGCGGCGGACACACGCTTTCCAAGGGCCGCTGGCTCGGCGCGCAGATGGGCGCCTATCTTGAGGGCGGACTGTGGCTCGACCTCGCCCGCCACGCCAACGCCGCCGCGCAGCGTCTTTCGCAGGGTCTCGCCGCGCTGCCGGGCGTTCGCTTGGTCTGGCCGACGCAGGCCAACGAGGTTTTCGTGGCGGCCGCGTCCGAGCGCGTCGCGGCGTGGAGCGCCGCCGGCGCGGCGTTCTACCCCTGGATCACCCGCAGCGCGCCGCCGGAAACGGCCGCGCGCCCCGGCGAAACCATGCTGCGGCTGGTAACCTCGTTTGAAACTTCTCACGCCGAAATCGAAGCCTTTCTCGCGCTGGCGCCATCGCGCTGATAAAATGTCCTAACGAAGCCTTAATTCCCGGCTCACTCTGAGCGAGGTTTAAGTGCGTCTTTAGGAGTGGAGCCTCATGGCTAGGCGGTTGGCGGCGACTTCGGCGCTGGTTTTGGCGGCGCTTGCGATGGGCACGGCGGCGCGCGCGCAGGGGTTTTTCTCCTTTTACGAAATGTCGCCCAGCGACGTCCTGTCCCGGCTCGACGACCAAGGCTATTCCCCGCGGGTGCCCATGACGCGGCGCGGCGACGTCTACATCGTGGAGGCGCGGATGCCGTCAGGCCGCTCGGTCCGGCTGATCGTCTCCGCGCACGACGGACGTGTGCTGGAGCGCTACGGCGTCACGCCGCGCTACGAGGATTACGCCCACGCGCGGGGACGCGACGAGGAGCCGGGTTTCCGGCGCCGCGACGTCGACGAGCAGGAGGACCGGCCCGAGCCGCGGCGCAGCCAGGCTGCGCTGGGCGATCCCAGTCGGCCGCGTGTGCTCAATTTCGACGGCCAGAACCAGGACAGGATGATCCCGCCCGCGTCCGTGCCCGACGCTTCCGCGCCTGAGCGGGCCCGGCATCGGGTGGGCAGAAAGCCTGTCGCCGCGCCAGCGGCGAAGGAGACGCCCGAGCCGGCGATAGCGGTGGTCGCGCCTTCCGAATCCAAGCCCGCCACGCCCCGGATCATTGAGATACCGCAGGCGAAGGCCGTGGCAAAGCCCGACATCAGGAGCGTCCCGGCGCCGGAGCCGGCGACACAAGCGAAGGTCGACGCCCCCAAATCCGCTACGCCCAGGATCGTCGGCGAGCCGCTCCCTCAGGCCAGGGTCGAAGATAAGCCGGCCGCAAAACCCGAGGCGGCCCCGACGCAAGCCAAAGCCGAGGAAAAGCCCAAAACCGAGGCGCCGCGCAAAAAGCTCAACGATCTGCCGGTCGGCACGCTCGATTGAGGCTTATTTGTTGAGCCGCTCGCGCATTTCCTTGCCGGTCTTGAAGAAAGGCACGAACTTCTCCTCGACGGGCACCTTGTCGCCTGTGCGCGGGTTACGCCCCGTGCGCGCCTGACGCTGTTTGGTGGAGAACGCGCCAAACCCGCGCAACTCCACGCGATCGCCGCGTGCGAGCGCGTTCGTGATCTCGCCCAGAATGGCGTCAACGATGTTTTCTATGTCGCGCTGATAGAGGTGCGGATTACGCGCCGCCAATCTCTGCACGAGTTCCGACTTGATCACGACGCTGCCCCTCTTACGTACCGTGATGCGCCCGGTATTTCTTGTTAATTCCCCGGCGTCATCTGCCAAATAGAAACCAGCCCGTCAATCGACGGGCCGAATGTCATGCCCCAATATCGACCCAAAACCGCCTCGGCGAGGCTTGTGAGCCTCCAGCCGCCGAGCCGGGAGCCAGGAGTATAGTCGCGAACGGCCAGATCTTTCGGCACGCCCTTGTTCGCCGTAAGCCAATCGACCGCTTCCACGTCGCCGCCCAGCGCGTCGGCGAGTTTGAGCGGCAGGCTCTGGCGCCCGGTGAACACGCGGCCATCGTCCACGCGCGCGAGTTCCTCCTCGCTCATGCCGCGCCGCTCGCGCACCAGCGCCTTGAACCAGGCGAACGAATCCTCGATCACGGCGGCGATGGCGGCGCGCGCCGCTTCGCTCGTCGGCTCGAACCCGTTGGGCGCCGCCTTGAGCGGCGAGGATTTGATGGATTCGTATTTGACGCCGAGCTTGTCGAGCAGCCCCGACACGTTGGGATATTGCGCGAGCACGCCAATCGACCCGATCAGCGTAGTTTGGCGCACGAAAATCCGGTCGGTGGCGATGGCTGCGATATAGGCTCCCGAGGCGCCGAGCGCGCCGACGACGGCGACGGTCGGCTTGTCCGCCGCCACATGCCGGATGGCTTCGTAGATTTCTTCCGATCCCGTCGTGCCGCCGCCGGGGCTGTCGATGTCCAGGATCAAAGCGCGGGCGTGGCTTTTGGCGATGTCGCGCAAAGCGCCAAGGGTGGCCGCATCGCCGGTTATAACGCCGCTGATGCGCAGCTTGGCGATATGGGGACCCTCGCCGCCGGGGCCGGCGTAGCGCCATCCCAGGCCGACGAGCGCAAGCGCCGCAACCCCGAAGGCGATCGCGCGCCATGTCGTCACCTGTCGCGACATCCTGCGGCGATCCAGCAGATAATCCGCCGTGCTCGACAAAACGAGGGCCTCCTTAGCGCATCCGTGCCGGACAGCCGCCCGCCGCGACGACGTTATCGGCGCCGCCCGCACGAAGCAAGCGCGGCGAACGCGTTGCGTTCACCAGGCTGCAAACGTCCGCTCGACACGTGACAAAAACGCCTCACGGCTATCGGCGCGCGTGTGGTTCATGTCGTAGAGAGCGACATAATCGCAGGCCGCGCCGCCGCACACATGGCGCAGCGAACGGGTGACGAAGCGCCGGCACGGATCGCCCGCCAAAAACGTGCGCACCCTGTCCCCGCCATAGGTGCAGGCGACGCCCAGCCGCTTGATGTTGTCGAGACAGGTCGTGTAGTCGCCGCGCGCGTTCAACGTGAAGCTGACGCCGGGCAGGAACACCTTGTCGACGAAACCTTTGAGGATCGCCGGGAAGCCCATGTTCCACACCGGGAACGACAGCGCCAGCGCATCCGCCGACAGCAGCCGGTCCACATAAGGAGCGACGCGCGCGCGATTGAACGCCACGTCGTGATATTCGAGCCGATCCTGCCGCGTCATGACGGGATCGAAGCCTTCGGCGTTGAGATCGCAATCGTCGACACTATGGCCCGCCTTGCGGAGGCCGGCGAGCAGCGCGCCATGCACCGCCGCGCCAAAACTGGTCTCGACGGGGTGGGCGTAGAGAACGAGAACGCGCATCAGCCGCGCGCCGCCGCCGCACGCGCCTCAAGGCCGGGGAACAAATAAGACTGGCCCGAGGCGAAATCGAAATTAGGGTCCTCGAACGCGATCATCTTGCCGGGGTTCAACAAGCCCAGCGGATCGGTCTCGCGCTTGAAGGCGAGTTGGATCGCATCGGTCTGTTTCATGCCGCCTTCTTCCAGCGTGTAGCGATGTGGGTTGAACACGAACGCGCCCATCGCCGCGTGGTCGTCAATGATCTCGTTGAGCCGCTCTTCCGTCGTGAAGCGCACCAGCGTCAGTCCCGCAAACTCCACGCGCCCGTTGAAGCGGATGAATTCGTTGTGCCCGATCAACTCGTCTTTGTATTTGGCGAGGATGCGATGCGAACGCGCCAGCGCGCCCTCGTCGCCGAAACGCACCTGCAAATAGGTGATCGAAGGATCGACGCGCAGCGCGCGCAGCGTCGTGTGGTTCCAAGCGAGTTCGTAGTTGGGCGGCAAACCTTTGAGCGTCTCCGCGCTCGCTTTGCTGGAATCGAGCAGCACGTCGGCCCTGAACGCGCGGGTGAACGCATAAA
>JAYVYJ010000078.1:0-15517 GCA_043784465.1 Hyphomicrobiales bacterium
GTAGCGCTGGAGGGTGCGCTGCACCTGCGTCGCGGCCTCGTAGTGGCGCGCCCCGAGATATTGCGGATCAAGAATACGTGAACTCGACGCCAGCGGATCAACAGCGGGATAAATGCCGAGCTCGGTGATGGCACGCGAGAGCACGACAGTCGCGTCCAAGTGGGCAAAGGCAGTTGCCGGTGCCGGATCAGTGATGTCGTCGGCGGGCACGTATATCGCCTGCACCGAGGTGATCGAACCCTTGGTCGTCGTCGTGATGCGCTCCTGCAACGCGCCCATGTCGGTGGACAGCGTCGGCTGATAACCAACCGCCGACGGGATACGTCCCAGCAGCGCCGAAACTTCGGACCCCGCTTGCGTGAAGCGGAAAATATTGTCGACGAACAGCAGCACGTCCTGTCCGGAATCGCGGAAATTCTCGGCGACCGTCAGGCCCGTCAGCGCCACGCGCATGCGCGCGCCCGGCGGCTCGTTCATCTGGCCGAACACAAGCGCGCATTTGGACTTTACGTCAGAGTCTTTGTCATGTGGATCGGCGTTGACCTTGGCTTCGATGAACTCGTGATAAAGATCGTTGCCTTCGCGCGTGCGCTCGCCGACGCCCGCGAACACCGAATAGCCGCCGTGCGTCTTGGCGATATTGTTGATGAGTTCCTGAATCAGCACCGTCTTGCCGACGCCCGCGCCGCCAAACAAGCCGACCTTGCCCCCCTTCGCATAAGGCGCCATCAGGTCAACCACCTTGATGCCCGTCACCAGGATCTGCGCGTCCGTCGATTGTTCGGTGTATTCGGGAGTCGGCGCATGGATGGGGCGCTTGATCTCGAACTTGATCGGGCCCGCCTCGTCGATGGGCTCGCCGATGACGTTCATGATGCGCCCGAGCGTACCCTCGCCGACAGGAACCATGATCGGCGTGCCGGTGTCGGTCACTTCCTGTCCGCGCACGAGGCCCTCGGACACGTCCATCGCGATGCAACGTACACTGCTCTCGCCCAGATGCTGGGCGACTTCCAGCACGAGCCGCGAGCCATTGTTGGTGGTCTCCAGCGCGTTCAGGATGGGGGGAAGTTCGCCTTCGAACTTCACGTCCACGACCGGGCCGATGATCTGTGTGATGTGGCCGACGTTGTTTGCGCTCGCCATGACTCGACGTCCCTTAAAATTTAGAGCGCCTCGGCGCCCGAGATGATTTCGATGAGTTCCTTGGTGATCATCGCCTGGCGCGTGCGGTTGTAGCGCAAGGTGTATTTCTTCACCATTTCACCAGCGTTGCGCGTGGCGTTGTCCATCGCGCTCATCTGCGCGCCAAAGAACGAAGCGACGTTTTCCAGCAGCGCGCGATAGATGCGCACCGTCACCGCCTGCGGCAGAAGCTGCGCGAGGATCTCGCCCTCGTCCGGCTCGAACTCATAAGAAGGCTTCTCGCCCGTCTGTTCTTCAAGTTGCGGCGGAATGATGCGCTGCGCGGTGGGGATCTGCGCGATCACCGAGCGGAACCGCGAGAAGAACAACGTGCAGACGTCGAACTCGCCGCGATCGAACATGTCCATCACCTTTTGCGCGATCGGCTGAGCCGTCGTATAATTGATGGTGCGCACAGCGCGCAGTTCGACCAATTCCAAAATGTTCTTCTCATGCGTGCGGCGAAGTTGCTCATAGCCTTTCTTGCCGACGCAGAGGATCTTGACCGTCTTGCCCGCCGCGATCAACTCGTTCGCCTTTTCGCGCGCCAGCCGTGCGATAGAACTGTTGAACGCGCCCGATAGGCCGCGCTCTCCCGTGCACACAAGCAGCAGATGAGTCTGCTCCGCGCCCGATCCAATCAGCAGTTTTGGCGCATTTTCCGCACCGACCGCCGCGCCCGCGAGATTGGCGAGCACAGCTTCGACACGCTCGGCGAACGGCCGCGCGGCTTCAGCCGCGGCCTGCGCGCGGCGCAGCTTCGAGGCTGCGACCATCTGCATGGCCTTGGTGATCTTCTGCGTCGATTTGACGGAGACGATCCGGTTTCTAAGGTCTTTCAGCGAGGGCATGGGAGGCCCTTTAAGAGAAAGCGGCCGAGAACGCGTCCACAGCGCTCTTCAGCTTCGCCCCGTCCGCGTCCGACAGGTCCTTGCTGTCGCGGATCGAGGTCAGCAGGTCCGGATGTTTGGAGCGCAGCGCGCCCAGCAGCCCGCTCTCGAACGCCGCCACCTTGTTTAGCGCCAGCTTGTCGAGGTAGCCGTTGACGCCCGCATAGATCACGGCGACCTGCTCCTCCATCTTCAGCGGAGAATATTGCGGCTGCTTGAGCAGTTCGGTCAGGCGCGAACCCCGGTTGAGCAGGCGCTGCGTCACCGCGTCGAGGTCGGAGCCGAATTGCGCAAAGGCCGCCATCTCGCGGTACTGCGCGAGTTCGCCCTTGATCTTGCCCGCCACCTTCTTGGTCGCCTTGGTCTGCGCGGATGACCCCACGCGCGACACCGATAACCCGACGTTCACCGCAGGCCGGACACCCTGATAGAACAGGTCCGTCTCCAGAAATATCTGGCCGTCGGTGATCGAGATCACGTTGGTCGGGATGTAGGCCGAAACGTCGTTGGCCTGCGTCTCGATCACCGGCAGCGCCGTCAGCGAACCCGAGCCGAAGTCCTTGTTCATCTTGGCCGCGCGCTCCAGCAGGCGGGAGTGCAGATAGAACACGTCGCCCGGATAGGCTTCGCGTCCCGGCGGGCGGCGCAGCAGCAGCGACATCTGGCGATAGGCGACGGCTTGTTTGGAAAGATCGTCGTAGACGATCACGGCGTGCATGCCGTTGTCGCGAAAATATTCGCCCATCGCGCAGCCCGAGAAAGGTGCTAGAAACTGCATCGGCGCCGGGTCGGAGGCGGTCGCGGCGACGACGATGGAATATTCCATCGCGCCGTTCTCTTCGAGAACCTTGACGAATTGCGCGACCGTCGAGCGCTTCTGCCCGATGGCGACATAGACGCAATAGAGCTTCTGGCTCTCCGGCGCGCCGGCGACGTTGAGCGACTTCTGGTTGAGGATCGTGTCGAGCGCGATGGCCGTCTTGCCGGTCTGGCGGTCGCCGATGATGAGTTCGCGCTGGCCGCGCCCGATAGGGATCATCGAATCGATGGCCTTGAGGCCCGTCGCCATCGGCTCGCTGACCGATTTGCGCGGAATGATGCCCGGCGCCTTCACGTCGACGCGGGCGCGCTTCTCGGCGACGATGGGCCCCTTGCCGTCGATGGGGTTGCCGAGCGCGTCAACCACTCGGCCCAGTAGCCCCTTGCCGACAGGCACGTCGACGATGGAACCCGTGCGCTTGACGGTCTGACCTTCCTTGATCTCGCGGTCGGCACCGAACAGCACGATGCCGACGTTGTCGCTTTCCAGATTCAGCGCCATACCGCGCGTGCCGTTCTCGAACTCGACCATTTCGCCGGCCTGGACGTTGTCGAGGCCGTAGGCGCGAGCGATGCCGTCGCCAACGCTCAGCACCTGGCCGACTTCGGTGACTTCCGCCTCGGCGCCGAAATTGGCGATCTGGCTCTTCAGGATGGAGGAAATTTCAGCGGCGCGGATGTCCATCAACGGACCTCTTTCATGGCGGTGCGAATGGCGTTGAGTTTGGTGCGAAGCGAGCCGTCGACCATGCGCGACCCGAGCTTGACGACAAGCCCGCCGATGAGGGCGGGATCGACCTTGACGCTGATTTCAACGTCCTGGCCGGCGGCCTTGCCGCGAAGCTGTTCCTTGAGCGCGGCGACTTGGCTTTCGGTCAGCGGCGCGGCGGAGGTGACTTCCGCGCGCGTCAGGCCGCGCGCGGCGTCATAAAGCTGGTTGTACCCCTTGATCATGTCGGCGAGCGCGAACAGCCGGCGCTTGGACGCGACGAGGCGTACGAAATTGGCGGCGATGCCGGAAACTCCCGCCCTCTCAAGGACCGCGTCAAAGGCCTTGGTCTGTTCCTGCGCCGAGAACACCGGCGAGCGCACGAGGCGCCGAAGGTCCGCACTCTCGGCGATCAGGTCGGAAACGGTCTTGAGCGCGGCCGCGATTTCCCCCGTCTGCCGCTGCTCGGAAGCCAGAGCATAGAGCGCGGTTGCGTAGCGCCCCGCTACTCCCGATACGACGTCATTGTCTTCAGCCAAGGCCAAACCCTTGTTGGAACGCGCGACGCCACCCCAGCATTGCGCCGGATCTACGCCAAAACTCTCGTCAAGATGCGCCGCGCGATCCCGCGAACCGCGCAGCGGCCGTCAACTAACACGCGGGAACGACCCACGCAACGGGCCGCAACAGAGGCTTCACCTGAGCGCCGAACGATTTTTCGGGAGAAAAAAAGGGAAATATATCATACGTCTACATAGAACTACGATCCGCGTTCATCGGGTTGCCGCCTTGCCTTCCCGCTTCCCGCTTCGCCTTCGCTGGTTTAATACGTCGGGAATGCCCGACATATTTAGCCGTCGTCAGGGAACCCTCGATTGCCTCCCCACGACAAGGTCCCCGACGTTTTCGACGCGCTCGCCCATCCCCTGCGCCGCCGTCTTCTGCTGGAGCTTCGCACCGGGGCGCGTTCCGCGTCGCAATTGGCTGCGGACATGCCGGTCGGGCGTCCCGCCGTCGCCGAGCATATGCAGGTGCTGCGCCGGGCGGGACTCGTCAAGGTCGAGCGGCGCGGGCGCGAGCGCCTCCATTATCTCGATCCGCGCCCGCTTGCCGGAATGGGCGACTGGCTCAATCTCATGCTCGCGCATTGGGCGCGGCGCATCGAGGATTTGCGTCAAGTGAACGATGAGCCGGGCTGAGCCGCGTCAGTTGTCGATGAGATCGCCAAACAGCTTCCAGGTCTCTCCGTCGAACTGCTCCAACTGAAACCGATGTACGAGGCGGTAATCGTCGGGGGAATTGTGCACGGCGACCCCGGGCAGGCCGAGCGGCAACGTCAGGCCTTCGATATGCGTCGCCTTCGCCAGAATGTTCTCGCGCGAGAGGTCGTCGCCACAAGCTTGCAGCACGAGCACCAGCAGCGCGGCCGATTGATAGGCGTAGGCGGCCGCGTTGCTGGTCGCGTCGGCAGGCGTCAGATATTTGGCGACAAAGCCCTGGAATTGTTTGACGTCCTCCTCGTCCTTCCAACGGGGATCGCTGACGTCCTTCACCGTGATCGCCGTTATGACGCCCTTCGACTTTTCAAGCCCCGCAGGTTTGAGCACCGTGGGCACCGTCGCCGCCACCACCGCGATGAACCGCATCGCGTCCCAGCCGAGGTCGTAGGATTTTCGGATCGCCTGCGCCGTGAATTTCGGCGACGCCGCGATGAACAACACGTCCGCGCCCGTCCCCTGCAACGTCGTGACCTGCGAATCCACCGTCGGCTCGCTGACTTCAAATGAGATCGCCTTGACTAGCGCGCCCGCGTGCTCCGCGCCCAACCCGTCGACGAAACCCTTCAGATAGTTCTTGCCGAGATCGTCGTTCTGATACAGCACGGCGATCTTGGCGTTGGGGTTTTTCGCCAGCGCATATTTGGCGTATATCGAGGCTTCTGCGTCGTAAGGCTGAAAAAACGGCACCGTCCACGGATAGCCCTTCGTGTCGAACACGCCGAACGCCGAGAACAATTGCGGCACCTTGTTCTCGTTGAAATAGGGTCGCACCGCGATCGAGGCGGCGGTGCCGACGCCGTTGAACACGAACGCCACCTGCTCCTGTTCGACCAATCGCCGCGTCTGCTCCAGCGTGCGCGGCGGGCTGTAGGCGTCGTCGGCGGTGAGGAAGTTGAGCTTGCGGCCGTTGACGCCGCCACGCTCGTTGATCATCCTGAAATAAGCCGCTTCGGTGCGCGCAAGCACGCTATAGGCCGAGGCCGGGCCGCTGAGCGGCGCGGTCTGGCCAAATTTTATCTCCTCCGCCGTCACGCCGGGGGCGTTGGCGGCGCGGGCGATGGGGCCCGCAATCACGGCGGCCATCAGGACGAATCCGACGCGAACGGCGCGCAGCGACATGACATTCCTCCCCGGTAGCTTCTTTGTTTGCAGGGAAGCTAACAGGGTCCGTTGGCGCCAGCAATGGCGGCCAACTGGCTATTTCCCGCCGAAAATCAGTTGCGTCGGGTGTTTCTCGATGCTGAGGATCACGCGGTCGAGGTCGACGACCGTCTTGCGCGCGTCGACCGCCATCCCCTCATATTCTTTAAGTCCCGAAGCGCTGAACCGCGTCAGCCCCGGCGCGATCTGCGCGATGCGGTTGGCGAGGTCGTCGGCGAGCCGCTTGATCGATTTGGCCGCATCGCCGACCTGGCCCAGCGGCCCTTTGGTGTCGGACGATCCCAGGAAACTCGTCGCGCTCGTCATCAGCCCGTCGATCTTGCTGGCGGAACTGTCGAGCTTGGCGGCGATGTCGGCGGCGTCCTTCAGCGTCACGTCGAGATTGGCGCGATTGTCCGTCAGCGTCTGCCCGACCGCCGCCGCGCCATCCATCAACAGTCCAACTTTTTTGGCGTCGAAGGCGCGCGTCACGCCGTCGACGTCCGCGATGGCGCCGTCGAGTTTTGTCGCGGTGTCGTTGAGATGTTTGACCAGCAAAGCAAGGTCGGCCAGCGCCTGTTGGGTCGGCCCGTCCTTGGCGCCTAGAGAGGCGGTGAAGCTTTCCACATTGTCCACGGTCTTGCGAACTTTTGAGAGATCGACGGCGCCGACGATCTTGTCCGCGTCGTCGCTGAGCTTTTCCAGCCTTTGCGCCAGCGGGCCGATCTTGCGGCCGAGTTCGCCGATGCCCGTCATCATGCCCGGCAAGCCGCCCGAAGCGTCGTTAAGCGCTTTGGAGAAGGTGTCGACGTTCTTGACCGTGTCGGCGACCGCGGGGCCGATGTCGACGAACAGCTTGTCGAGCCGGGTCAGCACGGAATCGGCGCGGGTCGAAATGTTCTGCACGTTGACGAGCAGATTCTGGATCTGGCTCGGCTCGGCCTTCAGGGTCGGCGGATCGCCGGCGAGCGGCTTGGAATGGGGCGATCCGCCGCTCAGCGCGATGGCGGACGCGCCGGTCAAACCCTGCATCTCCAGCCGCGCCACGGTGTCCTCGCGCACGGGAATACGACCGTTCACATCGACTTCGGCGACCACTTTTCCCGGGTCGTTGGCGGCGAAGTCGACCGACTTGACCTCGCCGACGCGCAAACCGTTGAACAAGACGACGCCGCCGCGCGCCAGACCCGAGACCGAGCCCTCGAATACGATGCGATAGCGTGTGAAATCGGCGTTGCCGCCATAGCCCGCCATCCAGAAGACGAACAGGAAGGCGCTGGCGACCACGGCCAGCGTGAAAGCGCCGATGGCGACAAAATGGGCCTTAGTTTCCATGTACTTTTCCCGCGTGCACCCTTTATGTCGGTCGAACCCGCCGGAATCAGGGCGACGCGACGCCCGCGCCGAAAGCAAAAGGAATGGAAAAGCCTAACTCGCCGTTAATCGGCAAGAGGAACCCAGATCGCCGACCCCGCGTCGCCGAACGCCCGCGCGAGTCCGTCCAGCGCCGCGATGGCGACCCAGACACAGACGACGGCGTCGAGCCGGTCCTCGAAATCCTTGAGCGCCCGCCCGCGCATGTCCGGCAAGGGCAGGGCGTCCGAAACTCCCGCGATGCGGGCGTCCAGAAGCACGACGATCCGGCGCCAGACCGCCGCCAGCCGGACAAGCCGCTCGGGTCGGTCGAGATCGCGCCAGTAGGTCGTCGTCTTGCCCGCCTTGTAGGCGAGACGGGTCTTGTCTCCGCTGAGCGCCAGCAGCGCGGCGTGCGGATAAACTTCCATGATCCCCGGCGTCTCGATTCCGCCCGCCGTGCAGAGTCGATAGCCGGCGTCCCTGAAGTCCTCGCGCAGACGGTCGGCGAGTTTTCCAGGCCTCCGTTCGCTCGGCGAGTGGGTCGCGGCTTTCGCGGCGCCGAACGCGGAGGAGATCGCCCGGTCGCTCGCCCGTCGCCCGACGATGGGCGTCGACGCCAGCGGCATGTCGATGGCGATCAGATCCGGCGCCCGGCCCGCCAGCAGCCGGCAAGCGTCGATCAAAACGGCCGGATTCGGCGCCTCGCCGCGTGCGAGGGAAGTCGCCTTCTGCACAGTCGCGAGTTCGCAAAACCGCGCATACGAACTCTCGACAGCCTTTAGCCGCCATCCCTGCGCGGTCTCGACAGCCAGCGCCACGCCGCTCGGATGCGTCGCCGTCCAGGCGGCGTCGATCCCGAGCGCGACCCTCATCCCTCGCCCTGATCGCGCGCCGCCTCGTTGAGCATATGCGCGACATAGGGCGCGAACGAGCGGCCGACCTCCAGTCGGAACGCCGTATCCGCGCGCCGCCAGAGGCCGATCTCCGCCTTTACGAACAGCGTCCGCGTCGCCATGCCGACGGGAAAGGCCGACAGATCGAGGTCGAGCGGGCATCCCGCCGCCAGCAGGCGCGCGGCGGCCGGGCCTTCCAGCGCAAGCCCGACCTGCCGATGCGAGATGTTCACCAGCGTATGAAACACGTTTCCCAGCGCCGCCTCCAGTCGGGCTTCGACATCGCCCGCCTCGGCTTCCGCGATCAGCAGCCATTCGTCGGGACCCTGCCAGAGCGCCGCGCGCTCCCCCGACGCCGCCGAACCCAAAGGCCTCGCCGGCGGCGCGACGCCGAACGCCTCCGTTACAGGCCCGACAACGTCTCCTCCGCCGCGCAGGCTTAACCGCGTGGCGAAGGGCAGGGCGGTCGCGCTCGCAGGCAGCGCGCAGCCGTCGAGAACCGAACGGCGAACGGCGTCAAAGCTCAAGGCGCGCCCCCTGTTTGTCGTAAAACACCGGCTCAACCACCTTCGCCGCGTGGGCGCCTTCGACGCCCGCCGTATAGACCGTCTGCCCGAGGCGCGCGCGCCCGTCCGCCAGCAGCGCCAGCGAGAACGAGCGCCCGAGCGTCGCGCTCATATAAGACGACGTGACGTGGCCGGAGGCGGGCGTTCCCGGCGCGACCCTGGCGCTCAGCACGATCTGCTCGCCCTCGTCGGGGCGGTATTGCGGGTTTTCCGCAAGCAGGCCGACAAGCTGTTTGCGCCCCGGCCGCTTGAGATCGGCCAGCGACAACGAGCGTTTTCCCACGAAATCGGGCTTCGACATGCCGACCATCTTGCCCATGCCGACGTCGTCCGCCGTCACCGTACCGTCCGTCTCCTGCCCCACGACGATGAAGCCTTTCTCGGCGCGCAGCATCAGCAGCGAGTCGAGGCCATAGGCGCAGGCCCCCAGCGGCGCCGCCCGCGCCCAGATCGCCTCCTGCACGGCGAGGCCATAGTCAGCGGGCACGTTGACCTCGAAGCCCATCTCGCCGGTGAAGCTGACCCGCGCCAAGCGCGTGGGAACCCCCGCGATCCGCCCCTCGCGCACGCTCATGTGCGGGAAGGCGGCATTGCCCATGTCGATCCCCTCGACCAGGGGGAAGAGGATTTCGCGCGCCAGCGGCCCGTTGATGGCGATGGTCGCCCATTGTTCGGTGATCGAGGTGAAGCGCACCTTGATGTCGGTCCATTCGGTCTGGAGATAATCCTCCATCACCGCGAACACATGCGCCGCGCCCGAGGTGGTGGTGGTGATGTGGAAGCGGTCCGGCGCGAGCCGCATCACTACGCCGTCGTCGTAGACGAAGCCGGTTTCGTTGAGCATCAGCCCATAGCGGCAGCGCCCGACGCCAAGTTTGGCGTAAGAGTTTATATAGAGCCGGTTGAGGAACTCGGCCGCATCCGGCCCCACGACCTCGATCTTGCCAAGCGTCGAAGCGTCCATGATCCCCGCCTTGGCGCGGGTCGTCAGGCACTCGCGCGCCACAGTCTGATCGTGGTTTTCTCCGCTGCGCGGGATGCGGCTCGCGCGCTTCCACAACCCCGCTTCTTCCCATACAGCGCCCTGCGCCTCGTACCAGGGATGGATCGCGGTTTTGCGCATGGGATCGAACGTTTGCCCCTTCGAGGGCCCCGCGAAGATGCCGAACGTGACCGGCGTGTAGGGCAGGCGGAACGTCGTCAGGCCGACCTCGGCGATCTCGCGCCCCAGCGTCTCGGCGGCGATGGCCAGCGCGTTCATGTTCGACGTCTTGCCCTGATCGGTCGCCATGCCCGATGTCGTGTAACGCTTGATATGCTCGATGGAGCGCATGCCCTCCTGCGTCGCGAGCTTGATGTCGCGGGCGCTCACGTCGTTCTGAAAATCCACGAAGGCCTTGGCGAGCTTCTCGTCCGGCAACGGCGCAACGAGGCCGAGCGTGCCCGGCCCATAAACCTCCGCGCCCTCGACGGACGGCGCGCTTCCCTCCTCCGCCCCCGCGCGCGCTGCATCGCCCAGCGCCTTGGCGAGGTCGAACTCACCCGCGCAGGCGCCGACGCAGACCATGTTCTGCGCAGGCTCGCCGGGCAGGAACGTGCGCGTCGGCGCGTCGAACTTCAGTTTGCCGCGCGATTGCGAGAACAGATGAACGCTTGGCGTCCAGCCCCCGGTCATCGCGACGAGGTCGCAGGCGATGTCGTCGGGCTGGCCGGGCCGTCCGTCCGACCATAGCCGCGCCACCTGCGCATGAGTCACGCGCAAGCCGCCCTTCGTGCCGAGGATGACGGCGTGCGCCTCGACCGTCAGGCCGCGCTTGCGGGCCGCCTGCGGCAGCGCGCCGTCCGGGTTGGGCCGGGGATCGACAATGGCCGCGATTTCGCAACCCGCGTCCGCGAGGTCGAGCGCGGCGCGATAGCCCCCGTCATGGGTGGTCGCGACGACGACGCGCGATCCGGGCTTCACACCGTAGCGCGCGGCAAGAGTGCGGGCCGCGTCGGCGAGCATGATGCCCGGCCGGTCGTTGTCGGGGAACACGAGGGGACGCTCATGCGCGCCCGCCGCCACGATCACCCGTTTCGCTCGCACCTGCCAGAACCGCGCGCGCGGAAGCCTGGGGTCGGGATAGACGACGTGATCGGTGACGCGCTCCTCGGCCGCGAGGTAATTCTGGGCGTAATAGCCAAACACCTGCGTACGCGGCAGCAGCGTGACGTTCGCAAGGCCTCCCAGCTCCGCGACCGCCGCCGCGACCCATTCCGTCGCCGTCGTGTCGGCGATCTTCGTATGCATATCGGCGAGCGCCGCGCCGCCGAACTCGGCCTGTTCGTCGAATAGCATGACGCGGGCGCCCGAATGGGCGGCGGCCAGCGCCGCCGTCAGGCCGTTAAACCCGCCGCCGACAACGGCGACGTCGCAATGGCGGTGCTCGTAGGCATAGCGGTCGCGGTCGGGCTCATGCGGGGCGACGCCCAGGCCCGCCGCGCGGCGGATCGCCGGCTCATAGAGATGTTCCCACGCGCCCTTGGGCCCGATAAACGTCTTGTAATAAAAGCCTGCGGGCAGGAAATTCGACACCGCGCCGTTGACCGCCAGCGCGTCGAAAGCCAGAGACGGCCAGGCGTTCTGCGAACGCGCATTCAGCCCTTCGTAGATTTCGATCTGCGTCGCACGCAGGTTGGGCGTGACGCGCCCCGGCCCGGCGTCAAGCGTCACCAGCGCGTTCGGCTCCTCCGAACCCATCGCCAGCAGCCCGCGCGGCCGATGATATTTGAAAGAGCGGCCCATCAGGTGAACGCCGTTGGCGATCAGAGCCGAAGCGAGGGTGTCGCCCGCCAGACCTTGATAGCGTTTGCCGTCGAACGTGAAGCCGATGACCCGGTTACGGTCGATCCGACCGCCTCGCTCGCTGCGCATCGCGCCCGTCATATCTGTCTCCGGCCTCGCCACGTTCCCTCTAGCGGTCGGCGAGGGCCGCGGGAACCCCGTTTTTGCGTCGCGCCAATCCACAAAACAGACGCGGGGTCGCAATCTTCCCCATCGGCGGGCGAACATCGCCGTCGGCGACGGCTCATTTGAATTGTAAATATGTGCAAAACCGGCAACGCAAGTCGGCGCGGGCGCGCCGCAGCTCAAGGATTGCGCACAGCTGGCCGCGTAAAACACGCGTTCAGGCCGCGTTAACCATTATCATGAAATATCGAAATAGATTCAAACGCGGGCGTTTCCGTCAGTTTTTCAAGCCAGTAGCGCTAGTCCGCGTGGTATGCGCGCGTGTTGGGCAAAGCGCGGAGGGCCGTCAGGCCCGCTCTCTCGCCAAGGAAGGCCACATGCTCCACGCCCTGTCTTGCGGCGCCGCTGAGCCGACCGCTTCCCCTCAAAACTTCGGGCGCAAAGACGCCGATCCGGATTTCGAATTCGCCGCCATCGAATCCTGCTTAGAATCGACCGAACGCGGCCGTCGCTTCCTCACAGAATTTGCGCGGCGAAGGCGGGCGGAGGATTCCGCGCGCATCCTGGCGGGCCTCGACCGGCTGGAATCGCGCGCCCTGCGCCATGAGATCGACCGCATGCGCGAGCGGCTCGAAACCGAGCGCGTCGGCGACGTGGCGAGTCAGCTCTCCGAGGTTCTCAAGGCGCTCCGGCCCGTCGCGGAGGCCCGCGAGCGCGCACGGACCCTCAACGAGGCGCCCGCGCGCACGACCGCGCTGGAGCGCCGCTTCGCCGCCCTTGTGCGACTGGATGGACAGGACGCCGATCAGAACCTCAAGCTATCCGGATGAACCGCGCCTCGCGCGCCTCGACGATGTGACCCAGGAACTGGCGCGCGCTTTCCGCCCAGGTAAATTCGCACGCCCGCGCCCGCGCGGCCTCGCGGGGGATGTCGAGCGCGCGCAGGCACGCGGCGCGTAAATCCTCGTCGAGCGCGCCCGCGCCGCTGTCCCGCACCACGTCGAGCGGCCCCGGCGCCGGAAACGCCGCCACCGGCAGGCCCGACGCCATCGCCTCCAGCAGCACGATTCCGAACGTATCGGTGCGCGAGGGGAACACGAACACGTCGGCGCTGGCGTAAGCCTCGGCCAAAGCCTCGCCGAAGCGCGCCCCCAGAAAATGCGCGTGCGGAAACCGCCGCGCCAGCCGCTCGCGCGCAGGCCCTTCGCCGATCAGCGCGACGGAGCCCGGAAGCTTCAGCGACAGCATCGCCTCCAGGTTCTTCTCGACCGCGATTCGCCCCACGTAGAGGAAAATGGGACCTGGCAGGTCGAGCACACGCCCCGCGCGCGGCCGGAAAAGCGCGTGATCGACACCGCGCGTCCAGACTTTGACGCCGGTGAAACCGCGCCGCGTCAACTCGTCGCGGATCGAAGGCGTCGGCGCCATCACCGCCGCCGAGGGCGCATGAAAATGGCGCAACAGCCGGTAGGTCCAGTCTTCCGGGATCAGCGTCCGGGCGCGCACATATTCGGGAAAGCGCGTGTGGTAGCCGGTGGTGAACATTCGCCCGCGCTCGAGCGCGAATTTGCGGGTCGCCCAGCCGATCGGCCCCTCGGTCGCGATGTGGATATGGTCGGCCCCGGAGGCGTCGATCCGCCGCGCGATCTCGCGGTCGTCGGGGATCGCGATCAGGATTTCCGCGTAGGTGGGCAAAGGAAAGGTCGGAAACGCCTCGGGCGTGAGAAATGTGAACTCGGCGCCCTGCGTCTGCGCAGCCAGCGTCATGTTCTCCAGCGTCCGAACGACGCCGTTGACCTGCGGTCGCCAGGCGTCGGTCGCGAGCAATATCCGCATCAGGCCGCTTCGACGATGGCGTCGTCGGCGGGCTCCGCCGCGAGCGCCGGGCTTAGCGGCGTCGCCCAATGCATCACTTCGAGCCGACCGTCCTGGTGCTCCACGACATAGGAGCAGGATTCCACGAAATCCCCGGTGTTGACATAGGTGATCCCTTCAAGATCGCGGATGACGGGATGGTGAATGTGGCCGCAGATCACGCCATCGGTCCCGCGCCGGCGCGCTTCCTCGGCGAGAGTGCGCTCGAACGAACCGATGAAATTGACGGCGTTCTTCACCTTCAGCTTCGCCCAGTTCGAGAACGACCAGTAGGGGAAACCCAGCCCGCGTCGCACCATGTTGAAATAGGTGTTGACGAACAGCGCGGCGTCGTAGGCCCAGTCCCCCAGGAAGGCGAGCCATCTTGAATGGCGCACCACGACGTCGAATTCGTCGCCATGCATGACCAGAAAGCGACGTCCGTCCGCCGTCTCGATCTTGGCGTTGCGCACGATTTCGACGCCGCCAAAGCTGAGGCCGATGAACTGGCGTGCGAATTCGTCATGATTGCCGGGAACGAACACCATACGCGCGCCGCGCCGAACCTTGCGCAGCAGCTTCTGGATGACGTCGTTATGGCTCTGCGGCCAGTAAAAGCTGGCGCGCATTCGCCAGCCGTCGATGATGTCGCCCACCAGATAGAAAGTGTCGGCGTCGTTGTGGCGCAGAAAGTCGAGGATTATCTCGGCCTGACAGCCTCGCGTGCCCAAATGAAAATCGGAAAGGAAGATTGTGCGATAGCGGCGGGGGGACGGCGCAACCTGAAGCTCGCGCGGGCGGGACATGGTGGGGCATCCGTCTCGTGGCGATAAGTCCTTCCCGTTTGGGCAGATTTCCATGTCGGCGGGATGACGGGCCGCCGCCGCGCGCCAAAGGCGCTATTTCGCGCGCCAAAACCTGTGATAGAGAAGGACGCTCGCAGCGCGTTCGCGCACGAATCGCCGCGCCCGCGGCGCTAATCGCCAACTTCGGACCCAACCCATGGCGGCGTTGCCGAAATTTGAATTGAACGATCTCAAGCGCCGCATGCAGGGCGCACAGGCCTCTCTGAAGAGCGAACTCAACGGCCTGCGCACGGGCCGAGCAAGCGCCGGTCTGCTGGAGCCGGTGCAGGTGGAGGCCTATGGCAACCGGGTGCCGCTGACGCAGGTGGCCTCCATCAGCGTGCCCGAGCCGCGCGCGCTCTCCGTGTCCGTATGGGACAAGACGATGGTGGCCGCCGTCGACAAGGCGATCCGCGATTCCAACCTCGGCCTTTCGCCAACCATCGAGGGGACGCTGCTGCGCATCCGCATCCCGGAGCTGAACGAGCAGCGCCGCAAGGAGATGGTCAAGATCGCGCATAAATACTCCGAGGACGCGCGCGTCGCCGTGCGCCACGTGCGCCGCGACGGCTTCGACGTGCTCAAGAAGCTGCTCAAGGAACATGCGATCAGCGAGGACGACGGCAAGCGTCACGAAGGCGAAGTGCAGAAAGCCACGGACGAGTCGATCAAGGACATCGACATGTTGCTGGCCATCAAGGAAAAGGAGATCATGCAGGTGTAGCGCAGAGGCGCCCGCATGACCCTCATGGAGAATATTACGCGCAAGGCCCCCCGGCACGTCGCGCTCATCATGGACGGCAATGGCCGCTGGGCGCAGCAGCGTGGGCAACCCCGCCTCGACGGCCACCTGAAGGGGGCCGAGGTCGTCCGCAGTACGGTCACCGAGGCGTGCCGCATGGGCATCGGCCAGTTGACGCTGTACTGCTTCAGCGCCGAGAACTGGAAGCGGCCGGCCGACGAAGTCGCTTGCCTGATGGACCTGCTCAAGGCGTACCTGCTCGACGAGCGCGAACTGATTCAGGCCGAG
>JAYVYJ010000079.1:0-7838 GCA_043784465.1 Hyphomicrobiales bacterium
GCGAAGTCGCGAAACGCCGCTTTGTCCATCAGTTGCGTGCGGTCGTAGGCGCCGTCGGCAAACAGGTGCTTCAGCCAAGGCCAACGCTTGCGAACGCCGTCGAGGATCATCTGCGCTCCTGCGCTGTCGGAGATATCGGCGGCCGTCAGATTGACCATCAGGATCCGGCCGTCTGTGTCCACGTCGATGTGGCGCTTGCGTCCGACAATCTTCTTGGCTCCGTCGTAACCTCTTGTTTTCGCTTCCGGAGCCTTAATAGTCTGGCTATTGACGACGCCGCCAGACGGGCTGGCTTCGCGCCCCACGCGCTCGCGGTCGAGCATCAGGGCGACATCGTGGATCGTGCGAAACATGAAACGCCGCACGAAGCGGCGGAACCACCAATAAACCGTCTGCCAGGGTGGGAAGTCGTTCGGCAGCATCCGCCAACCGCCGCCCGAGCGCGCCATATAGCGGATGGCGTTCACCACCTCGCGCAGATCAACTCCAACCGGCCGTCCCTTCTTCGAGCCGACGGGCAGAAAAGGCTCAACGCGCGCCCATTCCTCGTCCGTCAGATCGCTCGGATAACGTTTAGCCTTCCTTGCGATGTCGGCCATTCGCTTGCGGGTGCTGGAGTCCACATCCCGAGCTTGAATCACGCCTCTTGCGAGCCTTCAACCCATTCTCAAACGGACTCTAAGGTCTGGGGCGCGGTCCAGAGGGGCGGCGGGTTACGTTCCATAAATTGGCGCTGATGCCAATAGGGATATGCAAGCGGTTCTTGGCTCGCCGCATCAAGCTTTACGACTTGCGCCGGGGTCAACGACCAGCCGACGGCGCCCAGATTGTCGCGCAACTGCTTTTCCTCTCGCGCGCCGACAATAACCGTTGAAACAGTGGGACGTTGCAAGAGCCAATTCAGTGCGACCTGAGGAACGGTTTTGCCCACTTCCGCTGCAACTTCGTCAAGGGCGTCGATTACCCTGTAAAGATACTCGTCGCTCATCTGCGGGCCTGACGCCGCCGTCTTGTGCAGGCGGCTCGTCTCGTGCAATGGCTTCTCACGCCTGATTTTACCGGTGAGACGTCCCCAACCCAGCGGACTCCAAACAACGGCCCCGACGCCCTGATCCAGTCCCAGCGGCATCAGTTCCCACTCGTATTGACGCCCTATTAGCGAATAATATGTCTGGTTGGCTACGTAGCGAGAGTAGCCACAACGGTCAGACGTCGCCAGCGACTTCATAAGATGCCAGCCGGAAAAGTTCGATACGCCGATGTAGCGTATTTTCCCAGCGCGCACGAGATCGTCGAGCGTGCTCAACACCTCTTCGACCGGCGTCAGCGCGTCGAAGCCGTGCAACTGATAGAGATCGATGTAGTCGGTCTGCAAGCGTTTCAAAGATCCGTCAACGGCTTTTATCAGGTGGTGTCTTGAGGAACCGACATCGTTGGGGCCCTCGCCAGACCTAAACGTTCCTTTGGTCGAAATCAGAACCTTGTCGCGTCGGCCCTTGATCGCCGCTCCGAGAACCAGCTCGGACTCCCCTTCCGAGTAAACGTCAGCGCTGTCGAACATGGTCACGCCCGCGTCCAGGCAGATATCGACCATACGAGTCGCCGCCTCGACCTGCATGCCGCCCCACGCCTTGAAGAATTCCCCCTTGCCTCCGAACGTACCTGTTCCAAAAGCGAGAACAGGTACCTTGAAACCGGAAGCGCCCAAACGTCGATGTTCCATCCGCCAAATCCCCTTTCGATATCAGAATGCTGTTGGTAGCTCTTCAGGGTCTTTCAGATGATTTCTGCTGATGGCGCCACGCGGTCTGAATATCACGCTACGCCTGCTTCTGAAAGCCTCTTCATCGCTTTGGGAAGGCGCCTAATTTGATTGGCTATGCAACTGTAGGTGAACGACTCCATCGCTAAAGGCGCCTAAATCATCATCGCGCGACCTCCAAATGGAATCGATATCGATCGGCTCGAAAATGCAAAATTGCGTATTCAACCGGTCGGTTGTTAGCGCCACGCGAAATTCGTTTGGCAACTAGGACGGCTGACCCAGCTGGCGTTTGAAGCTCGAGCGCCATTTCCTTTTGTACGATAGCGGCTTCTATGAATTCGCGCGCGCCGGTAATCTTGACGCCGCATTGTCTGGAAATCCAATCGTATAAAGAACCCTTGCTGAGTTCGGTGCGCGTGGGAAACCTGGCGTCCCGAAAGAGCAGAGGGGAAAGCCACGACACGGCGAAGCCTATCGGCGATTCATCGGCCTTGAGAAGGCGGCGGGATTGAAAGACGAGACTACCGGCCGGGATTTCAAGCGCCTCAGTCACTTCGAGAGGTGCTTTGACGCGGCCCGCAAAGCGCGTGTCGTAGGAGGGTCGGAGACCCCTTCGACGCATGTCTTCTGCAAAACCTGACATCTCATTGGCCGGTTGATCGACCCGAGGCACGACGACGATGGATCCCACGCCTGAGCGCCGCCGGATCAGGCCTTCCTGCTCGAGACGATCGAGGGAAGCTCTCGACGTCGTGCGGCTGACTCCAAAAGCTTGGTTCAATTGCGTCTCGGAAGGCAAAGCGTCGCCCGGGCCGAACTCGCTATCCTTGATTGCCGCCTTCAGCCGTTCGGCGATTTGATGCCATAACGGCGCGGGGTTCCCTTCGGGGAGCGGATCACTCCACTTCATTGGCATATCGTAAGAACGTCATGACATTTGCATCCGGGAAATATTTCTGCAACTCTGTAGACGGGGCGTCGCCCCCCGGGGGGTCGAAGGGACAAAAAAACACCATTGTCGACTTTTGCAAAAGTGCAATCTCTCGACGCAAGTTGCCAGTTCTTGAACCAAAAGCCAGGCAGCAGCAAGCATACGCAGGCGACGGATTGGGTTTTCCCCCTGTCCGTGGATCGAAGCGTCGGCATCCGACCGTACCGTCACCACGAGAATATCGCGCGTTGAGGGCAACGAACGAAACGCGATCCTTCAGTGTTCGCCCCACGGTTTAACTGAGGGTTTTCCTCGTACGCAATAGAAAGGAACAGAAAATGTTAACAAGATCGTTGGTTGCGCTTTCGTTGCTTGCGCTGGCGCCGATGACAGCGGCGCGCGCCGAGGACAAATTGCCGATATCCGGCAAGACATGCTCCGAGTTATTGAGTTTTTACAAGCAACTGCCATTGACCAGCGTTTTGCCTATCGACGAAGGCCCAATCGCCGTCAAGGGACAGACGCGCCCCATCACCATAGGTTTTTCGCAGACTGGCTTCAATCATCCCTGGCGCGTCGCGATGCTGGAGGCGCTTCAGGCGGAAGCTTGCCGCCACTCGAACATCAAGCTTGTCGCGCTCGACGGCAATGTGGACGTCGCCAAACAAAGCAACGACGTTCGCGATCTCATCGCGCAGGGGGTCGACGCCGTCTTGCTGAGCCCAGTTGAATCGGCTGCTTTGGTTCCTGCAGCGCGAGCCGTGATGGACGCCGGCCTGCCGCTCGTGGTCATGGATCGCGACGTTCCCACGGCAAAGACGCTTTTTATTGGCCAGAGCAACGTGACGATGGCCGAAAAGGTCGCCGAGCGCATGGCCAAGGATCTTGGGGGCAAAGGCAATATCGTCGTCATCACCGGACTAAAGGGGTCCTCTCCCGCCGCGGATCGCGACAAGGGCATGAAGAATGTGCTCGCCAAATTCCCCGACATCAAGGTCATCGCGGTTGGAGACGGGCAGTGGATACGGGAACCCGCTGTGAAGCTCATGGAGGACTTTCTGACGGCGCATTCCGACATCAACGCCGTCTTCTCGCACGCGGAAGAATCCTCCTGGGGAGCCGAGCTCGCCATCGCTCGGGCGAACCGATGCAAGGATAAGATTCGTCATTATTCGTTCGATGGCTCCAACGCCGGTTTCAAGGCCGTCAAAACGGGAGCCTTCGGCGCGGACGGCAACTATACGCCATTCATCGCCGATATCGGTTTGAGGGCTGCTCTTTACAAACTGATGGGCAAGGACATTCCCGGGCAGCAGGCTTACGATATGCCGGGCCAACGTCTGCAACTGCCCGACAGCCCAACCGTCGTGCCGGAGAACGCTTCGGAGTGGATAGGTCGCGGTTGGGGCGACTTTGAGCCCACGCCGGATCCCTGCAAGTAACGCAACAGATTGTAGCGCGCTATGCCGACCGCGGTCCCTCTGAACATTGCGCCGGACGGCGCCGCGCGCAATGACGACGTCGCCACCTTGCTCGAAGTCAGGGGGCTGCAAAAATCCTTCGCCGGAAATATCGTTCTTTCCGGCGTAGACCTTTCGCTCGCGGCAGGGGAAGTCCACGCAATCGTCGGGGAAAATGGAGCCGGCAAGTCGACTCTCATCAAATTACTGGCGGGCGTCTATCAACCCGACGCCGGCCAGATTTTTATGCACGGACGGGAAATGCGCCTGCCGTCGCCGCGCAGCGCTTTTGATTGTGGAATTGTTTGCATCCATCAGGAGCTGTCGCTGGCGCCACATCTCAGCGCAGAAGAAAATATATTCCTGGGTCACTTCCCTAGAACCCGTTTGGGTACGATCGATCGTCGGACGGTGCGGCAGCGCACTAAGGAACTGCTCGACAGGCTAGCGATTTCCATTGACCAGAAGCGGCCCATCGGTGAACTCAGCATAGCCCAACAACAAATGATCGAGATCGCGAAAGCAATCTCGCTCGAAGCGAAGGTCCTCATACTCGACGAGCCGACTGCTGTGCTCGACGAGCCGATGGTCAAAACCTTGTTTGCGCTGCTTCGACGGCTCAAGGCCCAGGGCATCGGCGTCATCTTTATCTCGCACCATCTTGAGGAAATATTCAGGGTGGCGGACCGCGTGACGGTGCTGCGAGACGGATCTCGTACGGGGCAGAGCGCAGTCGCCGATATCGACCAGAACTGGCTCGTCGCCAGAATGATCGGGCGTGACTTTCCCGCCCATGCGTTGCATTCGCGCAAGTCCGGCGAGCTAGCGTTGGAGCTTACGGGGCTGAGCCTGCATGGCGCGTTCGCCGACGTCACTTTTTCCGTGCGCCAAGGCGAGATCGTGGGCCTTGCCGGTCTCGTCGGGGCGGGACGCTCCGAGGTCGCGCAGGCCATCGTCGGCGTCGTCAGGCCTACGGCTGGCCAGATTCGGGTGTTTGGACGCGAAGTGCGCATCTCCGACCCCAACGTCGCGGCACACTTGGGGATCGCCTATGTCACTGAGGATCGAAAGGCGTTCGGCCTGCTTCCCAACCGAGCCGTTCGCGAAAACGCGACGATTTCCAATCTTGCGCGCTTCAGCCGGTTCGGCCTCTTGCAACTGGGACAGGAGAAGTCCTTTGTCCGGGGGATCATAGAGCGGCTCGACGTCCGATTATCGGGCATGGAGGCCGAAATTCAGAACCTGAGTGGGGGCAATCAGCAGAAGGTCCTTATTGGCCGGGCGCTCGCGGTCGAGCCCAGAATCCTGATCTTTGACGAGCCGACGCGCGGCGTCGATATCGGCGCGAAAAGCGAAATTTATAAGTTCATTGAGGAGATCGTGGCGGGCGGCGTGGCGGTGGTGCTAATATCTTCGGAGTTGGAAGAGATCCTACGCTTGGCCGATCGCGTGATAGTGATGCGGCGAGGGCGCATCGCGGCGACGCTTCCACGCGCCGAAGCCAACGAAACAAACATCATGCGGGCGGCCGCGTTGGCGGGCGACGCATCGGCGATGGATTCGTTATGAGCGCAGGCGCGACAAAAAAATCTGCGAGCTTATCTACGGTCGCAGCGGTATGGACCCGGGGCGGCGCGCTCATGGCCTTGTTGCTGCTGGTCGCGGTGGCGTCCTTTCTTTCCCATCGTTTTCTGACAATTCCGAACCTGCTCAACGTCTTGCGGCAAGTCGCCATTGTGGGCATCCTCGCGCTGGGGATGACGTTCGTGATTCTCACCCGCGGGATCGACCTGTCCGTGGGAGCGATTCTCGGGATGTCGGTTGTGATCTATGCGGGATTGCTGGAACACAATGGCATGCTCGTCGCCATTCCGCTTGGTCTTGGAGCGGCGGTTGTGGCCGGGCTCGTGAATGGCGCAGGCATCGCCTATGCTGGCGTTCCGCCCTTCATCATGACGCTCGGGATGCTCTCCTTCGCAAGAGGGTTGGCGTTCATCTATACCGGCGGCACGCCGATACCCATCCTCAGCGAATCGTTTTACGATCTGGGAAACGGGTATCTCTTCGGCGTCCCCATCCCGACCCTGATCCTCATCGCCGTCCTGATCGTGAGCGCGATCGTTTTGGCTCGAACGCCGTTCGGCCGATGCATCTATGGCATCGGATCGAACGAAGACGCCGCGCGGCTTTCGGGCGTCCCCGTCCGTCGCTACAAGACATTGGTTTACGCCATCTCTGGCGGCGTCTCCGGACTCGCCGGCCTGGTCTACGCCTCACAGCTCAGCATAGGCACGCCGATCGCCGGTCAGGGCTACGAGTTGGACGCCATTGCGGCGGTCGTCGTGGGAGGCACGTCGCTGTTTGGCGGCCAAGGCTCCGTTTTTGGGACCTTTATCGGCACGTTGATTATCGGCGTATTGGCGAACATCCTTAATCTCACCGGCGTGGACCCCTTCGTGCAGCAACTGTTCAAAGGGGTCTTGATCGTCGTCGCCGTATTTATAATGTCCCGGTCAAATCGAGCTTAGGCGTCATGGCGACAAATGCAGAGATGGCTAATTCCCCCCCCGCCTGGCTGGACATTCTTCTTGGACAGGTTTCGGCCTTGAGGCCCCTTGTCGACGCCCAGATCACGCCAGCACGCGTACTGCGCTATTTGACCGCTCTGGCCGACGCGCCGGCCCCTTCCACCGCCGCGAGCGCGCTGCGCGGCCCCATCCTGCGCGAACTCTTCGAGGCCGACGGCGTTCGTTTTGGCGACCGCATCGCAATGGATTTCAATTTCGGCAACACCGGCAGTACGGTCCTGTCGACTGGCCGCCGCGATGCGGCGCCGCGGCTTTGGTACTTCGCCCATCTCGACACCATCAGCTACTTGGTTCAGGCCCGGAAAGCCGACATCTATCCCCTGGCCCCGTTTTGCTACCACCTGACGCACGAGGGCAGCCGCTCGGCGCGAGCCTATCGGTACGCGTTGGCGAGCGGCGGCTATACGGTCTGCGCGGAGGGCGAACTCATCTCGGAAGCGGGAGCACCCCATTTTCGCGCGTACGACGCAAAGACGGTCCTGCGTCCCGGCGACAGGATAGTCCCCGTCGCAAAATCGCGTTCGACTCCCGATGGACATTTCATTGGTCACATCGACAATGCGGGCGGCGTCGCCGCGCTCGCGGTGGCGGCCCCTGTGCTTGCGGAGGCGGGCATAGATGCGATGCTCGCCTTTCCTGACGAAGAGGAGGGTCCGTTGGGGGCGGGTAGCCAGGTCATGGGACGCGGCGGCTCGCGCATTGTTGGTCCCTTGCCGCCCCCGGACCTCGCGATCATCGCCGACGTGCAACAGGCGGGCGGAGGGCCGGCGCCGGCCGGCCCGGCGGAACGACCCAATAGCACGCGCTTGGGACAGGGGGCCGTATTGTCCGAGTTTTCGAGCCTCGCCCGGGGGGCGGTCACCCCGCCGCCTCTTTACGAGCTTGCCCGATATTGGGCCGAGCGGCTGGTCGAAATCGGCGTCAAAGTTCAAGAGTCTAATAATTCTTACACTTCGCGTAGCGACGACGTCAGCGTTTTGTTGAAAACGCCGAACATCTTGCTGCTCGGCTTTCCCGGATTTGATCGGCATTTCGACAACGCAGAACCCTCCGCAAATCTTTTCGACATCGTCGACCTGGCGAAGGCGTTGGTG
>JAYVYJ010000080.1:0-10444 GCA_043784465.1 Hyphomicrobiales bacterium
GGCGCTGGTGGCGCGCGCGTTTCCGCCGGCCGCGATCACCGCTGGGGAGGTCAAGCTCGGGCTGGAGGCGTTGCAGTTTCTGCTCGACGTCGCGGGCCTGGGGCCGTCTCCGTTCAAGCTCCGACCCGGTTACCGCCCGATCATCGGCGGCTTCGCGGGCGCGCGAGGACATATCTAGGCGCTCAGCCCTAATCGAACGCCCCGACGGCCTGGATCAGCGCCGTCGGGTTTTTTTTGCGTTCGAAGCCGTCCAGCGCGAAGCGGTGCCGCCATTGTCGGCGGACGTCAATTCGCGTAGATACGGGGCGGTCGCGGGATGGCGCTGCGATTTTTTTGGTTTTCACAGGTCGGCATGACGGCGAGAATCTATCGACCTTCGCGCTCCGCTACCCAATCGGGTCAGGCGAAAGACAACTGGGTGCTGGAATACGAGCCCGAAATGGCGCGCGAGATTGATCCGCTGATGGGCTGGACGAGTTCCTCTGATATGAAGGCGCAGGTCGCTTTGCGCTTCGAATCGCAGGAGCAGGCGGTCACCTATGCCGAGCGCCATGGGATCGTTTATCGTATCGAAGCGCCCAAGGGTGAGACCCGGAAGGTTATTTCGTACTCCGATAATTTCCGCTACAATCGACTCACGCCCTGGTCGCACTAGGCGCATAGGGCTCCGTAGCTCAGCTGGATAGAGCGGCCGCCTTCTAAGCGGCAGGTCGCAGGTTCGAGCCCTGCCGGAGTCGCCATACCCTTGGCCATCCTCCTTAACCATCCGCTCGAAATGTCTCCATAAGCATCGTAAATGGACGATTTCTCGCGTGACAAGCGATGGGGTTAACGATTAGTTATCGATGCACGAGTTGCGCGCTGCATCGGCTTCGATGAGGCATCGCAGACGTAAACTCGAAGCGATATGCGGCGGCGGCTCCTGTTTTTTTAAGCAGGTCTTGGGCGTTATCGTCGGTGTCGGGGGGTTTTGCCCGGAGCGAGTGCGTGTCGATACTGTATTACGCCGCCAAGAACACGAGTAATTTTTACTCGTTGTGGACCACGAACGGTACGTCGGCGGGCACGACGAACGTTCTGACGGCAACGCAGAATTTCGGCGTAATCAGCCCTTATGGCTTCACTACCCTGGGCGACGACGTCATCTTCGCGGCGCAGGACCCGACGAGCTATTTCGCGGTCTGGGTCAGCGGCGGCACGAACGCTACGACGTTTGAGCTTTTGTCGGGCCAGCAGGGCGGGCAGACGCTCAGCCCGCAGTCTTTTGTCGGCGTCGGCGGGCATGTGCTGTTCCAAGGGCGCGACGCCCTCAACCAGCAGGCGGTGTTCGCCACCGCAGGTGTCAGCGGCGACCCGACCGTGCTGCTGCAATTTAGCAAGCCGCTCAGCCGTTTGCAGAATTTTGGCAGCTTCGCCATCGCCGCCGACGCGAGCCCGGCGGGACGCGCAGAGATATGGATCACCGACGGCACGGCGGCCCATACGACGCTATTGACGACGCAGGCGACCTTTTCCGACTACGACGACGACTTTTTCCTTGTGAAGGCTGGCGCTTCGGCGGTGCTCGAGTCGACCGATTCCTCAGGCGGGCGAGGCGTCTACGTCGCCTCCGTCGCAACAGGGGCCCTCGTCGAGGTAGCGGCTAGCGCGCAGGGGATCTACGCGCTCGTCCCCTCGGCCTTGACGGTGGCGGGGACTAAGGTGTTTTTCTCCGGCTACGGGGCCGATGGCCGGCAAGGTCTCTGGGTTGTCAACGGCGCCTCCGCCGCCGAAATTTACCAGAACGTCAATAGCGTGGCGCTCGCCCCCAGCGATATCGTCGCTATCGGCGACGAGATCGTGTTCGAAGGGGTCGACGCCAACAATCAGGCGAGCGTGTATTGGAGCGATGGGACAAGCGCGGGGACGCGGGAACTCGTCGTCGGCCTATTCACGGGCGTCGCCGCCGCTCCCCATTTCTTTGCGCTGGGGACAAGCGCGCTTTTCGCCGCCCCCGATTCCACTGGCAATAGCGGCCTTTGGTCCGTCAACGCGTCCTCGACCAGCGCCGTTGAACTGGAGAGCGGCCAGCAGGGACTGTACAGCCTCTCGCCGACGCAATGGGTTCAGGCGGGCAAGCGAGCCTTCTTTCTCGCCATCGATCCGACCGGCAAGGTCGGCGTGTGGGCGACGGACGGCACGATTGCGGGTACGGGTGAACTTATCGGCGGCCAGCAGGGCGCCTATGCGCTAAATCCCCAAAATCTGACGATCTACGGCAACAAGCTTGCCTTCATCGGCATGGACGCCAGCCACCATTACGGCGTCTACGTCGCGGACGGGACGCCGTTGGGAACCGTCGAGGCGTTGCAACTCGCGCTGGGCACGACGGGCGTGACGCCTTCCATCATCGGCGTCGCGGGCGCCAATCTGATCGTCGCCGGCTATTCCGCGCTGGGCGTTTATTCGGAATGGTCGGTCGACGGCGCGCCCGCCGATAGCCAGCAGATCGCCGCTTCCGCGCCCGTCAACTCCGGCGCGGTCGCCAGCGTCGCCACCCACGCGCGCGCGGATTTCAACGGCGACGGGCAGTCCGACGCGCTGTTCCAGAACGGCGCGCAGCAACTGGCGAGCTGGCAGTTGGGGCCGACCGCCCTCGCAGGCGGCGGGAATCTGGGGTTTCCGGGACCGCAGCAAAGCGTGGTGGGCGTCGGCGATAGCTACGGGCAGGGCTATGCGAGCCTGTTCTATTTCAATTCGCAGAATGGCGCGATCGCGCTCTGGCAGATGTTCGGGACGCAGATTGAATCAGTCGCCGTGGTTGGGACGCCCAACAGCACGTGGCGAGCGTTCGGCGCCGCCGACCTCGATGGCGACGGCAAGGCGGATCTCATCCTGCGCGACGATGATGGAAATGTCGGCGTATGGCTGGTGTCGGGAAGCGCCCTGATCGGCGGGGGCGTCGTCGGCAACCCGGGGCCGAACTGGACCCTGGTGGGGCAAGGCGACTTCAACGGCGACGGCAAGTCGGACCTCCTGTTTGAAAACCAAAGCGGCGGCTATGCGGCATGGTTGATGAACGGGCAGGCGATATCGGGCGGCGGCACGGTCATAACCACGCCGGGCTATAACTGGGCCTTCGAGGGCACAGGGGATTTCAACGGCGGGGGAACGGGCGATCTGTTGTTCTATAATGTCGACACGCACGTCTATCAGATTGATTTTCTTAGCAATGAAGTCGTGACTAGCACCGCGCAAATTACCAGCGTTCCCGCGAGCTTTGTCTTGAAGGGCGTGGGCGATTTCAATGGCGACGGCAAGAGCGACCTCCTTTTCGAAAATCTCTCCAATAGCCATTACATCGCCTGGTTTCTCAACGGCGCGACGGTGGCGGGCGCCGCCGACTACGGGGCGGCGGGGCCGACCTGGAGCGTCTGGACGCAATCGCCCAACGCGACGCGCGAGCTTCCGCCGATAGCTTATTTCCAGGACGCCAGCGGCAATGAGCGAGGCTGGAGCCTCGTCGGCGGGCAGCCTTCGCTAGGGGCGTCGTTGGGGAATGTCGGGAACGGCGTGACACTGCTCGGCGCAGGCGATTTCTTTGGCGACAACCATCCCGATCTGCTGTTTCAGACTGCGCCCAGCGCGCTGACGTTGTGGCGAACGGACGGGACACATCCTGTATCTCAAAACTTTGTCGGCTCGGACGCCGGACTAACCTTCATCGGTTTGGGCGATTTCAACAGCGACGGGCGCGCCGACCTTCTGTTCCAGGCCGCCAATGGCGACGACGTGATCTGGAACATGAACGGAGCGACGATCCTGTCGCAGACGACGCTCGCCGGCATCGGTGGCGGTTTCAACGCGGTCGCGGCGGGCGATTTCACGGGCGACGGCGCGAGCGACATTCTATTCCAGAATGCCAACGGGGCGATGTACGTCGAGGCGATTGGCGCCGATCTCGCGATTCCGGGCGGCGGCGCGGTCGCTTCGCCGGGCGCTGGTTGGTCGTTGAAGGGAACGGGGGACTTCAACGGAGACGGGAAATCCGATCTCCTGTTCGCCAACACGGGCGGTCTTTATGCGCTTTGGGACATGAGCGGAGGCGCCATAATCGGTGGCGGAAATATCGCGACGACGCCGTCAAGCTATCAATTCAAGGGGATCGCCGATCTCAACGGCGACCATCTCGCGTCGATCCTTTTTTACGACACTGCGACAGGCGACTACGTCAGCTGGAAGATGAACGACATAACCATCCTCGCCCAGCTTCACTACAGCTCGCCTGGCGCGGGCCTAACGTTCCAGAAACTGGTGTGACGGTCAGTCCAGGCCGGTGAGGCGCGCGGCGTAGCGCGCCATCTGATCGACTTCCAGATTCACACGGTCGCCGGCGCATCGTTCGCCCCAGGTCGTAACCGCCAGCGTATGCGGAATCAGCAGCACTTCGAAATCGTGGCCCTCGACCAAATTGACCGTCAGGGACGTACCGTCGAGCGTGACCGAACCTTTCATCGCGATGAATCGCGATACGTCGGCGGGCGCGCGCAAACGGAAGCGCGACATGCCCTCGAAATCTTTACGCACGAGAATTTCGGCGAGGCCGTCCACGTGGCCACTGACGAGATGGCCGCCGAGTTCGTCGCCAATCTTCAGCGGTCGTTCCAGATTGACGCGGCTCCCCCGGCCGAGGCCGCCCAACGTCGAGACGGCGAGCGTCTCCGCGCCGACGTCGAAATGCAGCTGCGCACCCTGTTCCCTCGGCGTCGCCGTTACGACCGTGAGGCAGACACCCGAGTTCGCCACCGACGCGCCTAGATCTACCGACGCAGCAGGATAGCGGCACATTACGACGAGACGGGCAATATGCCCGTTCCGTGTCATCTCAACGACTTCCCCGACGTCGCTGACAATCCCTGTGAACATTGCCGGGCCTCAATCCTCTGCTACGGCCACCGTGCGCGGCAGCCGGGTCGGGCGCAACAGGAAGCTTGGCACATGATCGCCGAGCCCAACGACAGGCGCATCGTCGCGATCCTCGCGATGAGGCCGTCTGCCCGGTACAGGTGCGCGGGTGAGGGGCGCCGCGGGCGAGCGGACAGCGACGGGAGACGGCGGACGCGCGGCGGCGACTGGCGCCGGAGCTGAAGTATCGCGGCGGCTGCGCGACCTTGAGCTGCGCTCGCGTCGCTCCAAGGGTTCGGACTCGCGACGCCGGCTGCGGGGCTCGTGCGCCTCGCGCGGGGACTCCTCGGCTGCCTCCACGGCGACGGGGGCGAATTCAACCTTTCGGCCGATCAGCTTCTCGATCTCGTCGACGGATTTTGCGTCGAGCCGGGTGACGAGCGTCACCGCCACTCCGGTCTTGCCCGCGCGGCCCGTGCGCCCGATCCGGTGAACGTAATCCTCGGAATGATGAGGTGCGTCATAGTTGATGACGTGGCTGACATCGGGAATGTCGAGACCGCGCGCGGCGACGTCGGAGCAGACCAGCAATTGCACGCCGCCGTTGCGGAAGGCATCCAGCGACGCCATGCGGGCGCGCTGGTCGAGATCGCCATGCAGCGCGCCGACCGAGAAGCCGTGACGTTCGAGGCTGCGATAGACGATTTGCACGTCGCGCTTGCGGTTGCAGAAGATGATCGCGTTCTTGAAATTCTCGGCGGTGCGGATCACGGCGCGCAGCGCGGCGCGCTTGGCCTCCGGGGCGTCGCCGCACTTGACCAGCGATTGCGTAATGCTTGCGTTGGTCGAAGCGGGTCGCGACACTTCTATGCGCACCGGGTTTTGCAGGAACTGTTCAGTGAGCCGGGTGATCTCGGGCGGCATGGTGGCCGAGAAGAACAAGGTCTGGCGGGTGAAAGGCACCAGCTTGCAGATTTTCTCGATGTCGGGAATGAAGCCCATGTCGAGCATACGGTCGGCCTCGTCGATGACGAGGATCTCGATGCCGGTCAACAGCAGCTTGCCGCGCTCGGCGAAGTCGAGCAGGCGTCCGGGCGTGGCGATCAAAACATCGGCGCCGCGGGTGATCTTGGCTTCCTGATCGCCGAACGACACGCCGCCGATCAATAGCGCGACATTGATCTTGTGGTTGACGCCATAGCGGTCGAATGCTTCCTCGACCTGCGCGGCCAATTCGCGCGTCGGCTCCAAAATCAGCGTGCGTGGCATGCGGGCGCGGGCGCGGCCGGTCTCCAGCCTCGATATCATCGGCAGGGTGAAGGCGGCGGTCTTGCCGGTTCCCGTCTGCGCGATGCCAAGAACGTCGCGCCCTTGCAGGGCGTAGGGAATGGCTTGCTCCTGGATCGGAGTCGGCGTCAGGTAGCCCGACGCAGTTACGGCGTCGAGCACCTTTTGGCTCAGGCCGAGTTCGTCAAAATTCATGCGGTCTCACATTAGGGAAAGTGTCTGCGCATATGCCGCGTGCGCAATTCTCGCGTTCACGTCTCACGCTCGGGCGTCGCTGAGGACGCGGGCGTTGCGAGCGGAACAGGGGGCGCGCTTTGCGCCTCGGCCGTCCGGCCGCCCTTGAGGCGAGCGGTGCATGGAACACAACGCGCAAAATGTCAAATGTTTCCCCGGCCCGGCGCACGACTGCGATATTAATCGGCAATTTTCGGCGGCGGCCCCGAAGCGGGGGCGATTTCTAGTCGCTGGAAGCCCTTTCCGGCGACAGCGCGCCGCGACGAGAGGATGCGGGAATTTACGCCGGTCCAGCCAATCTCGCCCGAAAGGCGACCCCATTCGATCTTCGGGCAACGGTTCATCACGACTTCGACGCCGCGCGCCCGCGCCCGCTCCGCCGCCGCCTCATCTTTGACGCCCAGTTGCATCCAGATGACGCGCGGCGGTGAGGGTAGGGCCAAGGCCTCGTCCACGAGCGCGCCTGCATATTCGGAGGCGCGGAAGATTTCGACCATGTCGACGGGTTCGGGCAGGTCGGCAAGCGACGCGTAGGCCATCGCGCCCAGCACAGGCTTGCCCGCCAGACCCGGATTGACGGGGAATAGACGGTAGCCGCGACCCAGAAGGTATTTAAGCACGATATAGGAGGGCCGCGCCGGGTTGGCTGAGGCGCCGACAAGCGCCACGCTTTTGACGCTCGTGAGAATTCGGCGGATATTGGCGTCGGAAGTCGCGTCCTTCTCGAAACTCATTTCCCGCCCCAATGCGGCTTGCGTTTGCCAAGAAACGCGTCGATGCCCTCTGCGGCGTCGGGCAGGGCCAGATTTTCTATCATCGCGTTGGCGGCGAAGCTGTAGGCGTCGGCCAGATTTGTTTCAATCTGGCGCTGGAAAGTGCGCTTACCGAGCGCCACGACGGGACGCGAGCGCTGGGCGATGCCTGTCGCCAGAGTCTGCGCCTCCTGCAGCGCCTTGCCCGTCGGGACCACCCGGTTCACCAGCCCCATCGCCTCCGCCCGACGCGCACTCACCGGCGCGCCGGTCAGCGCCAACTCCATCGCCGCCTTGCGCGACACGGCGCGTGCGACCGCGACCAGCGGCGTCGAGCAGAACAGCCCGATATCGATGCCCGGCAGGGCGAAGCGTGCCGCGTCGCCAGCCACGGCGAGATCGCAGGACGCGACGAGTTGGGCGCCGGCGGCGGTTGCGATTCCCTCGACGGCGGCGATCACGGGTTGGGGTTGCGCGACGATAGCCTGCATCAGTTCGCTGCAGCGTTTCATCAACTTCTCAAAAAACGCCTTGCCGCCATCCTCGTCGGCGCGATGGGCGGCGATCTCCTTGAGGTCGTGCCCGGCGGAAAACGCCGGACCTTCGGCGGCGATGACGATGACGCCGACGGTCTCATCCTTCTCGATTTCGGCCAGCGCCAGAATGAGCATGTCAATCGTCAGCAGCCCAAGAGGGTTACGCGTCTGCGGCGCGCAGAGCGTCAGAGTCGCGACGCCTTCAGAATCTTGGCGACGAAGGATCGACGGTTGCGACATGATCGTTAAGCTCCGGTCAGGCGTCTCACATAGCGACGCCAGCACCCCGCGCCAACCGCGCCTGCCACAGCGCAAGAGCGGGCGTGACCGCAAGTTCCATCACCAGGCCGAACAACATGGGCGCATCGGGCGGGCCTTCCGAAATCAGCGAAATCAGCCGCGCGAGACCGCCCACGACGACCAGCGACGTAAGAAGTTGGAACATCGGGGCCTTGCGCTCGATGCCCGGGATCGTCGACCAGAAGGCCACGCCGACGGCGAGTAGCAGGCCCGACAGATAGCGAAAATGACTGTCGAGCGAGACCGGGGCGACCATTGCTCCCGCCAGACGCGGCCCCAACGCGACGCCGGCGAGCCCCGCGCCGACGGGCACGCAACCTCCCAGCGCGACGCCAACTTGCAGCCATAAGCGTTCGCTTCGTTTCATCGGCGACCTTCTTGATACCGCACTGTCGCGCCGGTATCCCACGCTCATGTCTAACCTCACCCTCGACGAATTGCGCGTTTTTCTCGCGCGAGAGTTCCCTCAGATAGAGGGGAGCTACGTGGCCGAAAGCGCGGAACCGATGCGCGCGCGTATGCGGCTGCTCAGCGGCGAGCGGCACCTGCGGCCGGGCGGCACGATTTCCGGTCCCGCCATGTTCGGCCTCGCCGACGTCGCGCTCTATGCGGCGATTCTGGCCAGCATCGGCCCGGTCGGGCTCGCTGTGACGACGAGCCTCAATATCAACTTTCTGCGCAAACCCGCCCCGGTCGATCTGATCGGCGAGGCGAGGCTTCTGAAGCTGGGCAAGCGGCTGGCGGTGGGGGAAGTGTCGATCTTCGAAAGCGCGGGAGACGACCTCGTCGCCCACGCCACCGGCACTTACTCGATTCCCCCACGTTAGTGCGGTATCTCTATACCTCACATGTTTTTCCTCGGTTTTCTGGGGCCTTTGCGACGTCCAGCGATTGACGACCTGCGGCGGCTCCTGTATTTGCCGACGCCACACGGCCCGCTGGGCGCCGCGGGCTGCAACTTCTGGAACCAAAATGTTCGGACACACCCATTCGACGAAAACGGCCGACATCGAAAAGAAGTGGGTCGTCGTCGACGCCAAGGGGCTGGTCGTAGGTCGGCTCGCATCGCTGATCGCCACGCGCCTGCGCGGCAAACATCACCCGTCATTCACACCCCACATGGACGATGGCGACAATGTCATTGTCGTCAACGCCGACCAGGTGGTGCTGACCGGGCGCAAGCGCGAGCTGAAGGTCTATTACCATTACACGGGCTATATCGGCGGCATCAAGGAGCGCACGGCCAAGGCGATCCTTGAGGGCAAATATCCCGAGCGCATCGTCGAGAAGGCTGTGGAGCGCATGTTGCCGCGTGGGCCGCTGGGCCGCAAGCAGTTCGGAAATCTGCACGTCTACAAGGGCGCCGAACATCCGCACGCTGCGCAGCAGCCGGTGGCGGTCGATATGGCGAGTCTGAATTCCAAGAACGTCCGGAGCGCCTGATTATGGCCGAGACTCTCTCTTCCCTCGCCGAACTTGGCGGCTCCTCGGTCGCGACCGCGACTTCGGAATCGCCCGTTCATATCCAAAAACTCGACGCCCAGGGCCGCGCCTATGCGACCGGCAAGCGCAAGAACGCCATCGCCCGAATCTGGATCAAGCCCGGCAAGGGCAATGTCACCGTCAACGGTCGGACGCTTGAGGTCTATTTCGCGCGCCCCGTGCTGCGGATGATCGTCAATCAGCCGCTGGTGATCGCCAATCGCGCGGCTCAGTACGACATGACGATCACGGTCGCCGGCGGCGGGCTTTCGGGGCAGGCCGGTGCTGTGCGTCATGGTCTCTCCAAGGCTTTGACGTATTATGAGCCGGAGCTGCGGGCGCCGCTCAAGAAGGAAGGGTTCCTGACCCGCGATTCTCGTGTGGTGGAGCGCAAGAAGTACGGCCACAAAAAGGCCCGCGCGAGCTTCCAGTTCTCGAAGCGCTAAGCTTCGCGGAAGGGTACGCAAAGGGCGGCTTCGGCCGCCCTTTTTCTTTGTGGAGGCAAGGATGTCGATCAGGGTATTTATCGACGGCGAAGCCGGAACGACCGGCCTGCAAATCCGCGACAAACTCGCGGGGCGCGATGACATCCACCTCGTCGGCCTGCCGCCCGAGTTACGAAAAGACTCCGCCGCCAAGCGGGATTTGCTGAGGCAGGTGGAATTCGTGATTCTTTGCCTACCCGACGAGGCCGCCAAGGAAGCGGCGCGGCTGATCGACGACATGGGCGACACAGGCCCAAGGGTGATCGACGCTTCAAGCGCGCATCGCGTCGCGCCGGGTTGGATCTATGGTTTCCCGGAAATGGCGGTGGGGCAGGGCGCGCGTGTGCGCGAGGCCCGCAAGGTTAGCAATCCCGGCTGCCACGCGACCGGTGCGATCGCACTGTTGCGTCCCTTGACGGAGGCGGGGTTGCTGACGCGCGATCAGGCAGTTTCGATCGGGTCAGTCAGCGGGTATTCGGGCGGC
>JAYVYJ010000081.1:0-12335 GCA_043784465.1 Hyphomicrobiales bacterium
TTACCGCGAACGCCCTTCGCGGCGAAAATCGTCGTGAGCTTTTGGCTCAGGACAGGCGTTCCGGGCGGCGGCGCCGCTCGGATGATTGCAACATCGAACGCGCCATCAGGGCGTAGGATGTCGCTATGGAAGTTTGCCGGCGCGCTTCGGCGAACCAGTCGCGGGCTGAGGCCTCGTCGCGCTCGCCGAGCAGACGCCGGCCGCCTTCGGCGACGACGAACATCGGCAGCAGCGCGCAATAGACCATGCGGCTCTGCAAGCCTTCAATGCGGGCCGATCCTGCGTAATTCAAAGTCGCCTGCATCGGGACCTCCCTTGAGTTCAAAGACAAGTAAGTCATGCGCGCGCCTCCATGCCGGCTGCGGTTGTGACGTCGTCCGTCGTCACGCGGGGCGCCCCCCGCTTGCGGGCGGAAGCCTCGGCTTCGTCGCGCAAACGTTTGGCGTAGGAAATGCGGACCAGCTCGGGCTGGTCTTCCACGATGTCGTCAAACAAGGCCTTGGCGGGCGCGTCCCAGGTCGCAACGCCGCGCGCAGGGGTAGGATCGACCTTGTCGAGATCGCTGCCCAGCGGCAGGATGTTGAACAATGCCTCGAACATGGCGTTGCAAACCTCCTGCAACACATAGGTCGCGCCGGAATAACCCATGAACGGCGTGCCGGTATGGCGACGAACGATGGCCCCGGGGAAGGAGGCGGGTATATGCATGACACGCGCGCCGGCCTCGGCGGCGTACATTTTCTCGTTGTAGCCGCCAAACATGACAAGCGGGGTCTTGGTGCGGATCGAATCGCGCACCATCTGATTGTTCGTTTTCTCGCCCGGCTTGCGCGAGACCGCGAACATGCAGGGCAGCCCCATCTCGTCTTCCAGGAAGTGCCGCAAGCCGCGCGCGTAAGTTTCATTCGCGACGACAGCGAAGCTCGCGGCGGCGAAGAAATCCTGCGTCACCGAGCGCCACAAATCCCAGATCGGCTTGATCGTGGTCATCTTCTCGCGCGCGATGAAGGGCTCGGGGTCGAGCCCGAGCTTTTCAGCCAGCGCGCGGAGGAATTTGGTTGTCGAATGGAGGCCGATAGGCGCCTGGAACCATGGCTTGCCAAGCGTATTGCAAAGCGAAGCGCCGAACTCGCGGTACATGCAGACATTGGCTTCCGCGTCTGCGAGCCGACCCACCTGAGCGAGATGCGAACCCAGCGGGAACGTCATCGACACTTCCGCGCCGATGCCCTCGATCAGCCGCGTGACTTCCGCGATGTCGGAGGCGCTATTGAACATGCCGTAGGACGGGCCGATGATGTTGACCCGCGGCCTGGTCGTGGCCTTCGGCTTGGCGGCTTTGGCTTTTTTGGGTCCGAATTCGTTCCACAACCAGGTCAGCGCCCGGTCCGCCGTCTGCCACTGGTCCTCGTCGATGGTGCGCGGCAGGAAACGTTGAAGGTTGGTGCCTTCCGGCGTCACGCCGCCGCCGATCATCTCCGCGATGGAGCCGGTGACCACGACCGCGGGCATTTTGGGGTCGAGCGTCTTGTGCGCGCGGCGCATCGCGCCCTCGGTGCCATGGCGGCCCAACTCCTCTTCGGAGAGGCCCGTCACGACGATGGGCAATTCGTGCGGCGGCAGCGCGTCGGTGTAATGCAGCACGGAGGTGACCGGCAGGTTCTCGCAACCGACGGGGCCATCGATCACCACCTGCAATCCCTTGATCGCGGTGAAGACGTAGACGGCGCCCCAGTAGCCGCCCGCGCGGTCATGGTCGAGAACTAACATCAAGCAGCCTCCGGCGCACGCGGCCAGACGCCCGCCGTCTTGCCCTCGCCGACGCCTTCGAAGAATTCGCGCATATGGTCGAAGCGCGGCTTGTTGCCGAGCGACGCGTTGATGACCTTCGCGATGGAGCCGGCTCCGGCGACGCCCATCAGGGGCCGCGCCGAAATCAAATTGGTGAAATAGAGCGAGGGCAACCCTTTCGACTTCGCCGCCTGAACCACCGGCGTCGTGCCGACGACAAGCTGGGGCTCGTATTCCGCCATCGCCGCGAGATCGTGCTCCAGCGAAGCGCGGAAGCGAACTTCGACGCCCCGGGCGCTCAACCATTCGGCGTCAGCCTCGGCGAAGCGCGTTTTGGGGCAGGCCGTGCCGACGTAGCGCAGGTCGGCCCCGCTCTCGACCAGCAACCGTGCGACAATCAACTCTGAGCCCTCGTAGCCCGACAGCGTGATGCGGCCCTTGATGGGCGCTTTCGCCAATGCGGCGGCGATGGCGGGCAGCAGCTTAGCCTTGGCCGCGTCGAGCACGGCGGCGGGCACGTTGGCGACGCGGGCGATCTGCTCCAACCAGGACGCCGTGCCTTCGACGCCCACCGGGGCCGAGCCGATCAGCGGCCGGCCGGCCGCCTCGAATTCGCGCGCGCATGCGGTGTAGAACGGGTGGATCGCGGCGGCGGCGACGCAATCGAGCGCACCGTAAAGCTCGCGCCATTCGCGCGTCGGCACGGCGGGGCCGGCGGCGAGGCCGAGCAGTTCCAGCATGCCGCCGATCTGCACGGGGTCGGCGGGGAACATCTCGCCAATCAAGGCGACGGTCGGCTTTTCCGCGCGCGCGCCGCGCGGCGCCTGGACGGGTCCGTTTTCGATCTCGCGGCGGGCGTAGGCGAGCATCGCACCGGCCAGCACGTCCTTGGCTTCCGCATGCGTGGGAACGCCGAAGCCCGGCACGTCGATGCCGATGATGCGTACGCCGTTGATCGATTTGGGCAGCAGTTTGAGCGGAACGCCAGAGGCGGTCGGCACGCAAAGGTTGGTGACGACAACCACGTCATATTTGTCGGGATCGGCCAGTTGATGGACAGCGTCGCGAATGTCCTCGAACAACTTTCCCGTGACTAGCGATTCCGAGTTGAACGGCACGTAGCCGACCGTGCGCTTGGCGCCATAGAAGTGCGACACGAAGGTGAGGCCGTAGACGCAGCAGGCCGAGCCGGAAAGCACCGTAGCCGTGCGCCGCATCCTGAGGCCCACGCGCAGCGAGCCGAAGGCGGGGCACATGCTTTGCGGCTGGTCGTGCGGGCCGACGGGATAATCTTTGGCGTAACGCTCCAGCGTCTCGCTCGCGCCTGCCGCCTTGGCGGCCTCGCGCATCGTTTCGCGGCCGGAATGGCAGCCGGTCTTCTCGGGGGCTTGGCCGATGTCTTGCATGGCGTCAGGCCGCGTCGTAGACGACTTCGAGCGAAGGCTTTTCGATGTGCGTAACGCCGCACATGTCCTCCATGGTCGCCGGCACCAGGGTGACTCCGCGCCCGACCGCCTCGCCCGAAAACAGGCCCAGCAATCCGTCCTGGGTCAGCGGCCGGGGCTTGTGCGGCGCGGCGGCGACCAGATTGGCGGACAATTCGTCGAACAGCGGGGCCCATTGGCTCTCGGGCCGGCCTATGATCTCGTAGGATGCGCTCTTGCGGCGGATGTCGTCGTCAGCCGGGATCGACGCGAGAATGGGGATGCCGACCAGTTCGGCGAACGCCGCCGCCTCGCCTGTCCCGTCATCCTTGTTAATGACCAACCCGCCGACGCCGACGTTGCCGCCGAGCTTACGGAAATATTCGACCGCCGAGCAGACATTGTTGGCGACATACAGCGATTGGAGATCGTTGGAGGCGACCACGATCACCTTCTGGCACATGTCGCGCGCGATGGGCAGGCCAAAGCCGCCGCACACCACGTCGCCGAGGAAGTCGAGCAGCACGTAGTCGAAGCCCCAATCATGGAAGCCGAGTTTCTCCAGCAACTCGAAGCCGTGGATGATGCCGCGCCCGCCGCAGCCGCGACCGACCTCCGGGCCGCCCAATTCCATCGCGTAGACGCCGTCGCGCTTGAAACAGACGTCGCCGATGGCGACCTGCTCGCCCGCCAGCTTCTTGCGCGTCGAAGTCTCGATGATCGTCGGGCACGCGCGGCCGCCAAACAGCAGGGAGGTCGTGTCGCTTTTGGGATCGCAGCCGATGAGAAGGACTTTTTTGCCGCGGCTCGCCATCATGTAGGAAAGATTGGCGAGCGTGAAACTCTTGCCGATGCCGCCCTTGCCGTAGATCGCGATGATCTGCGTCTCCTTCTTGGCGGGCGCGGGTTCGGCGATCAGGTGGGTGGGCGGGTTCGCCAACTCGTCCGAGGTCAGGAAGCCTTCGTGGCTCATGAAACGTCTCTCCAATCAAGCACCATTTTCAGACAATCGGCGTCGCCGAAGGCCTTTTCGTAAGCGGAGGCGGCGTCGGCGACGGGCCGGCGGTGGGTGACGAGGCCGTCGAGCGTCAGCCCGCCGTTCGTCACCATTTGTGCGACGCGCGCGAGGTCGCCCTCGGCCCATTGCGCGGCGACGCTAAATTTTGCATGGCGCATGAAAGCCGGCGCGAACGCGAAGCTGATGTGGTCATAGAAGCCCGCCAGGACGATCTCGCCGTTGCGCGCGAGGCGCCCCACCAGGGCGTCGACCAGCGAAGCGTCGCCGCTGACGTCATAGATGACGTCATAATCCGTTCGCGCGTCGTCTCCGGGCGCGAGCACGCGATAGCCGTTCGCGGCTTCGCGCCGCGCGGGGCTGGTCTCCCACACGACGATGTCGCGCCCGTCGCGCGCGGCCAGCCGGGCCAGCAACCGGCCGAGCACGCCGTGGCCGACAATCAACGCGGGTCCTTGTTGGCGGGAGGCCGTCTCCAGCGCATGCAGCGCGGTTGCGGCCAGCGCCAGCAGCACAGCCTCGTCGGCGGCGCCTGCGGGCGCGTCCAGCACGCGCGCCGCCGGCGCGACAAGCCGGGAAGCCGCGCCGCCGTGGACGCAATGCACGTCCGTGAAACAATGCGCGCCCGGCACGAAGACGCGCGAGCCGATCCTGCTTTGAGCGCGGGCGCCCGCGTCGATCACGCGGCCGACCGTCTCATAACCGGGAACGAGGGGATAACCCATGCCGGGAAAGGCGGGCATCAGGCCCTGGTAGAGCAGCCGCTCCGTGCCCGTGCTAACGCCGCTGAATTCGGTGGCGACCAGCACGTCGTCGTCCCTCAGGCCGGTCATCTCGACCGCGCGCAGAGCCAACCGCCCGGGTTCCTCGAAAATGATGGCTAGCGGCCTCGACATGGGCGCCTCTGGGAGGCCAGGACAATACCCGGCCATTAAGTGTCACTTTAGGATGACATTCGCAGTAGTCAACGTCTTTTTACGACTTCCTCGCAACAAGCGCGCAGACGACCGCCGGACGCGGCGTGGCGAGCGCGCGAACGCGGGTGAAACCGGCGGCGCGCAGCATGTCGGCGATTTCGGACGCGCGGCGCGGGCGCCCGCGCCCCATGGCGAGCAGATAGAAGCCGAAATAGGCGTCGCCGACCGATTCGGCCCCGCGCACGCCCGACATCGGCTCCGCCACCAGGAGCGACCCGCCCGAAGGCAGCGCCGCGAAGGCGCGTTCCAGCAGCGCCTGGGCGGGTGCGTCGTCATGATCGTGCAGCACCCGGACCAGCGAGATCGCGTCAAAGCCTTTCGGCAGGTCTTCGTGCAGAAAATCGCCGCCGAATCGGGCGACCCGCTCGGCAAGACCGGCGCTGGCGAAGCGCGCGCCGGCGCGTTCCACGACCGGCGGAAGGTCGAACAGGCCCATCTTCAGGCGCGGCGCGGCGCTGGCGACTGCGCTCAGAAAGGCGCCCTCTCCGCCGCCCACGTCGAGCAGGGCCCGCGCGTCGCGGAAATCGTGGACCGACAGCACGTCTTGCGCGACGAGCGCCTGCGAGGCCGCCATCAGTTCGCTGTAGGACGCCGCCTCAGCGCCGGAACCGCCATAGGCCCAGAAGGCCGGCAGCTTCTCGCCTGCGCCTGCGCGCAACAGCGCGACGGGATCACGCAGATCGTCATAGAGCAGCGCGTGGTGGGCGACCATCGCCGAAACGCCGGGGTTGCCCAATAGCGCCGCGCCCAGGTCGGCGAGGCCGAATCGGTCGCCCCGGCGCTCACGCAACAGCCCCAGCGCGGCCGCGCCCTTGAGCAGGCGACGCGCCGCCTCCGGAGAGAGGCCAATGTCGGCGGCCAGATCCGCCGCGTCGCGCGGCCCGTCGGCCAGACGCTCGAACACCTCAAGCTTCACGCAGGCGGCGAGGATCTGGCTGTAGACGAAGCCTGCGCTGATATCGAACAGGGCGCGCGCCCTCGCCGTCGCGATGGGGCGCGTCAACCAGAACCGTGCGGCCCAACGCTGGAAGCGGGGATCGGCGATCAGCCGCGCCCGCCAGTCGCCCCAGGTCAAACGTCCGCGAGGACGCGGCGCCACGACGGCGCCGAGCGTCAGGCCGCCGCAGCGGCGAGTTGTCTGGGGAAGAACGCCAGCGTCTGCATCTTGATGAGCTTGCGCAGTTCCGTTTCGCCGGGACAGGCGGGAATGGAAGCGACCGCCCCCTCGACCAGTTCGATCAGGCGCGCCTTGGCCCCGCCGACCCCCAGTTGCGCCGCCGCGTTGGGCCGCAGCCGCGCGGCGTCCTGGCCCACGGGTTTGCCCAGTTCCTCGACGTCGCACAGCACGTCGCGCAGATCGTCGGCGACCTGGTAGGCTTCGCCGATCTTGTCGCCTAGCGCCCGCCACGGCGCCGGATCGGCGCCCGCCGCCAGCGCTCCCGCCTGGGCGGCGCCGACGAACAGCGCGCCGGTCTTGGCGCGCTGATATTCCGACAGCGGCGCGGTGGGCTCACATTCCCAAGCCTGACCCGCGACGATGCCGCGCGGCGCCCCCACCGCCGTCCCGACGATGCCGATCATCGCCGCCAGCCGCGCGGGCCGGCGCGCCATTCCGCGCGCGAGCGTCTCGAACGCCAGCACGATCAGCGCGTCGCCCGCCAGCACGGCGAGCGGCTCGCCGAACGCCTTGTGCAGCGAGGGCTTGCCGCGTCTAAGGTCCGCGTCGTCGAAACAGGGGAGATCGTCGTGCGCGAGCGAGGCGCAATGCATGAGTTCGACCGCGACCGCCGCCGCGTCGCTCGCTTTGGCGTCCCGATCGCCGCAGGCGCGCGCGACCGCGAGGGTCAGCGACGGGCGGATGCGGTGTCCGCCGGGGAAAACCGCATAGCGCAAGGCGGCGGCGAGCCGGGGCGGCGAACCCCAGCCTCCGGCTTGACCAATCGCCTGTTCGAGGGCGGATTCCACGCGCTCCGACATGCTCGCGTCTCCATGTTGACTATTTTCGTTGTCACCGTAAATGTCCACTAAAGGTGACACACTACAGGAGCGTGCGCAAGCCGCTTTCCGGAGGTTGAATGGCGCGAACGCCGCGCATCGTGGTGATCGGCGCCGGCGTCGGCGGCCTGGCCGCCGCCGCGCGGCTGGCCGCGCGCGGCGCGCAAGTGACAGTGCTGGAGCGCGGCCCCACGCCGGGCGGCAAGATGCGCGTAGTCGAGATCGAGGGCGCGCTTATTGACGCCGGCCCCACCGTCGTGACGATGCGCTGGGTGTTCGAGGACCTGTTCGCCGCCTGCGGCGAGGATTTCTCAAGCTCCGTGCGGCTCGTCCGGGCGGGGGCGCTCGCGCGTCATGTCTGGCGCGACGGCGCGGCGCTCGATCTCTACGCCGACGTCGAGCGCAACGCCGAGGCGATCCGCGCTTTCGCAGGAACAAAGGAGGCTGCGGGCTACGTCGCCTTCGCGCGCGCGGCGGCGCGCGCCTACGATGCGCTCGACGCGCCTTTCATCCGCGCCGCACGGCCCAGCCCCAACCAGCTTGTCCGGCGCATCGCCAGACAAAGCCCCGCCGGTCTGTTCGCGTTTTCGCCGTTTTCGACCTACTGGCGCCAGCTCGAAAAGCATTTCAAACATCCGCGTCTCAAACAATTGTTCGGCCGCTATGCGACCTATTGCGGCGCCTCGCCCTATGAGGCCGCCGCGACCCTGATCGTCGTGCCGCATGTCGAGCGCGAGGGCTCGTGGCTGGTTGAAGGGGGCATGCGCGCGCTGGCGCTGGCGCTGGCCGATCTTGCGAACAGACAAGGCGCGCAGTTGCGATATGGCTGCGAGGTCGCCCGCATCGGCGGTCCGGCCGGCGCGCGCCATGTCGAGACGACGCAGGGCGAGCGCTTTGAAGCCGACGCCGTCGTGTTCAACGGCGACGTCGGCGCGCTGGCGTCGGGTCTGCTGGGCGAGAGCGCGCGGCGCGCGGCCCCCGCGCCTGCGCCGGCGTCGCTTTCCGCTTTGACATGGTGCCTCAAGGCGCCCGCCGGGGCGCCGTGGCTGCGCCATAACGTGATGTTCGGCGAAGACTATGCAGAGGAATTCGACGCGGTGTTCGCGCGCCATGCGCTGCCGCAGGACCCGACGATCTATGTCTGCGCGCAGGACCGCGAAACCGGGGGGTCGGCCCCCGAGGAGCGATTGTTCGTCCTCGTCAACGCGCCCGCACACAATCCCCAGTCTCCCCTCTCGACGCAGGAGATCGACAGATGCGAACAGACGATTGCGGCGGCGCTCCGGCGTTGCGGCGCGCCGGTGGATTTCAGCCGCGCCGTCCGCACCACGCCCGCGCAATTCGCCAGCCTCTATCCGGGCAGCCGGGGAGCGCTCTATGGCGCGCCGCCCCACGGTTGGAAGGCGAGTTTCGCGCGGGCGGGGGCGCGGACGGTGTTGCCAGGCCTCTATCTGGCGGGGGGCACGGTTCATCCGGGGCCGGGCGTGCCGATGGCCATCCTCTCGGGCGCGCAGGCGGCGGCGGCGGCGGCGCAGGATCTCGGTTTGACGTCGACGTAAGGCCGGGCGGCTACGCGTGGTGGTATCTCGACGCCTTCAGCGACGACGGCCGCTTCGGCCTGACGATCATCGCGTTCCTCGGCAGCGTATTTTCGCCCTATTACGCGTGGAACGGGCGGCGCGACCCGCTCGACCATTGCGCGTTCAACGTCGCGCTCTACGGTCCGCGCGACGCGCGCTGGGCGATGACCGAGCGCCGCCGGTCCCGGCTCATGCGCACGGCCGACAACCTACACATCGGCCCGAGCAGGATGGCGTTCGACGGGTGCGACGTCGTTTATCAGATAGACGAAACCTGCACGCCCCTGCCCCGGCGCCTCAGCGGCGCGGTTCGTTTGATTCCGCAAAGCGTCAACGCGCGCGCCTTCACATTAAGCGAAGCGGGCGCGCACGTCTGGCGGCCCATCGCCCCTTTCGCGCGCGTCGCCGTCAACTTTTCTCAGCCGGATCTGCAATGGGAAGGCGACGCTTATTTCGACTTCAATATGGGCGACGCGCCGCTGGAGGCCGATTTTCGGCGCTGGACATGGTCGCGCGCGCGCACGCGCAACGGCGCGGCGATCTTCTACGAAGCCGAGCGCCGCGCCGCCCCGCCTCTCGCCCTGTCGCTAAGCTTCAACCGCGACGGGGACTATGAGGAGACGCCGGCGCCGCCCGTCGCGCCCCTGCCCCGCACGGCGTGGCGCGTCGACCGCGCGACGCGCTCGCAGACCGGCGCCCGCGTGACGGCCACCTTCGAGGACGCGCCCTTCTACGCGCGCTCGGCGGTGGCGCACCGGCTCGATGGTGAAGACGTGATCTCGATGCACGAGGCGCTCGACCTCGACCGCTTCGCCCATCCGCTCGTCAAGCTGATGCTGCCGTTCCGCATGCCGCGGGTCTGAGCTATTCCGCCGCTGCGCGTGGTTGTTTGGCCCAGCGCTTGACCTCTAGCTTTTCCTCGACGCGCGCGACCTTCTTGCCCCCCGACAACCAATGCGACAGGCGGTCGAGATAAAGGTAGATCACCGGCGTCGTGAACAGCGTCAACGCTTGGCTTACTATGAGGCCGCCGACCATCGCATAGCCGAGTGGCTGGCGAAGTTCCGAGCCGGTGCCGTGGCCCAGCATCAGCGGCACGCCGCCCAACAGCGCGGCGAAGGTCGTCATCATGATCGGGCGGAAGCGCATACGCGCGGCCTTGCGGATGGAATCCTCGCTCGACAGACCCTCGTCGCGCTCGGCGGCGATGGCGAAATCGACCATCATGATACCGTTCTTCTTGACGATGCCGATCAGCAATATCACGCCGATCAGCGCGATCAGGCTGAACTCGTAGCCAAAGAACATCAGCATCGCGAGAGCGCCAAAACCTGCGGAGGGCAGCGTCGAGAGAATCGTCAGCGGGTGGATGAAGCTCTCATAAAGTATGCCCAGGATGATATAGACCGCCAGTAGCGCCGCCAGAATCAGCAAGGGCACGGTCGATAGCGAATCCTGGAACGCCTGCGCATTGCCCTGAAACGCGGTCTGCAACGACAGCGGCAGCTTCAATTCCTTTTCCGCGTTGCGGATGGCGTCAGTCGCCTGGCTCAGCGCGACGCCCTGCGCGAGGTTGAAGCTGATCGTCACCGCCGGGAACTGGCCCTGATGGTTGACAGACAAGGGCGCGACGGGAACGGTTGTCCATTTCGCGAACGCCGTCATCGGCACAAGCTGGCCGGAATTGGGCGAGCGGATGTAGAGTTTTTCCAGCGCGGCGGGGTCCTTCTGCAAATCGGGATCGATCTCCTCGATAATGTAGTAGGTGTTGACCTGCGTGAAATATTGCGCGACTTGCCGCTGGCCGAACGCGTCGTACAGCGTGTCGTCGATCTGGGCGGGCTGGATGCCGAAGCGCGAAGCCTGATCGCGGTCGATGGTGAGGCGCAGCGTCGTGCCGGACGCCTGCTGATCGGTGCCGACGTCGCGCAGTTCCGGCAGCGCGCGCAACTTCCCCAGCATGTTGGGCGCCCAGACGTTCAACTCGTCGTAATTGGCGTCCTGCAACGTGTATTGAAACTGAGTGAGCGCCGCGCGCGCCCCGACCGTCACATCCTGCGGGGCTTGCAGATAGAGCGTGACGCCGATCACCTTGGCGAGTTGTGGGCGCAGACGCGCGATCACCTGAAAGGCGTTGACGTCGCGCTCGTCGCGCGGTTTCAGCGTGATGAACATCCGCCCATAGTTCTGCGAAGCGTTGCCGGTGCCCGAGCCCAGACCCATCGCGACGGTCGCCACCGCCGGATCGTCCTGAACGATTTTGCCTATCTGCTCCTGCAATTTGTACATCGCAGGGAACGATACGTCCTGCGCCGCGACGGAGGCGCCGAAAATGACGCCGGTGTCCTGCTGCGGGAAGAAGCCCTTGGGGATCTTGACGAACAGATAGCCCGTCGCCGCCATGGTGGCGAGGAAAACGAGCAGCGTCAGGAAGCTGTGGCGCAACGCCACGTCGAGCCCGCGCGCGTAACCGTTGGCCAGGGCCTCGAAACCGCGTTCGGTGATGTTGTAAAGCCGCCCGTGCTTCTCCTCATCGTGGGGTTTAAGAAAGCGCGAGGCCATCATCGGGGTCAGCGTCAGCGACACGATGGCCGACACCACGATGGTCATCGCGATGGTGACGGAGAATTCGCGGAACAGCCGCCCGATGATGCCGCTCATCATCAACAGCGGGATCAGCACGGCGATCAGCGAGACCGAAATCGAAATCACGGTGAAGCCGATCTCGCCCGCGCCCTTCAGCGCCGCCTCATAAGGCTTCATGCCGTCCTCGACATGGCGCTGGATGTTCTCCAGCACCACGATGGCGTCATCCACCACGAAGCCGACCGCTATGGTCAGCGCCATCAGCGAGAGATTGTCGAGCGAATAGCCGACCGCCCACATCAAAGCCGCCGCGCCCAGCAGCGCCAGCGGCACCGTGATCGAGGGAATGATCGTGGCCCAGAAGCTGCGCAGGAACACGAAGATCACCGCCACCACCAGTCCGATGGTGATGAGCAGCGTGTTCTGCACGTCCGCCACAGAGGCGCGGATGGTGATGGTGCGGTCGGAGACGATCTCGACCTTGATGTCGGCGGGAATGGCCGACGTCAGCCGGCCCAACTGGCGCTTGATGTTGTCGACGGTGGAGATGACGTTGGCGCCGGGTTGTTTGAACACCACCAGAAAGATACCGCGCTTGCCCTGCGCCCAGCCGGCTTGCGTCCGGTCCGCCGGCCCCGACACCGCCTCGCCGATGTCGCGCACGCGCACCGGCGCGCCGTTGCGCCAGGCGACGACGACGTTGTTCCATTCCTTAACGTCGGTGAGTTGGTCGTTGTCGTAGATCGTGAAGGTCTGCCGGTCGCCGATCACCGAGCCTTTCGGATTGTTGACCGTCGCGGTCATGATCTGGGTGCGAACGTCCTCCAACTGGATGTTCTTGGCGACCAGTTTCGCTGGGTCGAGCTGGATGCGAATCGCCTTCTGCTGCTGGCCGCCAATGCGCACCAGCGAAACGCCGTTGATCTGGCTCATGCGCTGGGCCAAAATATTTTCGGCGACATCGTCG
>JAYVYJ010000082.1:0-2733 GCA_043784465.1 Hyphomicrobiales bacterium
AGAGCCTGTTTGGCTCCGCAAATCATGGGCAATTTCGAGATTTTGCGTACGTCTCATGAGCAGAAATCGGCAGGCGGTGACCGTCAGCATCAAATTTCATTGGAAATCAGTGCCTATTGTAGAAATCAAGACGATTCGCCGCCAAACGTTTTCCTCGAAATCCCAGCGTTTTGCGGAGTCAAACAGGCTCTCAGTGTGCGGGCGCACGTGCGATAGGGTGGCGAAGAAAGGTGGCGATAGTCTGCGCCCGCTTAGCTGTCCAAGCGCGAGCGCGGATTAGGGCCGGAGTTAGGGCCGATAAAGCCATAAAATACAAAAATACAAGTAAATCATAGTATTAGCTTGGATATTTGGCGGAGAAGGAAGGATTCGAACCTACCCAGGCCCCATAAGAGGTACACCCGCAGAAATCTCTGGCATTTGAGCGCGAAGGAAGCATTGGTGTCGTCGTCGCCTCATTTGACTATTCGAGCGACATGACCTTCGCCCCGCCGATCGCTTCGATCCGGGGCTCGTCTCAGTGAGGGGCCAGAATGGCTGGCCTCCGCAGAGAACCCAGGTCCAGATATGTCCAAAACAATATCGAATTCGCGTTCGACGGCGACCAGGCTGACCGACGCGCAGACGGCGATGCTTGTCGCGGCCTCGCAACGTGAAGATCGTTGCCTGACGCTGATCCCGTCGATGCGCGGCGCAAAGTTGGTGAAGACGGCGGAAAAGCTGATCGCGGCGGGTTTGGTTCGCGAGGTGAAAGCCAAGGCGTCGATCCCAGTCTGGCGTCGCGACGGCGAAACTGGAATCGCGTTCGCGCTCACACTGACGGCCGCGGGCGCCAAGGCGATCGCGGGGGAGCGTGAGGTCCACTCCGGGGAAGCGGCGGCAACAAATAAAAGCGAACCGTCGGCTCCCGCGCCGACCGGGTCCCCCGTGGCTCTTGCCCGGGTTACTCAAAAGACTGCTGTGCCAGCAGACATCGAACGGCGCGAGCGCTGCGAGCCGCGCCCCACGAGCAAGATTGCGGCGGTCGTCGGACTGCTGTCGCGATCCGGCGGCGCGACGCTCGCGGATCTCGTCGCCGCAACCGGATGGCTTCCCCACACGACGCGCGCCGCCCTGACGGGGCTGCGCAAGCGAGGCTATGTCGTAATGCTCGCCCGCTCGAATGGTGATCGCGGCTCGGCCTATTCCATTACGTCGAAGGCGGTAGGCTCAGACGCAGCATCGGAGCGCGCAGCTGAGGCCGTGTGATGGCGAGGCGGATGATGCCGCCAAGGACCGGCGCGCTCCGGACAGGCGCGCCGGTCCCGGCGTCGAGTCGAAACGACGTCGCCGTTCTCGTTGCGGATCTACCCGATCTCGATCCCGCGCAGCTTTGCCTGCGGTGGCGAAACCACCTGGGCGGGGCCGCTCCCGCCCACCTGCCGCGATGGCTGATGGCCCGCGTCCTGGCCTACCGCCTGCAGGCGGGGGCTGATGGAGATCTCGATAGGGCGACGTTGCGAAAGCTGCGCCCGTCGGCAAGCGGACATGCAATGGGGGAGCCTTTCACCTCCCGTGAGCCAACGACCCGGGACGGCGCCGGGGTCAAGCCGGGCGGTCTGCTGGTTCGGGAATGGAAAGGGCGGATGCAGCACGTAATGGTTCTGGACGTGGGATTCGCCTGGAACGGCGGCGCTTACACAAGCCTGTCCCAGGTCGCGAAGGCGATCACCGGCACGAACTGGAACGGACATCGCTTCTTCGGGCTGAAGAAGGCCGACAATGCGAAATGATCCGCGCAACGGCTCGAAGCTGACTCGGCGATGCGCGATCTACACACGCGTATCGACCGACAGCGGCCTGGAACAGGATTTCAACTCGCTCGACAACCAGCGCGAGGCGTCGGAGGCCTATATCAAGAGCCAGGCCCACGAGGGCTGGAAGCTGGTTCGCGATCGGTTCGACGACGGCGGCTTCTCCGGCGGGTCGTTGGAGCGGCCGGCGCTGCAAAAACTGCTCGACGAGATCCGGGCGCGGCGGATCGATGTCGTCGTCGTTTACAAGGTCGATCGGCTGACCCGTTCGCTGGCCGACTTCGCCAAGCTGGTGGACCTGTTCGACGCCCATGAGGTGTCGTTCATCTCGGTGACGCAGTCCTTCAACACGACGACCAGCATGGGGCGCTTGACGCTGAACATGCTGTTGTCCTTCGCGCAGTTCGAGAGGGAGATCACGGGCGAGCGCATCCGCGACAAAGTCGCCGCCTCCAAGCGCAAGGGCATTTGGATGGGGGGCGCGGTTCCCTTAGGCTACCGCGTCGAGAACCGGGCGCTCCATATCGTCGACGAGGAGGCTGAGTTCATCCGGAGTCTGTTCCGGCGGTACCTCGAACTTGGCGGCGTGGTCCGGCTCAAGGCCGCTCTCGACGCCGAGGCGGCGGTGACGCCAACACGAATCAGTCGCAGCGGCCGAACCTCGGGCGGGCGTAAGTTCTCCCGCGGTCATCTCTACGGGATCCTGTCGAACCCGATCTATGTCGGCCGGCTCAGACATAAGGGACAAGTCCACGACGGATTGCATCCGGCCATCGTCGATCGCGAACCTTGGGAGATTACCCAGCAGCGGCTTCAGGCGCAAACCGTCGCTCGGCGAGATCCGCAGCCGGACCTGCACTCCTTCTTGGCCGGCAAGCTCTACGACGATCGGGGACATCGGATGGGGGCGACCTACGCCTGCAAGGGAGCGAAACGCTTC
>JAYVYJ010000083.1:0-6716 GCA_043784465.1 Hyphomicrobiales bacterium
TTGCGAGGCTTGGATGTTCTTCGCCAACGACAAGGACAGGGTCGCTTCAATCACAAGCCGCGATTGGGCAACGGTCATTGCATAGGGCCGTTGGTATAAGAGCCAGCTTTTCGTACAAATGCCAACAACTTAATTTCTGGCGGAAATCAACACTCATCAGTCGCGAGCCAACGTTTGCGGCCCTACCGCGTTATTCCATCCCAAGAACCGAACGCGTTCGACAATTCCCATGTGGGGTATTGTGAGCGCGGCAAGGCCAACGAAAACGATCTGCATCAGTCTTGCGTCGAACGCTTCGCCTCGCAACCAGAGCCAAGCGATCACCGCGAGCACGAGAGTCCCAAGCGTTGAAACCAACGCCGATGCGATGAGGAGATGGGGCGAAACATCAGCGAAATAATGAAATGTACGCAGAACGTGTCGAGCGCTATGCATAAGACAAAAGAAAACCGTGAACGCGATCAAAGGGGGCGCGATTGTAGCGAGCAGAGCAACTGCGGCGATCTCTGCCGCCGATAAGAGATCCGCCGGCAGCCGATAGGACGCGGCGAGCATAGTCGCTAGCAGCCAAGGCCAAGCGGCCGCGTTTAGCGCTGACGCGACGGTTGCGGCGGGCCCCGCCCCGACCAGTAACGAAAAGATGCCGCTCACTTCCTGCGTGTGAAATAGACTGGGCAGAACGATGATCGCTCCCCCGTAAAGCAAACGGACGATTAGGGGCGTCTTTGCATCGGGGTCGCCGGAGAAATGAATAAGAGAAACAAGGAGAAACCCTATCAGAAACGTGAGCGGGGCCCAGACCCAAAGTCCCACGACCATTGCGGTCGGGATAAAATAGGCAGCGCCGAAAAGAACCCAGTTTCGGAACCCTGAGACTTTGTAAAAGCTCCTGGCGAAGACCGTATCGAGCGCGCCGTGAGGCACGCCGAGCGCCAGAACAAGAGCGGCCATGCCAATGAGTTCGAGGTTAGGATCGAGCAGGCGTGACAGCGGCGTAAGTGCAACGCACGCCGCAGCCGCAAAACAGAAGAGCAGTCCCTGAAGTCGCAGGCGTGCGTTCAAGGGGCGACCTGCAGCTCGGGCAGTCGGAGAAACGCGGTAGGAATTTCTTTGAGGAACGGGGCGAGCGGCAGCGCCAACGCGACGGCCGCATAGTCTTGCAATGCCCCGCGATCACTCAAAAACCTTATGATCCGACGGGCGGCCACGTCTTGAAACATCGACAGGAACATCTCCGGCGCGGATGCGGGCTGCCTGCGCAGCACGCAAAGGAAAAGCCGATCCATGGCGCGCAATAGCAAAGGATCACGGGCGTGCCCCTCTAGCCCCTTTCCGTCAGTCAGGCTTCGCGCGCAGCGATCCGCCCAGCGCTGGATGCGTTGAAACGCGTAGCCAGTGCTCGCGCGGGCCCCCCCACTGGTTACTCCGACCCGGACATAGGATCGATCACACTCGACGGACGCCTGCAAATGCCCCATCGGCAAAGCGCCATATTCGCTGCGCAAAATCTCAAATGTCCCGGCACCCGCGACCCGCTCGATCGCACCGTCGAGTTCGGTCCGCAGCGCGCCCGGACGCAGCGGAAAGCGACCGAAAACCGTCGTTTCAATCAGCGCGCGCCTGCTTGAGACCGGCAAGACGTAAGTAAAGCGTATGTCGTTCGCGTCACTGCTCTGAAAATCCATCAAATCCGCCGAAGAGGGATCGAACGCGTCAAACCCGCACTCGATCTCACACCCCTCAAACGATTGCCAGAGAATCGCATCGCGCGCTGCGCGATCGCGGTCAGGGCGCGTATCAACAACCATCCTGGCTCCGCATTCGCCGTGACAGGTCTCAACACGCCAGTCTTTCGCGGATCCCCGACGGATCCCTGCGGCCGTCGTACCCATTGCGAGCTCAATACGACCGTTAGCTGCGATTGCCTCCAGAGCCGCAGCGTAGAAAGCATTCGAAGGAAGCATGCAATAGGGAGTCGCGCCACAATCGATAGTCGTGCTCTGCCCCCCGACGCGGACGCTCAGGTTCCGCCATTGATGTGCAAACAGCGTCGTGAAGCGCGTCGAGCCGTCGTCCCAGAAGCACCATGTGCGGTCGTGCACGTAATGTCGCCGGGGTTCGAGGATCAGGGTGCGTGGACAATCTTCGCCAAGTTCCGCCAGACGTAAAGCCAGACTCAAGCCAGCGCATCCACCCCCAAGTATGAGGAGATCAAGATCAGACGTCATCGCATTCCCTCGCTCCCAACGACGCGCCCGGTAGACCCGCTATAGCAGCGTGCAGTTTCGCGTTGTGATCCCGCGGCGGCCTCCAAAACGAAGGCTTCGATGCCTCCATAAGCAACGCGTGAAGAGTGATCGGGGCCTTAACGTGCGACGGGATCGCGGCGCGGCTCGTCCAATAGGCGTAGCGCCGGCGCCTCAGGACACCGCCGATCGCGCGGTAAAGCCTCGCCGCCACAAGGATCGAGCCGCGCGCACGCACGGGCAGGTAAGCGAGCCCCCGCTCGCCGCTTTCATAATACCGGTCGGCAAGATCTAGCAGCGTCCCGACCGCGCGTCGTGCGCGCGTCTCGATCGAACCAGCGGGAGCGACGAGATGGTTCGGCTCAATGTCGCCAACCAATGTTGCAGGCAAATAGCGCCGATTCGCCGCCGCATCCTCGGCCACGTCGCGGCAAATATTGGTCAATTGCATCGCAATGCCAAGATCGATGGCGTGCGGCGCGGCGGCATCTGAATCGACGTCAAGGATCCGGCACATCATCAAGCCGACCGTGCCGGCAACCCGGTAGCAATAGCGCGTCAACGCGTCGATATCAGGGATGCGAACCGTCTCCAGATCCGAGGCGATGCCATCGATGAGCTCGCAAACGATCTCGCTCTGGATTCCGCGCTCGCACATCAGCGACACCATGTCGGCGATTGCAGGATTAAAGGCTTCTCCGCTGACAATCGAACGACGGACGGTCGCTAAACTCCGCCTCGACTCGTCTACGCAATCCATCTCATCCGCCAGATCATCGATCGCCCGGCAAAAACCATATAGGCGCGTCGCATCCGCTGCGTGCCGGGCTTTCAGCAGACCCTTCGCCCAATGGAACGTTCGCCCTCGCGTCGCGAGGACCTCGTCAGGGTGCTCTAGAGCTACAGGTCCAAACAGGAGAGTTTCGCTCATGTGCAGATCAACGAAGGGAGCAAGCCGTCGACGACTTTGGCCGAAGACAATACGCCCGGAAGTCCGGCTCCCGGATGAGTGCCCGCTCCAACGAGAAAGAGATTGCGAACTCCCTCCGCCTTGTTATGAAATCGAAACCAGGCGGACTGCCGAAAAAGCGGGGCCACGGAAAATCCTGCCCCATGCACGCTGAGATAATCGCTTCGGAAATCTTCTGGCGTCATGAAAAACTCGGCCGTGATCGTTTCGGCGAGTCCGGGCAGAATCGTCCGAGCCAGCGCCGCGACGATCCGGTCTCTCAGCCTAGGCCCTTCCACTCGCCAGTCTGCGCGGCTCTGCAAGTTTGGAACCGGGCACAGAACATAGAAGCTGTCACAACCACTGGGGGCGAAGCTTGCGTCCGTCGCGGTGGGGCGGTGAAGGTAAAGCGAGAAGTCTTCGGAGAGAATGTGCCTATCGAAGATGTCCCGAAGCAATTCCCGGTAACGCTTTCCGAGCCAGATCGTATGATGAGCGACGCCCGGATAGGTTTGACGGGTTCCGAAGAAGAGTACGAACAAGCCCATCGAATACTTGGCCGTCGAAAGCTTTAGCCGCGCCGACGGGCTCTGTTTCTTGCGACCGATCATCGAGCCATAAAGGTGAGCGGGATCCACGTCGGAAATGACAATGTCACCGTGAACGACGCCGCCGCCCTCCAGCACGACACCCTTGGCGGCCCCGCCCTCGATGAGAATTTCAGCAACAGTCTCTTTCAGCCGGACGTCTACGCCGCGCCTGATCATTAGATCTGCAAGCGCACGCACGAGTGCACCCGTGCCGCCCATGGCAAAGTGAACGCCGTACGCCCGTTCGAGGAAATGGATAAGGCAATAGATGCTCGTCGTGTCGAACGGATTGCCGCCGACAAGCAGAGGTTGGATCGATAAAGCTTGCCGCAGCTTTGGATTCCGCAGATACTTCGAAACGAGCCCCCAGACCGAAAGCCGGCTGCCGAGTTGAACCAATTTCGGGATCTGGCGAGCCATTGTGGAAAACTGGTCGAAGGGCCGAGCGGCCAGCTGTGAGAATCCCACGTCGAAGATACGTTTGGAGTGCTCGAGAAGCTTCAAATATCGATCAACGTCGCGCGGTTCGATGCGTCGGATTTCTCCGAGGGTATCCTCTAAGGTTCCGCCGTAGTCAAACGTTTCCCCGTCCGCGAAATGAAAACGGTACCAGGGATCGAGCGGAACGAGATCGACATAGTCAGCAAGGCGTTCGCCGAACAGCGCGAACAATTCCTCGAAAAGAAACGGTGCGGTTATCACCGTTGGTCCGGCGTCGTGACGAAAACCTTCGCGCTCGAAAACCTGTGCGCGACCCCCTAAGGCCGAACAACGATCTAACAGCGTGACCTCGTAACCTTTGGCGCGGGCCCTTAGCGCCGCTGCCATGCCCCCGAAGCCGCCGCCAATAACGAGCGCACGTTTGGCTTGCGCGACGGTTCTCATAATCGCGCCGAGAACCGAAGAGAAAACTCGCGCAATAAGTCGCCGCATCGGTTCGGCAGAACGAGAGCTGCTGCGGCCGCGTCGCTCAAGTGCCTAAGCCCGAGACTGCGAGCGGGCTCGAGCGTATCGTGCTCATGCCCAGACTCGCGCAAGACCGCGTTTATATTGAGTGCTCCGGGCCTGCGAGCGTCCGACTCTCGATCCTCAATGTCATCGACGATTTGATAGCCGATCGCGAACGATTCGGCGGCGCGGCGCGCTTGAGCACAAAACGTTGCGTTGCCGCTGGCGAGAAGAACGAGTTCGAGGGGCAAGCTGATCAGCGCACCTGACTTGGCTGCGACAATCCGTTCGTACTCGGCAACTTCTAGCGGTCTGCGGCGTCGGGCGCCGAGGTCGGCGCATTGACCGGCGATCGCCAGGGCAGTCCGTGAATGTGTAAGAGAAATGAGCGCCGCAAGCCGTTCGGGGTTGCTCAACCCTGCGAGCGAAACGAAAGCGGCTGAGAGAAGCAGATCGCCCGCACAGATCGCGACATCGTCGCCGAACGCGGCCCATACGCTCGCGCGTCCGCGCCGGAAGCGGTCCCTGTCTTGAAGGTCGTCGTGGATCAGCGAGGCGTTATGCAAGAGTTCGACGGTGGCTGCAATCGCGACCGCGTCATTCGCGGATAGGTGCAGTGCTAACCCAGCGTGAAGAGCGAGGCGAGTTCGTATGCACTGACCCTTGCCAGCAAGATGGTCCAACGCTGCCTGCGCCGCGGTCGGCGTACTGCTCGGGGGTAGGTCGCCCGCGTTATGGAGTGACGCGGCGACGCGATCATCGACCTCCTTCAGAAGATCGGTAGGATGTTTATCGAGGATCGATTCACCGAGCTTTGAGTTCGGATGCATCGTAAACTTCCATTCTGATAGAGGCAGCCGGCGGGGCACACACCCCGTCGGCGTTTTGCGGTATGAGTTAAGCGCCGGTTGAAACGAGGCGATCCGCGCCGTGAGTTTCATTCTCTGACTTGCGCATCGCGATCACATAGATCAGGACGCCGAACACCGCTTTGGCGACGATATCGGCGACCGTGTAGCCGACCTGCACTGCGGTTACTGCGCCGCCGCCGGTCAGGCCAATCATCGGGAAGATGAAGACGATCGGATAGAAGCACCATGAGATAACAGTCAGGGACCGGGCGGCGGAAACTAGTCCACGAGCATGCACGGGCTGCTTAGCGATGGAGGCTCCGAGGCCGACGAAGAGATCGTAGACGATGATCAGGAACGGAACCATTGCGGCCGCCCACCAAAGCCAACGGGTCGTGTTATCCGCCGAGATCTCGCCGGGATAACCGAGCGCAACCATGATCGCCGCAAGGACGCCGAGTTTCGTCGCCCGCACGAAGGTGTCCTCCGGCGATAGCCGCATAACGAGAATTAGCTCCACAAGCAACAACGGCACCGTTAAGAGCCAATCAACGTATCGGTAAGCGTCATTGAATTGAATCCCAGTAGCCTTGATCTGCCCGGCGACAACCGAAAATGACGCGTCCCAGGAGTTGAAAATGCGAAGGTAATGATAGAACGCGATCAGAGTAACCAACCCGCTTAGCGTCAGAGCGGTTTTGTACGCTGCGCCGACTTGAGACCTTCCGAAGAACGCGAAAGCGGTCGCCGCGCCCATGACCGCTATCGCGAAGGAAAACGCGTTGTAAACAAGGTTATATTGTAAGATCGATATCTGATCCATGTTCCGTCTCCAACCTTTCTGATCGACGAACTAACCGGCAAACGACTGCCAACGGCGTCACGTCCACGAATAGCGTAACGCTTTTCAATTTCCCAATGCCGAGGGTCAGAATTCGCTCGTGGCCAAATGCCGCTGATGACGATCGAATACGCGATGAACCTTTAGAGGCTGAACTTCGTAAGCTCGGTCAATTAATTTGCGACGAAAGGCCTTATACCAGTGGCCATGCGGGATGACTCGCGGGGATTCCCATGAGCGGAGAATTGTGAATCTATGGCGGCTTCGATTTTGAGGAGCCGGGTCGATGGG
>JAYVYJ010000084.1:0-32844 GCA_043784465.1 Hyphomicrobiales bacterium
CCGAACTGACGATTGTATTGCATCCAGTCCTGCGCAACCGCCGGGCCTTTTTGCCCATTGGCGACGAAGCCGTAGGCCTTCTTCTTGGCGTCGGTCAATTTGATCGCGTCGGCGACCAATTCCTCCATGGTCGCCGGCGGCTTCAGCCCGGCGGCCTCGTAGAGATCCTTGCGATAGGCGAGCACGTTGGCGTAGCCAGCAAATGGGAATGCGACCTGCTTGGCGCCATAGCCGCCCAGCGCCGACATCAGCGAGGGATAGATGTCGTCCACCTTGATCTCGGCGGCGTCGCGCGCGATCCATGGCTTGAGGTCAACCGTGTACCCGGCTTGCGCGAACTGGCCGGACCAGACGATGTCGATCGTCGCGATGTCGTAGCCCTTGGTGTGGCCAACATAATCCGCCGTAATCTTGGTCAGCAGTTCGGGATAGCTCAAGATATCGACATGGACCTTGGCCCCGGTCAGCGCCTCGAATTTCGGCGCCTCCGCCGCGAGCACGGCTGCGAACTGATCGTTCTGCGAAGCGATATTGAGGGTGACGCCCTCATAGCGCGTCTGCGCGACAGCAAGATTGGCGGGCGCCGCTAGCACAAGGGCGCCGAGCGAAACATGAGTGAGATGAGCGACGACAGACTTCATCCGATAACCCCCGCCTTGACGACCGAGAGGAAGCTAGCATCTGGATTTCCATGGAATCAATCGAAATGTGCGATATGCGCCAAATTCGCACAAAACGATGTTTGTTTTTGCGCGAATCGTCTTTTCAGGCCGTTTGCGATGCGTTAGCCTCGCGGGAGCTTAAGTGGAGGGAGCCGTGCTGACGGCGAGCAAATACGGAGCCAAAGCGGCGACGGGGGACGATCTAAGGCGCGCCGTCGCATGGTCGCGGCAATGGAGCGCCGAGTTCCCGCATTTCCTCGCCAATCATCTGCCCATGGTGCTGGTCGCCTTGCAGCGCATGGGAGCGAGCGCCGAGCGGCTCGAGCAATATTGTCATGCCTATCATACCTCCAACCACCTCGTCCCCGTCCCCGAGCCGATGGCGCCCGTCACGCCCAACACCTGGCGCCGCCATCTCGGCCAGCGCGAGCGCGAGGGGGATTATCGCGTGTTTTTCGCGGGCGAGGTCGCAACGATGGGCGCGACGCCCGCCGCGATCAAATACCTTCCCGAGCTTTTTCCCGGTTTCGCCGCGAGCGCGCTGCACGCCTTTATGCGCATGGCCTATGCGACGCTTACCGACAGCGACGAAGAGACGGCTGTCGCGCTCGGCTATTGGGCCGCGACCTATCTGTCGCTTGGCGTCGCCACAGGCGCCGCGCCTGACACCGAAGACCCGCTCGAAGTGTTGGCCGGTCTCTACGACGCGCCTGCCTTTCGCGATATCCAGCCTGAGCGCGACCTGCTCTGGCATTTCATGCGCGAGACGGCGCAGCGGCCCGAATTCGCCGCCATAATAGACCGGCTCACCATCTCTCCCTCCACGCGCCCGCGCGTCGCGGCGGTCTCCCTGGCGTTGCTTGCGGGCACACAGGATTTCTGCGCGGTGCACGCCGTGACGGGAACGCATTGGCTGCGACTTATGGATACGCGCACGCCCGATCCCGCCGTGCCGCTGCGCTATCTCTGGCAAGCCATCGCGTCGGTAGTGCCCAAGATGGGCTTTCCCGTTCCCCCAAAGCCGGAGCAACTCGACGACTGGCGGCGTTCCCCGCTGCCCGATTGGCAAGAGATTTTCGCGGAAGCCGTTACGCATGACGACGAGCACGATCTGAGCCTCACCTTCTCGGCGTCGGAGGAGTTCAGATTTTATGGCGACCCGCTCTACAAATATGTCGCCGCGCAGCGATTGGGGATGATCTGATGCGGCTGCGTAACGCCTTGCTGCCGAATGGCGCGCAGGCCGACTTGGACATCGTCGAGGGCCGCATAGCCGCCATCGGCGCCCTTGCGACTTCGCCCGGCGAGACCCTCGATCTCGACGGCGCCCTGCTGCTCCCCGCCTTCGTCGAAGGTCACATTCATCTCGACAAGACGCACTGGGGCGCGCCGCGCCTGGCGCATGTCCCCGGCGACAGCGTGCGCGAGCGCATCGCCATCGAGCGCGAAGCGCGCCATCGCGTGGGGCTGCCTGTGGCGGCGCGCGCCGCCGCGTTGATTGCCGAACTGATCGCCAACGGCACGACGCGCGCGCGCAGCCACATCGACATCGACAGCGACGTGAAGCTCGCAAATCTGGAAGCTGTGCTGGAGGTGCGCGAAGCCTGGCGGGACTTCATCGACATACAACTCGTCGCCTTCCCGCAGAGCGGAATCGTAAGCGAGGGGGGCGCGGCGGACCTGCTCGCCGCCGCGCTCGCGGCGGGCGCCGATGTCATCGGCGGTCTCGATCCCCATGGCTTCGACGGCGACGTCGACGGACAGCTCGACATTGTCTTCGGCCTCGCCGGGAAATACGGCAAGGACGTAGACATCCACCTTCACGACGGCGGCGAGACCGGCGCGGCCGAGTTGCGCGCCATTGCGGATCGTACGCAGGCGTTGGGCATGCAGGGCCGCGTCGCCGTGAGCCACGCCTTTGCGCTGGGCGAACTCGGCGCGGCTGTTTTCGAGGCGACGGCGGCGCGACTCGCGAAAGCGGAAGTTTCAATCATGACCTCATGTCCGCCCTCGGTCCCGGTCCCCCCTTTGAAGGCGCTGCGCGCGCGCGGCGTGCGGGTGTTCGCCGGCTCGGACAACATCCGCGATTGCTGGTCGCCGTTCGGCAATGGCGACATGCTGGACCGCGCCGCCGTGATCGCGCAACGGCTGGGGCTGGTGAGCGACGCCGATCTTAACATCGCGTTCGCAGCGACGACTGAGGCGTCCGACGCGGCGCTTGGCGACCCAAGGCGCGGCTTGCGGGTGGGCGCGGTCGCCGATCTCGTGGCTGTGCGTGCGGCGAGCGTCGCCGACGCCGTCGTCGACAGGCCTCAACGCGCGTTCGTCTTTCGCGGCGGGCGTATCGTCGCCCGGGACGGTATCTGCCTCGTCCCGTGACGAAACGGCCCGCTACCGAGACGGCTTTTATCCCTGTATGCGCGGGAGCCAATGCGCCCGCGGTTCAAGAGCCAGAGACATGACGACAGCGGCCAAGTTCGGGACGCGCGGAAAAGGGCAACGTCCCCGGCTGCCCTCGCGCGCTCGCCACGCCCGCATCGTCGAAATCTTGCGCGAGACCGGCGCCGTCTCCGTGACCCAGGCCGCCGCCGATCTCGGCGTCTCCGACATGACTTTACGCCGCGATCTATTGGAGCTTGAAAGCGCGGGCAAACTCACGCGCGTCCACGGCGGCGCCGTCGGCGCGGCCAACCGGCGCGCGACGCCCGATGTCGAAGAGCCTAGCTTCGACGCGCGCATGCTGCATCGGCACGAGGCCAAGCAGCGGATCGCGCGCATCGCCGCGTCTCTGGTCGTCAACTATCGCTCGCTCGCCATCGACGTCGGCACGACGACTTATCTAATGGCGCAGGCGATGCGCGCCGGCGCCGGCACAAAGGTGTTCACGAGTTCCCTACGCGTCGCGCTGGAGCTTGCAGCTTCTCGCTGCGAGGTTTTTCTGACAGGCGGGCGCGTGCGCGGCGGCGAGCTTGCGCTCGGCGGCCCGGCCGCTGTCGCGCAGTTCAGTTCTCTCTGGTTCGACGCGGCGGTGATAGGCGCTTCGGGACTGACTGAGGACGGGTTGTTTGATTATTCGATCGAGGACACGCAGTTGAAGCGCATCTATATTGAACGATCGACCGTGAAGATCGCCGTGTGCGATTCTTCCAAGTTGATGATCCCATCGCTTGTGCGAGTTTGCTCGCTCGACGAGGTTTCGATGTTGATCACGGACGCCGCACCGCCGGACGGGCTGACCGCCAGGCTCCAGCAGGCCGGAGTTAAGATTGTTATCGCCTAGGCGACCTCGCCGAGATACCACTGGATCCAGCGAATGGCGTTGGGTTCGACCGGTGCATAGGGGCCGGGCTCGTAGAAGCTGGAATTGACTCCTTTCTGGTTGTCCTCTGAAATCCTCTTGTCTGCTTCCGTTGTGATACGCCACAACCAGGTGAGTTTGTCGAGGTCGTAGTCTACGCCTTCTTTCGCGTCGCCTTTCACCAACCAGATCAATTCCATCGCCGATGTCGACGCTGTCAGGGGAATAAACCGATAGATCACGCCATGATCGGGATAGGCGATGAAAAAGCTCGACGGCGCAAAATGCGTGGAGGTGACGCCGCCGTCGTAGTCCGTGAAATCGCCCATTAGCGGCGCGACGGGCGCTCCGTCCAGAGCGCCCGTCCGCACACCGTCATAAAGCGCATAGCGAAACGTGAACACGGAGGCTTCGCCCGTACCCGATCCGACGCGGTGATCCATGGCAGGAACGCTCAGGCCAAGCGCGCTGGTGCGCGCCTCCATCGCCGCATTGAGTTCGCCAATCTGATCGAGCGGTTGCTCGAGCGCGTGAAGTTTCGAATATTCGGGATGGGAGGGCGTACAGTGATAGCACTCCAGATAATTCTCGACCGTGAGCTTCCAGTTCGCCGTGACCGTGTACGTTTCCCGATGCGCGACTTTCGCCTGGCCCCAACCATAGGGCGCGAAGGCCTCCGTGATCGCCTTGCGTGCGGGTGCGAGCGACAGCGGCGCCCCGGCGAGCGAAATGAACACAAGGCCCTCGACGACTTCCAGGGCGACAGGCTTCAGCCCGTAGTTCGACTTGACGAAATCGGCGCCCATGTGACGCGCCGAACGCAACGAACCGTCGAGATTGTAGGTCCAGGCGTGATAGGGACAGACAAGTACGCTGGCGTGCCCCTGCGCCCGCGTGCAGATTCGCGAGCCCCGATGACGACAGACATTGGCGAATGCGCGAAGCTCGTCGTCTCGGCCCCGAACGACGATAAGGCTCTCGCTCGCCATTTCGTGCAGGAAATAATCGCCGGGCTGCGGCGCCATCGAGGCGTGTCCCGCCAGAATCCAGTGGCGCCGGAAAATGCGGTCGAGATCGCGTTCGAACGCGGCTTGCGAGTTGTAGAGCGCTTGCTGCAACGAATGCGCCGGCTTTTGCCGTCCGACCATGGCGGCCAAATCTCCAGCTTCGAGTCCCGACATTCCGAAGGTCTCCCTGCTCACACGCGGATCCGAAAACTTTTGGGGTCGTACATAGGCGCGAGGCTGGCTCTCGCCGGAATGCGCCGGCCCGCGACCTCGATTTCAAACCGTGCCGATGTGGCAAGGTCGGCGATGGTCGCAAGATCGCCCCGGACATAGCCAAGCGCAACGGCGCCGCCCAGCGTATGCCCATAGGCGCCCGATGTCGTGCGGCCGACCATCTCGCCATCCGCCCATATCGGCTCGTCGTGATAGAGCAATGGTTCCGGATCGAGCAGAAGGAATTGCAGCAGGCGCCTCGTGGCCCCCTGGTCGCGTAGGCGCAACAGGGCGTCGCGTCCGATAAAATCGCCTTTGCCGAGTTTGACGGCGAACATCAGGCCGGCGTCAAGCGGCGTGTCGTCCTCGCCAATATCGTGGCCCCAGTGACGGTAAGCCTTTTCAATGCGGCACGAATCGAGCGCATGCAAGCCCGCCAGCTTTAGGTTGAAAGATGCGCCCGCTTCAAACAGCGCATCGAACACGCCGCGCGCGAATTCCGTAGCGACATAAAGCTCCCAACCAAGTTCACCAACATAGGTGACGCGCGCCGCGCGAACCTGGGCGTAGCCGATGGTGATTTCTCGCCACGCGCCGAACGGATGCGCCGCGTTCGACAGATCCGCGCCAGAAAGTCCTTCGAGAAGCGCGCGGCTCCTGGGTCCCATGACGCACAGGACGGCTTCGCCGGAGGTGACGTCGTTGATGAAGACATCCGCTTCCACAGCCAGATGGCGTTTCGCCCAGGTCAGATCCCGCCGCGCCGCCGCGCCAGCCGTGACGAGCAAGAAACTCGTCTCCGAAAGCCGTGTGACTGTGAGATCAGCCTCGATGCCGCCGCGCGGGTTAAGCCACTGGGTGTAAACCAGACGACCCGGCGCGACGCGCATGTCGTTCGCGCAGATCCGTTGCAAGGCCGCCTCAGCCCTACGGCCCTGAACGAGAAACTTGCCGAAGGACGACATGTCGTAGAGCGCGACGCCTTCGCGCGTCGCCCGATGCTCCTCGGCGCCATAGGCAAACCAATTCTGTCGGCCGTAGCTGTAGGTATATTCCGGCTTGACGCCCGAAGGCGCGAACCAATTAGCGCGCTCCCATCCCGCCGCTTCGCCAAAGCAGGCGCCTCGCGCGGCGAGGCGCTCGTGAAGCGGCGAATGGCGGACGTCGCGCGCGGTCTCATATTGGCGATGCGGCCAGTGCATCGCATAGAGCAGGCCCAGCGATTCCGACACGCGCTCCTTCAGATATTTCTTGTTGACCTGAAACTTCTGGACGCGACGGATATCGACGTCGGCCAGATCCATCGGCGCCTGTCCGCCCACGATCCATTCGGCCAACGCCTTGCCCGCGCCACCGGCGGACTGGATGCCGATGGAATTGAACCCGGCGGCGACGAACAGCTTTTCCACGTCGGGGGTTTCGCCCAGCAGATATCGCACGTCGGGCGTGAAGCTTTCGGGCCCGTTGAAAAACTTTCTTATGCCGACGGTTTCGAGCGCGGGAAGCCGCCGGACGGCGGCCTCGAGAATAGGCTCGAAGTGCGCGAAATCGTCGGGCAGTTCGCCGAACTCGAATTCTTCCGGAATTCCATCCAGCGCCCAGGGCTTTGCGTTCGGCTCGAAAGCGCCCAGCAGCAACTTGCCCGCGTCTTCCTTGTAATACGCGCAATTATCAGGGTCGCGGAGGACCGGGAGATTTGACGTCAAGCCGGGCATGGGTTCCGTCACAATGTAGAAATGCTCGCAAGCCTGAAGGGGAATATCGACCCCGGCGGCCAGCCCCAGAGCGCGCGACCACATGCCCGACGCGATGACGACATTCTCCGCGACAATGTCGCCGCACTTCGTGGACACGCCCGTCGCGCGACCCTTGTTGGTCAGGATCGCTTCTACGACAACGTTTTCGATCACCTTGACGCCGCGCATCGTGGCGCCCTTGACCAGCGCCATCGTGGTGTCGATGGGATTGGTCTGCCCGTCGCGCGGCAGATGCACGCCGCCGACGACGTCGCCGACTTCAATCAACGGCCAGTAACTCTTGATTTCGGCGGCGGACACTGCGTTTACCTCCAACCCGAAGGTTTTGGCCATCGACGCGCCGCGCATTAGTTCTTCGAGCCGCGCGACATTTGTGGCGATCGACAGGCTGCCGCGCTGCATAAAGCCTGTAGCTTGCCCCGTTTCGGCTTCCAGCGAGGCGTAGAGCTCCGTCGTATAGCGCGCAAGCTTGGTGAGATTTGCAGTGGCGCGCAGCTGGCCAACCAGGCCTGCGGCGTGCCACGTCGTGCCACTTGTCAGGCGCTTGCGCTCCAGCAACACGACGTCGCTCCAGCCAAGCTTGGCCAGGTGATAGGCGATAGAGGCGCCGACGATGCCGCCGCCGACGATGACGACGCGCGCATGAGAGGGAAGGGAAGCAACCATTCCAGAGCCTTTCAGGCGCGAAGGCGCAAGTTCACGGCGTCCCAAGCGGCATCGCCGAGAATGACCGCCTTGCGGCGCTCGCCAAGAATGAGAATTTCAAACGCGGTCGCCGCCATGGCAAGCACGGGGTCGACATAGGCGAAAGCCAAAGATTTCTCGACGGCGTGGCCATAGGCGCCGCTGGTCGTGATGCCGACGAGGCGATCCCCGGCATATACAGGCTCATTGCCCGCGCAATCGGCTTCCACCGCATCCACCTGAAGATAGACAAGCCGGGTGCGCGCGCCGCGTTGCTTCCATGCGAGGCTCGCTTGTCGTCCAATGAAATCGCCCTTGTCAAACCGGATGAAGCGCTCCATCTCGGATTCGAACATATCGACCTCGCTGGTCAACTCCGATCCCCATCCCCGATAGGCCTTCTCCATGCGAAGCGAGTTCATCGCATATGCGCCAAACAGCTTGATCCCGTAGTCTTCCCCCACCGCCATCAGCGCATCGAACACGATCGGCATTTCCGCCATCGGGCAATGCAATTCCCACCCGAGTTCGCCGACGTAGTTGACGCGAAGAAGCCGGACGCCCCCAACGCCGGCCACAGTTGCTTGGCTGCCCGTCAGCCATCGGAAGGCTGCGTTAGACAGATCGATGTCCGTGCAGCGCGCCAGCACGTCCCGGGCGTTTGGTCCCGCTAGCACCAGCGTGCCGAAGGCGTCGGTGACGTCGTAGATGTCGACCTGCTCGTCGGGCCGCTTGCGCCAGGACAGTTGGTCCAAGTCGTAAAGCTGCGCCCACGCTGCGGACAGCACATAAAAATGTTCGCCGCTCAACCGCGTTATCGTAATTTCGCTCTCGATAAAGCCGTTGTCGTTGAGCAGATGGCCCAGGGCGACTCCGCCGTCCTTAGCGGGAACCTTGTTGGCGCAGATCCGCTCAAGGAAGGCGTGCGCGTCGCGTCCCGTTACGTCGAATTTGGAGAAAGTCGAGAGATCCATCAAGCCGACGCGCTCACGCACAGCGAGCGCCTCGGCTTTCACAGCCTCCCACCAATTGGAACGCTTGAACGAATAGCGCTCGCCCTCGCCGCTTCTGTCGTACCAGCGCGCGCGCTCCCATCCGAACGCCTGCGCGAATTGCGCACCATAGCCCTTGAGCTTCTCATGCAGCGACGAGACCCGCAGATTGCGCCCGACAGAGTGTTGCTCGCCTGGTTTGTAGCAATAATACATGTGATGGTAGTCGGCGACCGCAACGGCGTGAGTGTAGGCCTTCGACGCCCAATCGCCAAACCGACGGGGATCGAACTCGCGCATGTTGATTTCGGCTTGTCCGTGCACCATCCATTGCGCCAGATATTTGCCGGCGCCGGCGCCCTGACAGATGCCTATGGAGGCGCCGCAGTGCATCCAATAATTCTTCGGCCCGTGCGCGGGACCCGACAGATAAACGCCATCCGGAGTGTGCGTGATGGCGCCTGAAATCACCGACTTGACGCCCGCAGACGCGAACAGCGGAAAGCGCTCGGCAGCTTTCTCCAGCCAGGGCGTCAGGCGATCCAACTCAGGCGAAACAAGCTCGCTCTCGAAGTCCCAGGCTGGCGGCGCGCCGTCCCAGCACAGATGCGCCGTCGCTGTTTCATAGGGTCCAATCAGAATTCCGTTGGCTTCTTCGCGCAGGTAGCTATGGCAGTAAGGATCGCGCACGACGGGAAGCTCAGGGACGAAGTCGATGAGTTCGCGGATCGGCGTCGTGATCAAATAATGATGGAGCATGTTCGCGATAGGGACTTTGTGGCCCGTCCAGGCGCCGACGACTTCGGCGTAGGACCCGGCCGCGTTGACGACATGCTCAACCACGATGTCCCCCTTGTCCGTCATCACGCGCCATTCGCCGTTAGGCAGAAGTTGGACGTCCGTCACGCGCGTTCGGCGGTAGATTTCGGCGCCCAAACGGCGCGCGCCCGCCGCCATCGCATTGGTCACGTCGGCGGGCGCAACGTGCCCGTCGTTCACCGTGCGAAAGGCCGCCTTAACGCCGAACACGTCGAGGAACGGATGATATTGCTTTATTTCGGACGGACCGATGATTTCTCCCTCGTATCCCGCCAGACGCGAGACGCCATAGACCTGTTTGAGCCAGTTGACTTCCTCATCCGTCGTTGCGAGACGCAGACCGCCGCAGCCGTGCCAGGTGACGGCCTGTCCGGTCAGTTGCTCCAGTTTGGGATATAGTGTGGTTCCGTAGACATGAACCTTGGTCATGTTGAGCGACGAATTGAAGTGCGGGCATTGCCCGGCGGCGTGCCACGTGGAGCCAGACGTCAACTCGCCCTTCTCGATCAATACGACGTCGCTCCACCCTTCGAGCGCGAGGTGGTATAGCAACCCAACGCCCATGATGCCGCCGCCGACGATCGCCACTCTCGCTTGGGACTTCATCGCGTTCGATCTCGCAGCAAGGATCAGAGTTCGGCGGGGAAGCCGGGAGCGCGCAAATCAGTCCCGAGAGCGTCTTCAAGCAACTTCACAACCTGCGTCGACCACGCGCCCCCGCCATAGGTCGAGCGCGCGCGAATGAAGGTTTGTTGCGCGATCGCCGCAAGGTCGAGCGGTACGCCGAACTCGCGCCCGAAGCCCAGCGCGAAGTCAAGATCCTTGCACGCCAGATCCATTGTGAAGTTGATGTTGTAGCTTCCGTTGAGAACAAGCTGGCTCTCGGTCTCATGCACAAAGCTCGTTCCCGAACTCGCTTTGATCACGTGAAACGCCTGCGCAAGATCGAGGCCGCCCTTTTTGGCGAGCATCAGCGCCTCGCCCGCCGCCAACAGATGAACGAACGCCAGCATGTTGGTGATGACCTTTATCAACGCAGCTTTGCCGAGCGGCCCGACGTGAAAAATCTCGCCGCCCATCGCTTCCAGCGCCGGGCGGTGCCGGGCGAAAAGCTCGGCGTCGCCGCCGACGATGATCGTGATGTCGCCCGCCGCGGCGCGGTGAACTCCGCCTGTCACGGGCGCCTCCAACATGTCGATGCCAAAGGAGCGCGCCAGAGCCGCCAGCTTCTCCGACTCGGCCGTGTCGTTGGTGCTCATCTCGATCCATGCGCCGCCGGGTTTGAGGCCGGACAATATGCCGCGTTCGCCGGCAAGAACTTTCCGCGAGACGCTGGGTGACGGAAGGCAAGTGATGACAGCATCGACTTTTTCGGCGACGGCTTGCGCGTCCTGCGCCCACTCGGCGCCGCTTTCAACAAGCGAGGCGGCGGCGTCCGGGTTGATGTCCGTCACCGTAACTTGAAACCCTGCCCGCACGAGACTTCCGGCGAGATTTCGCCCCAAATTGCCCAGGCCAATAAAGCCGTATTTCATGGATGCGCCTCGTTCCCCCGCCGATGAGACAATGGAGCAATTTCAGGCGTCGAGCAATGGAGCCGAAGCTGACCGCGCAGATATCGAAATTGTGGTTCGGTTGGCTGACGACTGGCGACGCTAAACGCTCTCAGGGCGTCTTCTTCGACACCAACACATAGCCTCTGGACTTGCCGCCATTGACGACGTCAGGCGTGTTCATCGCCGCATAGAGGTCGGTGGAAGAGACCCAAACCGGGGGATATTTGTAGCGCGCGACGTCCATGATGAGGAACCTGTCCTGCTTCTCGTCGTAAGCCGCCAGCGGAGAGATGTGTCCGCCGATCTGCTGGCCAAGCGCCATGCGCAGATAGTTGACTATGACGTATCGGTCGCCAGCCGATAGCGTCGCACGAACAGTTTCGCGGAACGCGTCGAGCGTCTCGTCGCTTGCGTGATGCGCTTCGCCCACGACGCCATGATAGGCGACGAGGGCGACGAGCTGGTCGAGGGTCGTGCCCTGTCTCGCCAGCACCTCGCGCGGCAGGATCGCGTCGGTTTCTTCGTTCAGCACGTTGTCCTGCGTGAAGTATCTATAGGGCTCGTATTCGGGCGCGCTCGGCGCTTTTGCTCCCAGTGCGTTGAGCACCATGGCGAGGCTGGCGACGCCACAATAAGCCTGCGTCTTCTGTGTGACGAACTGACTGGCGAGCGGAAAATAATCGGCGTTGGCCCCGGCTTCGATCAGATAGCGTTCGCCCGCCGGCGAATTGAAATCGACGAGATTGGCGGGCAGCGGCAGCGAATCCGCGCAGGCTGCGCCGGACGCGAGCGCGACCGCCAGACCAAACCAACGAGCCCAGCGAGTGTCCATCGTCGTGTCCCTCTGACGCAGGCGCCTTGTCCCGCCCGGCGTTCTCGGGCAAGCCTTTCTATCATGGACAGCGACCCGCTCAAGACGCCAAGCCGCCGGGCCCTGCTGACGAGGATCGGGGCCGGGGTGGGCGGCGCGGCGGTCTATCGTTTGATGACCAGTCTCGGCTTCGCTGCGGAATCCACCTATCGCGGCCCGATCCGGCTCGAGGGCGATCCCCGGGGCGCGTCCGTTCTGGTCATTGGCGCGGGTCTTGCCGGCATGACGGCGGCCTACGAGCTTCGCCGCGCCGGTTACAGGGTGCAGGTCCTCGAATACAATGCGCGGCCCGGCGGACGGAACTGGACGGTGCGAGGCGGGGACGCCTATGTCGAACTCGGCGGCGCGCGGCAGGTGTGCCGCTTCGACGACGGCCAATATCTCAATCCTGGGCCGTGGCGCATCCCCCACCACCATTACGCCGTGCTTGACTATTGCCGGCGGCTCGGCGTCGCGCTCGAACCCTTCGTGCAGTTGAACCACAACGCCTATTTCCACAAACCCAGCGCTTTCGGCGGCGCGCCGCAGCGCATTCGCGAGATCAAGGCCGATTACTCCGGTGGCGTCGCTGAGCTTCTCGCCAAGGCGACCCGAAAGGGCGCGCTCGACGAAGAGGTGACTAAAGAGGACCGCGAAATCCTGCTCGAAGCTTTGCGCGCCCTTGGCGGCCTTGATCGCGATTACCGTTACCGCACGGGTCCTATCGCTTCCGAATTTCGCGGCTACAAGCGCCCGCCGGGCGGCGGTCTGTCTGCGCGCCCGATAGATGGCGAACCCATCGGGCTGGGGGAAATTCTGTCTTCGCGGCTGTGGGAGGGCTTGCAGAGTTTTTTGGCCTACGATTTCCAAACCACGATGTTTCAACCGGTCGGCGGCATGGGTCGCATAGGCGAAGCTTTTGGCCGCGAACTCGCAGAGGCGATCCGCTACAACGTGAAAGTTGTGGAGATCGTGCAGGACGAGCACGGCGTGGAGGCGCGCTTTAAGGACGCCGCAGGCGCGAGCGCGACGGCGCACGCGGACTGGTGCATCTGCACTTTGCCGCTCAGCATCCTAAGCCAAATGTCCGTGCAAGTCCGCGCGCCGATGCGCGAGGCGATCTCCGCGCTGCCCTATGCGCCGGCGGTGAAAGTCGGGCTGCAATTTTCGCGGCGCTTCTGGGAGGAGGACGAGCATATTTACGGCGGCATATCTTATACAGATCAAGCGATACGCCAGATCGGCTATCCCAGTTACGGCTTCAACCGGCAAGGCAAAGGCGTGCTGCTCGGCGCTTATCTGTGGGGAGGCGCCAACGCCTATGAGTTCAGCGCGATGAGCCCTGCGGATCGTGTGCAGGTCGCGCTCGAACAGGGCGCCGCCGTACATCCGCAATACGCGCAAGCGTTCGAGACCGGTTTTTCCGTTGCGTGGGCGCGCGTCCCCTTCACGCTGGGCTGCGCGGCCGACTGGAGCGACGCTTTGCGCGCGCAGCATTACGACAATCTCTGCGCGATCGATGGGCGGATCGCGCTCGCGGGCGAACATGCCTCATATATTCCCGCTTGGCAGGAGGGCGCCATGCTGTCCGCGCTCGATTGCGTCGAGCGCCTGCATGCACGGGTAGTGGCGCCATGAGAATCGCCCTCGCCTTCTGGCTAGTCGGCGCGACGGTCGCCGGCGCGCAGACGCGGTTTCTCAGCAAGGGTTGGACCTTTGACGAAACCGACGGCGCCTCGCTATATGCTCATGTCTGCGCCGCCTGCCATCAGTCCGACGGCGCGGGAGCGTCCGGCGCGGGCGCCTATCCGGCGCTGAAAGGCGACCTGCGACTCGTCTCTACGGATTATTTGCTCGGCGTACTGCTTGGCGGCCAGCATGCGATGCCGGCTCTCGGCCGCGCGATGAGCGACCGGCAACTGGCCGATCTTGTCAATTATGTGAGACGTACGTTCGTCAGCGCGGACGAGGATTTCGCCACCCCCGAGCGCGCCGCTTTGGCACGGTCAGCAGTAAGGCCGTGACGATTCTGCGGCTGGCGAAGGATTAGGGAAGGGACGCCGCCGCCGTGCCTTATCAAGCGGCGACGGGCGGTCTGTCCGCCGCGAATGATCCAGGGTCGGGTGCTCGGTCAACTCATCACGACATTGATCGCGCTTTCCGGCAACTCCTGTCCGAAGCACCGCTGATAGAACTCCGCCACCAGACCGCGCTCCAGTTCGTCGCATTTGTTCAAGAATGTGAGACGGAACGCAAAACCGATATCCTTGAAAATATCGGCGTTTTCGGCCCAGGTGATGACCGTGCGCGGGCTCATCACGGTCGACAGGTCTCCGCCGATGAAGGCGTTCCGGGTCAGGTCGGCGACGCGCACCATCTTGTTGACGATGTCCCGTCCGTCCTTGCGCGCCCGATAGTGCGGCGATTTGGCCAGCACGATATCGACTTCGCGGTCATGCGGCAGATAGTTCAGCGTCGTGACGATCGACCAGCGATCCATCTGGCCCTGATTGATCTGCTGAGTGCCGTGGTAGAGACCCGACGTGTCGCCCAACCCGATGGTGTTGGCGGTCGCGAACAGCCGGAAGCCTGGATGCGGCTTGATGACGCGGCGCTGGTCGAGCAAGGTCAGCCGGCCCGCCTGCTCCAGAACGCGCTGGATCACGAACATCACGTCGGGGCGCCCCGCGTCGTATTCGTCGAAACAGACCGCAATGTTGTTCTGAAGCGCCCAGGGCAATATGCCGTCGCGGAACTCCGTGACCTGTTTGCCCTCCTTGAGCACAATCGCATCCTTGCCGACAAGGTCTATGCGCGAGACGTGGCTATCGAGGTTGATGCGCACCATCGGCCAGTTGAGGCGGGCGGCGACCTGCTCGATATGCGTCGACTTACCCGTGCCATGGTAGCCGCTCACCATGACGCGGCGGTTGTAGGCGAAGCCGGCGAGGATCGCGAGCGTGGTCTGGCGATCAAAGATATAGTCGGGATCGATTTCCGGCACGTGGGAGTCGAGCTGGCTGTAAGCTGGCGCCTCCATGTCCGAATCGATGCCGAAAACCTTGCGAACCGAAACCTTGGTGTCCGGCGGTCCCGCAGCGGGGCTTTCGGCGTGCGACACAGTCTCCACTTTCATACGACCTCCTGGCCGCGCCGCACGCGCGGCCGACGCTGATGCGTTATAACCTATCCGGCGGGGCGGAAAAGCGTCAGACCAATTTCTGGCTGCGCAGGAAATTGTAAGCCTTGATAATTTCGCGCAGTTTCTCCTCCGACGAACGGTCTCCGCCGTTCGCGTCGGGGTGGTGTCGCTTGACGAGATCCTTGTAGCGCGCCTTGATCGAATTCTCTGTCGCATTGGCGTCCAGATCGAGGGTGTGCAGCGCCTTCATGGCCAGGGCGTTGTAACGCGGCGCCTGCGCGGCGTCGCCGGTTCGCCGGGCGCCCTTGCGACGCATGGTGCGCGCCTCGGCGTAGACGGTCTCGTCGACGTGGACGCCCTGCGCGCCACGTGCGGCCATCTTCCACGTGGGTCGGTGGCCGATCGCTTCACCCTCGCGAAATTTGGCGAGGGCGTCGTCGTCCATGCCTTTGAAATAATCGTAGGTGGCGTTGTATTCGCGAATATGTTCCTTGCAGAACACGAAGAACTCGTTCTCGCGATCGCGGCCCTTGGGCGCACGAAACTCGCCTTTGGCTTGGCAGCCGGGATGGCTGCAGGGCGGTCCTTGTTCCACGAGTTTTGGCGCGGCGGCCGTCCGGCGCGTCTTGATGCGAATCTTGTCGAAAAGCGGCGAAGTCAGATCCATGCTCAACGTCCTATCGGTCGAGCGTCCCTCCGGACGTCCGCCGTCGCTTCTCTGTTCTCGCTTGAAATACGGAACGACGGGCATTTGCGGACCAACGTCGGCCCGAACGCTTATCCCCAATGTGGCAAGACCGGGAGGCGGAGGCAAGCCCGGATTGACAGGTTCAGGGTTAACGCGGCAGGTGGCGGGAGCTATAGCCGACAAACCGTCGAACAAGGACAGTTTTTGTGAGCCTCGACGAAGGGGACGACAAAGCCGGGCGCGTCGCCCGCCGATCGCCCCGCCTGCGGCAGCGCGTCGCATGGATGTATTATGTCGAGGAGATGACGCAGAGCGCCATTGCGGATGCGCTGGGCGTCGGACGAATCACGGTAGTGCGACTGCTCGCGGAAGCGCGGGCGTTGCGCGAGGTGCGGATCGGGCTGAGCCGCGAAATTTCCGACCTCGCAGGGATTGAGATCGAAGCGCAGAAGCGGCTTGGCGTCAACGAGGTTGTCGCAGCGCCGCTTTCCGCTGGGGGCGACCCCCGCGCGGTGATCGCCGCGGCCGCGGGCGAGTATGTGTCCAGGCTTTTGCGGCCCGACATGAAGATCGGTCTTGGCTGGGGCGAGACGTTGAGCCGGATGGTCGGATTTCTTGAGGACAAGACCGTCCCGCGGATGTCGGTCGTTTCGCTGCTAGGCGGCGTTATGCGCGCGCGAGCCGCCAATCCCTCCGAATGCGCTTGGCAGTTTTCGCGTGCCTACATGGCCGATTGCTATATGCTCGCGGCGCCGGCCATTGTCGACAGCCGGGAAACCAAACGCGCGCTGATCGAGCGGTGCGGCCTTGGTGAGGTCTATGACCTTGCGCAAGCCCTCGACGCCGTAGTGGTGGGGATTGGCGGCGACAACAGTTTTGGCGGCGCCAAGTCCTATGGCTTCATGGACGATGAGGAGATCGCCGGGCTCAAGGCGCGTGGCGCCGTCGGCAATATTCTCTATACGTTTTTCGACGCCGAGGGTCGCCCCGTCGATCACCCGGTCAATGGGCGAACCCTGTCGATTCCCATCGAAAGCTTGCGAAAAGCGTCCTCATGCATCGTAGTCGGCGGCGGCCCTGACAAGGTAAGGGCCATCGTCGCGGGCTGCAAACTGCTTCAACCCACCGCTTTAATCACCGACGAGGCCACGGCGAAGGCGATCGCCAGTTTCGCACCTTAAGCGGCCGCCTTCTGGTAGTCCTTCACATCGGCGAAGCGGATGTGGGGCCAACGCTCCTGTTCATATCTCAGATTGAAGGCGGACGAGGCCATGAACACAGGCGCCCCGTCCAGATCGACCGCGAGGGAGGCGGGAAAGGCCGAGACGAACTTGTCCAGTTCGATCCGGTCGTTCGAAGAAACCCAGCGGCAGATCTCGAAGCGGCTCTGCTCGAATGAGACGGGCAAGCCATATTCCGCGTTGAGCCGCTCGGTCAGCACGTCGAGCTGGAGGGCGCCGACTACGCCCACGATGGCCGCCGCCCCGTCCTGCGGCACGAACACCTGCACGACACCCTCTTCCGCCATCTGCTGGAGCGCCTCGCGCAGTTTCTTGGCCTTCATCGCGTCGGCCAGTTTGACGCGGCGCAGAATTTCGGGCGCGAAGCTCGGCACCCCGCGAAATACGATTTCTTCGCCCTCGGTCATCGTATCGCCGATGCGCAAGAGCCCGTGATTGGGAATGCCGACGACGTCGCCGGCGAAGGCCTCCTCCGCCAGCGAGCGATCTTGCGCGAAGAAGAACTGCGGCGCCGATAATGTCAGCGATTTGCCCGTGCGCACCAGTTTGGCGCGCATGCCGCGCCGCAGCGTCCCTGAGCAGACGCGCATGAAGGCGATGCGGTCGCGGTGGTTGGGGTCCATGTTCGCCTGAATCTTGAACACGAAGCCGGTCATTTTTGGTTCGTCAGCCTCGACAATGCGGGTGGAGGCAGCCTGCGCGCGGGGGCTCGGCGCAAACTCCGCCAGCGCGTCGATGAGATCGCGCACGCCGAAATCCTTGAGCGCGCTGCCCCAGAGCACAGGGGTTAGATGACCTTCAAGGTAAGCCTTCCTGTCGAAGGGCTTCAGCCCCTCGATGGCGATGTTTAACTCCTCGATGGCCGTCGCGCGCTCGTGCTCGGGCACCAGTTCGGCGACGCGGGGGTCGTCGGGACCGTTGACGGCGAAGGCGGCTGCGTCCTTGCCCAGCGGGGTCAAGCGGCTGCGGCGAATGTCGTAGACGCCGCCGAGGCTGCGGCCCCGGCCGATTGTCCAGGTCAGCGGAGCGGCGTCGAGGGCGAGGGTTTTTTCGACCTCGTCGATGAGGTCGAACGGATCGCGGGTTTCGCGATCCATCTTGTTGATGAAAGTGACGATAGGGATGTCGCGCAGACGGCAGACTTCGAACAGCTTTCGGGTGCGAGCTTCTATGCCTTTGGCGGCGTCGATCACCATAACGGCGGAATCGACCGCCGTGAGGGTGCGGTAGGTGTCTTCGCTGAAATCCTCATGACCAGGGGTGTCGAGCAGATTGAAGACGCAGTCGCCGTATTCGAAGGTCATCACCGACGTCACGACGGAAATGCCGCGCTCGCGTTCGATTCCCATCCAGTCCGAGCGGGTCTGGCGGCGGTTGGCCTTGGCGCGCACTTCTCCGGCCAGCTGGATCGCGCCGCCGAACAGCAGCAGCTTTTCGGTGAGCGTGGTCTTGCCTGCGTCCGGATGGGAAATAATGGCGAACGTGCGACGGCGCGCGACTGGATCTGGCTGGGTCATGGAGGATCATAAAGCGGGAGTGGCGGCTGCTCTATCGTGCGCCGGGGCAAAGCGGAAGGGTCAGCAGGGGCTACATGCGCCAGAATGTGACGACGAGGCCGCCGAGAATCAAAAGCGACCCTCCCGCCAACACAGACGGCGTCGGCTGGACGCCAAAGCCAAGGACATTGAGCGCCCGCGCGACGACGAAAAAACATCGTCACATCGACGCTCACAAACAGGCCAAAGGTCCAGGATGGGGCGATTACGAGCACGCCGTAAGCGAACAACACGGTCCGCCCGTCAACAGCCATCCGGCCCGTGCTGTCAGGCTTTCCCCTTTATGCCTCGCACGAACCCGGGCGTCCCTCTTCAGGCGCAAAGCCTGTGAATGCTCGCCGGCCTCTGGCTGCGCTTCCGGGAATTCGTGCAGCCTCCCGGAGCCTTCGAGCGGTTCATAAAGCGCTTGAGCCATCAGGCGTAGGCGTAGGGTCCGCCCTTCTCCAACGCGCGCCGGTAGGCCGGGCGGGCGTGGCATCGCTCTACAAACGCCTTGATCTTTGGACGTCCGGCGAAAGCGTTCGCGCGCGCGCCCGCCGCTTCGAGCGGAAAGCTCATCATGACGTCGGCGGCGGAAAACTCGTCCCCGGCGAACCACGTGGAATTTTCCAGTTCGCTCTCGATATAATCGAAATGCGTCTTGATCTGGGGATCGACGAAGCCGTTGAGCGCACGCGCCGAAATCGCACGCACGAGCGGACGCAACAGCCAGGGCGACCGGCCCGGCAACACGGAAAACACCAGACGCAGCAGCAGGGGCGGCATCGCCGAGCCTTCCGCGTAATGCAACCAGTAGGTCCAGCGCAGCCGCTCGGACGATCCCGGCGGGGGTCGCAGGAGGCCGTCGGCTTTGTCGACGAGATATTCCACAATTGCTCCGGTCTCGGCCAGCGTCGCCTGCCCGTCGGTCACGACCGGCGACTTGCCGAGCGGATGTATGCGCTTCAGTTCCGGCGGCGCGAGTTGAGTCTTGCCGTCACGCCGATAGCGTTCGATCTTGTAAGGAAGGTTCAGTTCCTCCAAAAGCCACAGTACGCGCTGCGAGCGGGAATTGTTGAGATGATGAACGGTCAGCATGCCCTCTCGCTTTAGGCGGCGTGGCGCTCGACGCGCAAGGGCATGACGCGAAAGCATCGGCGCATCTTGAAAATTTCATGTCCGCGCGCGCCCACTTCATTGAAACTAAGACCTTGCTGAACTCCAGTCCCCGTCCGGGACCACAAGGCTCCATGGTTGACCGCAAACACCAAAGCAGCTTGGGAATCGCGCGCTTCATCGATGGCCGCTGCGTCGCATCCGCCTCCGGCAAAAATTCTCCGAGGATGTCGCCTATTGACGGAGGGGTGATCGCCGAGATTGCGAACGGCGACGCGCAGGATATCGACCACGCTGTCGCGGTCGCGCGTCGGACCTTCGAGACGGGGCATGGGCGCGACGCGGAGGCGGGACCAAGAAGAAAGTGCGGGCGCGTCTCGCGGATTTCGTGTGCGAACACACGAACGAGATCGCGCGGCTGGAAACGCTGGACGTCGGCAAGCCGATCGCCAATTCACCGGCCGTCGATATCCCCCTTCGCGCAAACTGCTTGCTATATTTAGCCGGGTTCGCCGACAAGGTCTACGACGAGATCGCCGACGTGCAACGCACGCAGATTCCGCCGGGGCATCCGTTCTACGCGAAGTCGCAGCTTGGCGCCGTGACCGAGAAGAGCCACAGCGAGCGGGTGCCGGATTACATCGAACTCGGCCAGCGAGTAGATGCCAAAGTCGCGCTCGGCGACAACCGCGCGCGGGCGACAACCGGCGGTTTTTATGTCGAGCCGACAATCTTCGACGAGGCGTGCAACGACATGCGTATCGTGCAGGAGAAGATATTGGGCCCGGTCGTCGTGGAGATCCCGTTCAAGGACGAAGCGGAGGCGATCCGGCTGGAGGATGATTCGATCTACGGCCTCCGCGAGCGTTCTGGAGAAGCGACATGCGGTCCGCACACGGGCATCCGCGTGCGATCCGGGCGGCAACGGTGTGGGTCGACACTTATGGACGCTCGTCGATGACGACGCCGTTTGGCGGTTTCAGGCAATCGGGTTTTGGGCGCGACCGCTCGCCCCACGCCAACGCCCAAGATATGGACTACAAGACCTTGTGAATCGACTGCCGATGAGCCTCAAAGCCCTCATTACCGGAATCGAAATCACCCGGCGTCGGCTGCCCCTTGACCCGCCGTTCCGCGTGCGGGTTGGGACACCCAGCCGCGTTCGCATTTCGACGCGGCCATCGTGCGGGTTCACACCGACCTCGGCGTCACCGGCGTCGGTTCAGGCGATATTATGCTGGGGTTTGCGGGCCACGAGCATCTGTTCGTCGGCCAGGACGCCATGCAGATCGAGCGCCATTGGCGCATCCTCAACAACAACAGTTTTCATTGGGGATGCTGCTGGCCACTCGATTTGGCGCTGTGGGACTTTGCTGGCAAGCTGACGGGACTGCCGGTGTGGAAGCTGATCGGCGGCCTTTCCGACCGCGTGCGGGCCTTTGTCTTCGGGCGCGCTGCGGGGCCCGGAGGCGCTCGCCAACGCAGCCTAGAGCTATCTGAACCAGGGGTTCGCAGCGCTTAAAATCCGCTTCCACAGCGGAGACGGGCGCGAGGACGTGGAGGCGCTGGAAGCGGTATGCGCGCGGGTCGGCGACAAGCGGCATCTGATGGTCGATTGCAATCAGGGCTGGCGAAAGCGGTGGGACGCCAATCCCTCATGGTCGCTCTAGGCTGCGGTCGAGGTCGCCCCCGAACTTGAGCGGCTCGGCGTCTACTGGATGGAGAAGCCGTGGCATCGCGGCGACAAGGAAGGCAAGCGCCGGCCACGCGACATGACCGATATCCGCATCGCGGGGGGTGAGATGACGCGGCAGCTTTACGAGTTCCGCGATCTCATCCCGCAGGGGCGCCTCGCCGTGTTGCAGCCCGATGCGGCGCTGGTTGGCGGCATAGCAGGCCTGCGCCGCGTCGCGTCGATGGCGCAGGAACACAATCGTGTTTTCACGCCGCATACCTGGACCAACGGCATGGGCGTGGCGGCCAACGCGCATCTCACGGCGGGCCTTTGCGACGCGCCGTTTCTCGAATTCCCCTACGACCCCCCGAATAGGACGCGCCCTCACACGCCTTCATGATGCGCGAGCCTTTGCGCGTGGACGATTCCGGCCACATCGTACTGTCGGACGCGCGCGGCATGAGCTATGATCCGGACGAGGAGCGGCTCGCGGCCACACGCACCGGCTGACGCCTCCCGCTAGGACGGAATATGGATCGCAAGTGGTTGCCGCTCAACGCGCTGCGGGCGTTCGAGGCGGCGGGACAGCATCTCAGTTTCACCGCTGCGGCCAATAGCCTCACCGTGGCGCAAAGCGCCGTCAGCCGGCATGTCATCGTGCTGGAGAATTTTCTTGGCGTCGCTTTGTTCGAGCGACGGCCTCAGCAACTCGTGCTGACCGAAGCCGGGCGTCACATTCTGCCGGTCGTGACCAAATCGTTCGACCGCATCGACCAGGCGCTCGGCGAGGTCATCAAGGAGAAAGGCCGCCCCAAGAGAGTGCTTAAGGTCGCGCTGCCGACTTCGTTCGCGCACAGACTGGCGATCCCGATTCTCCGCGATTTCCGTTCGGAAAATCCCGGCATATCCGTGGAGATCGTCTCCAAGCCGACGAGCGGACCTGAGACCGACGGCGATATCGACATCGCCATCGTCTATACAGAACCTCGCGTGACGGATGCGATCCACGACCTGCTGTGGATGGTGCGCGCGACCGTCGTGTGCAGCCCCAGGCTGCTGCAAAAGGTCGAGCATAGCGATCCCGCGAAGTTCATTTCGTCCTGCGACCTGTTGCACGTCAAGCTGGACGACAAACCACGATATATGTTTTGGGAGATGCTGGTTCGACAAATCGGCCGCCCCGATCTGGCGGTCGACCGCGGCCTCGTGTTCGACACTCAACAACTAGCGGTGCAATACGCAATGACCGGCGAGGGTCTGGCGTTAGCCGATCCTTTGCTGTTTGCCGAGGACATCAAGGCCGGACGGCTTGTTCGGCCGTTCGAGGTCTGGCTCGACGAAGGCTACGGCTACTACCTCACGACACATCCCGAGGATTTGAGCAACGAGGCGGTGTCGTTGTTTCGGTCCTGGGCGATCGCGCGTTTCGCCAACACAGGGCGCCGGAGCGACGTGGTCGAGGCCAAGGCTGCGGAGTGACGGTGCATGCGGCCATGCCAATTTCCGGGATGGCGAGTTCACGACGTGCGCGATAGGGTCCAATCTTGAACTGAAAATTGCGGCTTTGTCGTTCGATGCGGCGAAGACGCGCGGAAAAGGCGCCGGGACTTGACCAGACTTTCGCCCCGTCGTGCGGTAGCGGCCACATTCGCCGCCTTCGGCGTCGCCATGGGTGTCTGGAATGGGGCCAGCGCCAGCGTGGTCGAGAGGGTGGGCGTGAGCGCCACGGGCTTCGGTCTGGCGCTTACGTTGTTCACGGCATGCTATCTTGCGGCCATGTCCGGGGCGGGCGCGGTCGCGTCGCGTGTGGGCGTCAGGCGCGCCTTGCTTTTTGCGCTGTTTACGATGGGCGCCTCGCTGGGGCTTGCGATCTACGCGCGGTCGGCTGGGGGGCTGTTCGCGGCGCTTTCGCTTTTCGGGGCTATTGGCGGCCTGATGGATTCGACGATGAACGCGGAGGGAGCACGCGTCGAACAGGATCTCGGCAAACCGATCTTCGTGCAGTTTCACGCTATCGCTTCGGGGGCCGTCGGAGCAGGCGCCTTGATTGGGAGCTATCTGGCTTTTCACGGTGGTTCCTGGTTTGCCATCGGGCTGGCCGAAGCGTGTCTCCTGGGGACGGCGCTGGCCGTAGCGGGGGCGATTGTGGAACGTCCGGCGGATGCGGCGCGACTCAAGGGGACGCCGAGCCTCAGGGGGATGGATCTTGGTTTGGCGATGTTGGGTCTGGCGGTCGGCGTCTCCATTGTCTGCGAAGGTTCAGCCCTCGCCTGGAGTTCTTTGCTGCTTCGGCGCGCTTCGCCCGATCTGGCGGCCTTTGCGGGGATAGGCGCCGCTTTTTTCGCCGGGTTTCAATCCGTGGTTCGCTTTCAGGTCGACCGGGTTCGACGGCGTTTCAGCGATCGGGCGCTCATGCTGGCCTCTTATGCGGTCGCGTCCGTCGGATTGTCGATCGTCGCCGTCGATAAAGGCTTCGGGATCACCGTATTTGGATTCGCGGTGATCGGCGCAGGGACGGCCGCTATTGTGCCTTGCGGCTTTTCGTTGGCGGCCCGAAGGCCGGGTCTCTCGGCGGGTCTTGCAATTTCGACCGTGTCGTTCTTCGGCCTGTTTCCCCGGGCGCCGGCGCCGCTCGTCACTGGTTTGGTCGCCGATGCGTTTTCACTTTCGGTCGCGTTCTTCGGCCTCTGCGTGCTTATGCTGGCCGCTATGCTCGGAGTCGCTCTTTTCGTGCCCCGCCAGACGCGTTTTTTCCATGAGATTTCGGCCAGAGGAGCCGCCCAATGAAATCGCATGCCCAGGTTGTCGTCATCGGCGGCGGCGTTGTCGGCGCCAGCGTCGCTTATCATCTGACCAAAGGGGGTTGGCGCGACGTTGTGCTCGTCGAGCGGGCGGAGTTGACCTCCGGCTCGACGTGGCATGCTGCGGGGGGCATGCATACGTTGAACGGCGACCCCAACGTCGCCAGACTCCAGCAATACACCATCGATCTCTATAAGGAGATCGAGGCCATCTCCGGCGTCTCCTGCGGGATGCACGTCACCGGCGGGCTCAATCTCGCCGGGACGAAAGAGCGGCTCGACTGGTTGAAAATGGCGAAGGCGCGGGGATGCTATCTCGGCATGAACCTTGAAATTCTCTCCATCGATGAAGCGGCCAGAATGTACCCCTTCATCGAGAAAAAGCATTTTGTTGGCGCGATGTTCGATCCCGTCGAGGGCCATCTGGACCCGTGGGGCGTAACGCAGGCCTACGCAAAATGCGCCCAAATCGGCGGCGCCGAGATCGTGCGCTTTAACCGTGTCGTGGATTTGCAGCAGCATCCCGACGGTTCGTGGGACGTCATCACCGAGAAGGGCGACATCCACGCCGAGCATGTCGTCAACGCCGGAGGCCTGTGGGCGCGGGAGGTCGGCCGGATGGTTGGGATCGAGCTGCCCGTGTTGGCGATGGAGCACCATTATCTCATCACGGAAGATCTGCCCGAGGTCATCGACCCTAGCGTCGACAAATTCCACGTCATCGACTTCGAGGGCGAGATTTATATGCGCCAAGAGGGCGGCGGCATGTTGATCGGCACCTACGAGCAGGCTTGCGTGCCGTGGAGCGAGCGAGAAACGCCCTGGGATTTCGGGCAAAACCTGCTGCCAAACGATCTCGAAAGAATCGCCCCGTCGCTGGAGACGGCATTTAAGCACTTCCCGGCGCTCGCGAAGGCGGGCATCCGCAAGACGGTCAACGGACCGTTCACTTTCGCCCCCGACGGCAATCCGCTGATCGGGCCGGTGCGGGGCCTGAAGAATTACTGGGTCGCCTGCGGGGTAATGGCCGGCTTCAGCCAGGGCGGCGGCGTCGGGCTCGCCCTCGCCAACTGGATGATTGAGGGTGATCCCGGCTACGACATCTGGGGCATGGACGTGGCGCGCTTTGGCGACTGGGCGACGCTCGCCTACACCAATGCGAAGGTGCGCGAGAACTATTCGCGCCGTTTCCGCATCCGCTTTCCCAACGAGGAGCTGCCCGCCGCGCGGCCCCTGCGCACGACGCCGATCTTCGACGAACTGTTGGCTGACAACGCAGTGATGGGCGAATCGTGCGGGCTTGAAAATCCCTTGTGGTTCGCACCCAAGGGAACGGAACCGGTCGAAAATGTGACTTTCCGGCGCTCCAACGCGTTTGAGCATGTAGGCGCAGAATGCCGCGCGGTGCGCCAGGGCGTTGGCATGACGGAAATCGCCAATTATGGAAAGATCGAAGTCGAGGGGCCGAAGGCCGTAGAGTTCCTTTCTCGCGTGATGGCGGGCCGTATCCCAACCGTCGGTCACCTCGCGCTGTCGCCGATGTTGAACGAAAAAGGTAGGCTGATTGGCGACTTCACGCTCAGCCGCCATGCGCCAGACAAGTTCCTACTGATTTGTTCGCTCGCGGCGGAAGCGTATTATCTAAGGTGGTTCGAAAAATATGCCCAGCCAGGTGTGACGTTCCGTGGGGCTTCAATGGACTATCCCGGCCTCTCCATCGCGGGACCGAGATCGCGCGAATTGTTACAAAAGCTGGTGCACGACGACTTGTCAAATGAAGCGTTCCCTTTCCAGACTTTCCGCATGCTCAATATCGGCATGATCCCGGCGCTGGTGGGGCGTGTAAGTTTCACGGGTGAGCTTGGGTATGAGATCTGGGTCAGACCCGAGTATCAGCGGGCGATGCATAAACTTCTGACGACGACGGGCGCCTCTCTCGGCCTGACGCCGTTTGGTTTGCGTGCGCTGCTGGCGATGCGCCTCGAAAAAAGCTTTGGAACGTGGGCGCGCGAGTATCGACCGATTTATGGGCCCTTCGAGGCGGGGCTTGGCCGCTTCGTCGATTTCAAACGGGGAGGATTCGTCGGCGTGGAGGCGGCTGCCGCCGAAAAAGCGTCCGGCGGCAAGATGCGTCTGACAGCCTTCGCTATCGACGCCACCGATGCCGACGCCATCGGCGACGAGCCGATCTGGCGAGACGGGAAGGTTATCGGGTGGGTCACCTCGGGCGGTTACGGCCATTGCGTCGGTCAGTCGCTGGCGCTCGGCTATATCAAACGCGAACATGCGGACGCAGACACATTTGAAATCGAAATCATTGGAGAGCGAAAGCCAGCGCGACGGCTTGCGACGCCGGCCTACGATCCAAAAGGGGCGCGGATGCGCTCCTGATCACTCGCCGGGGCGAAGTGTGATGGAGGATACGCCCGCCGCGATGTTGAGGCCGGTCTGGGCCTGAACAGAAAGAGGCTGAAGGCTGAATTCCCGGTTGGAGCCGCCGACCAGCGCGTTCGCGCCGAGGCCAACGCCCACCGTCGCCGACGCGCCTACGCCGGCATATTCTCCAGCCAAAGAATGACGCAGGGGCCCTTCTGTTGCAGCAAAAACGTCCCAGACCAGGATGCCCCTGTCTGTACCTCCGATATCCAGTCCGAATCTGTTGATACGGCCATGATAAGCCTCGGTTCCGCCTCGCGCCGAACGGAACCGGCACTCCAATTCCTTTGAGGATGTGATGATGAGACCAAGGCCGCCCGACACCTCGCAGCGCAATTCGCCAACCTTTGCTCGCTCGGCGGAGGCGGGGTTCGCAAAGGCCAAAGTTATCATTGCCGCCGTGGTGAAAATTCGAACGTTCATCATCGATCATTCCCGTTAGGTAGCAGGAAGCCGTCGCGCGTCTGTTTCGCGTCAGACTTCTCGGAAGCTAAACGCCTTGTCTTGGCCGTCGTTCCCGACCGCTGCAACCCCCGCGTCGGGACGATTTCCCCCCCGACGCGGAAACGACATGCGCTTTTAAGGCGCTGAGATGAAAAGCAATCTGTCGCCTGACGCACTCGTCTACAGGCAGAGGTAGGCTGTATCGGCTTTTCGATTTGGCCGAATCGGCGGAAGGCATTATGTCGTGCCGACGACGTGGCTGGAGACCGCCTCAGATGAAACTGCCGAGCGAGCTAGGCCCAATCCATTTCATCGGCATCGGCGGCATAGGGATGTCCGGCATAGCGGAGGTGCTGCTGAACCTCGGATATAAAGTCCAGGGCTCTGACGCCGCTGAGAACGCAAACGCCAAACGCCTTCGCGAACGCGGCGCCACCGTCTCCATCGGCCACAAGGCTGAGCAAATCGGCGAGGCGGCGGTGGTGGTGGTCTCTTCCGCCATTAAGCGCGACAATCCGGAATTGGCGGCGGCTCGCGTCAAGCGCGTGCCCGTCGTGCGTCGGGCCGAAATGCTGGCAGAGTTGATGCGTCTCAAGCAATGCGTGGCCATAGCCGGCACGCATGGCAAAACGACGACGACCTCGCTCGTCGCCACTCTCCTCGACGCCGCCGGTTTCGATCCTACGGTCATCAACGGCGGCATTATCAACGCCTATGGCACCAACGCGCGGCGCGGCGCCGGCGACTGGATGGTTGTCGAGGCCGACGAAAGCGACGGAACCTTCCTCAAGTTGCCCGCCGACATTGCGATCGTCACCAACATCGACCCCGAACACCTCGACCATTTCAAGACTTTTGACGCCATCAAGGAGGCATTCTTCTCCTTTGTCGAAAACCTGCCCTTTTACGGTTTTGCGGTGATGTGCCTCGATCATCCGACGGTTCAGGAACTCGTCGGCCGAATCGAAGACCGGCGCGTCATAACTTACGGCGAAAATCCGCAAGCCGACGTCCGGTTGCTAGACGTGGAAGCCCATGGCGGAAGTACGCATTTCAACGTGCTGGTGCGCGACCGCCAGTCAGGTCACGCCACATACATAGACGAACTGGCCTTGCCTATGCCCGGCCGCCATAACGCGCTGAACGCCACAGCAGCGATTGCGGTGGCGCATGAACTTGGGGCCTCGATACCGACGATCCGCAAGGCGATTTCAGGCTTTGGAGGCGTGAAGCGCCGCTTCACCAAGACGGGCGAATGGAACGGCGTGACAATTTTCGACGACTACGGCCACCATCCCGTCGAGATCGCCGCTGTCTTGAGCGCAGCGCGCAGTGCGACAAAGGGTCAGGTGATCGCGATTGTGCAACCCCATCGATATACACGGCTGCAATCGTTGTTCGACGCCTTCGCGCTTTGTTTCAACGACGCCGACATGGTCATCGTCGCGGATGTTTATCCCGCCGGCGAACCGCCAATACTCGGCATCGACAAAGAGGCGCTCGCCGCCGCCATAAATGCGCACGGTCACCGTCATGCTCTGGCGCTACCAAGTCCGGAGAAGCTGGCCGGGCTCGTAAAACAAGTCGCCAAGCCGGGCGACTACGTGATTTGCCTCGGCGCGGGCAACATCACGCAATGGGCCTACACGCTACCGGCGGAATTGGAGGCGGCGTGAACCATCACGACATCGCGGCGCTGATTCCAGCCTTCAGAGGTCGTTTGACTTTCGAAGCGGCGTTATCGCCGTTGACGTGGTTCCGGGTCGGCGGTCCCGCTGATGTTTTGGCATCGCCAACCGACGAGGAAGATCTTTCTTATTTACTCGACGCCATTCCCGATGAAATTCCCATCACCGTCATCGGCGTGGGCTCCAATTTGATCGTGCGTGACGGAGGCGTTCGAGGCGTCGTCATCCGTTTGGGCGGCCGCGCTTTTAATTTTATCGCGTCAGAAGGCGGCGGACGGTTGTCAGCAGGCGCGGCTGCGCTGGACGCGGCGGTTGCTCGGGCGGCGGCCGAAGCCGAACTTGCGGGTTTCGCCTTTCTTCGCGGGGTGCCTGGAGCAATTGGCGGCGCGCTGCGTATGAACGCGGGGGCCCACAACGGGGAAATTAAAGATATCTTGATTGAGGCGTGTGGATACGATCGACGCGGGCGATCCGTTCGGCTTGACAAATCCCAGATGGGTTATAGCTATCGCCACTGTTCGGCGTCCGAAGACGTTGTCTTCACCCGCGCCCTATTTCAAGGTCATCCCGGCGTCCGCCATGAGATTGAAGTGGAAATGGATAGAATCACAAGCGCCCGTTATGCCGCCCAGCCCATAAGAGAAAAGACCGGGGGATCGACTTTCAAAAATCCTCCGGGTCAGAAAGCTTGGCGGCTCATCGACGCGGCGGGATGTCGGGGACTGCGCATGGGCGACGCGCAGGTCTCCACTCTGCATTGCAATTTTTTACTCAATGTCGGTGCGGCTACCGCCGGCCAGATCGAAACGCTTGGTGAGGAAGTTCAGCGCCGCGTGCGCGAAACGAGCGGAGTTAAGTTGGAATGGGAGATCAAGCGGATCGGCGTGCCCGCGATGGGAGCACAAAATTAAAGTCGGTTTAGTCCATCTCCGCCCTGAAAGAGCAATTTCAGGATCACGTCTTACCTAAAATTTGCCGGCGTCTGAGACCGTGCGCGGATCAAAAAATGGACGTAAAATTATAAGATTGCAAAAATTGCGGAGGAATAAAATTCTGGCCAATGTTTGGAACGAAACATTGACGTTCCCATTTGGAGAATGCTCCCTAGGCTGCAGGTCATTATGCGGGGGATGTCGAAAGCCTTCCCCTGCTTAGGCGACGTATTGCAGACGTGCGTCCTCTCAACGCCTCCTAACCCACGCACAGAGTCTCAAGACAATGGAAACGTTCATGATCGCCGTGTGACGTTGAGGCTACATTTCGATGACTCAAGGACGTTTTCGCGGAACACTAAAATCGAAATCAAATCTGACGGTTAGCGTCAAAAGGACTTCTGCGGGCGTTTCCTTGGCGAAAGTTCGCATCTGAGGAGGTCAGGCCGCCCTGTCCAGACGTCTCGACTCACAACCCGATGGAGGCTCAGGAAATCACAGCCCGCTCGATTATCAATGCCTTGGCTGCCTACCCTCCCAGCTTGCGACGCTTTTAGACGCGATTGGAACTGAACAAGTCTGTCAAGCGGCCAATTTGATTGCCGCCCTTACGCGTCCATGTCATAGACAGATAGCTAATCGACAGCCAGTCGTGTTGACGTGGAAGTGATTGCGATGTCGCTTGATAATATATTTCCCGAAAGCGAGATGTAATTGATGTACACCTAGCATGTATACTCGGGTTTAACGTCACATTTTTGGATTCATAGCAGTACGAGAATTTGACACTTACCATGAGATTTTTTTACTGTTTAAGTATAGTTGGCACCGAATTTCGTTTTTAATATAAATTTGGTTTTAAATTTAAATTTAATTATCGCTATCTTAAGAGTTGCGCTTATTTTTGTATTAGACTTGTGACTTACCCAGGATCAACTATACAGTTCGCTTAAACTATGTGAGTGCGGATGTCGGTTGTTTGTCTTCGAAAATTTGGCCAGGTCGCGCCACGTGAATTTGCCGTCCGGGGTTTGCAGGAGGGGAAGATGAATATCACTTTTCTTGAGTCGACTGAGGGCGTTTAAAAATGAGGGGAAAGCCTGTCCAGCGCGCGGTCGAAAAGTCCGTGCCGTACCGTCTGGACGAAGTCTGGGCGCGGACGATCGTGCGGCTCCGGGCCAGCTTGGGAGAAGACGTCTACAATAGCTGGTTTGGCAGTTTACAGCTGGAGGACTTCGACACGGGACGCGCCCGGCTTTCCGTTTCGACTCGGTTCTTGAAAAGCTGGATTGAATCGCACTATCAGGTGAAGCTCCTCCAGGCTCTCGACGCAGAGTTGGAAGGCGTTGTTACGCTGGAAATTTCGGCGCGATCGTCGCAAACCAGCTTTGCAAGTGTGGACGTCGAACGATTCCTGGTCCGCCCTGCTGACGACGTGAATGGTCCGCGTGGGCCACAGAAGCGCCGCGTTGAGGCCGCGGGCCGAAGCACGCTCGCTTCACCGTTAGACCGCCGGCTGACGTTCTCAACTTTCGTCAGCGGGCGCGCCAATCAACTCGCTTTATCTCTTGCAAAAAAGATTTCGGATTCCAAGGACGCCACGATGTCGCCGTTATACATCCACGCGGGAGTTGGATTAGGGAAAACTCATTTGTTGCAGGCCATTGCGCATGCGTCGCTCGCGCGTCGGCAGTCCGTGGTCTATGTCACCGCTGAAGCTTTCATGTTTGGCTTCGTAAATGCGCTGCGTAGTCAATCCGCTATTTCATTCAAAGAGCAGCTTCGATCAACAGAAATTCTCATCTTCGACGATGCGCAGTTTTTGCAGGGGCGGGTGATTCAGAATGAGTTCGGTCACGTTCTCAATTCCTTGATTGATGGGGGACGTCAGGTGGTGATCGCCGCAGATCGACCGCCATCGGAACTCGACGCAGTTGACGAACGCGTGCGCTCCCGATTGGCAGGTGGAATCTGCGTGGAGATGCAGTCTTTTGACGAGACTATGCGCCTCAAGATTTTGGAGGATCGTCTGACGGCCGCGAAGCTTGCCTTCCCCGCTTTGCAATCGCCTCCGGAGGTGCTCGCCTTCATCGCCGGCGCGGTGGCGCCCAATGGGCGGGACTTGGAAGGAGCCGTAAATCGTTTGGTCGCGCATGCCCAGATGACGGGTACTCCGATCACTCTTGCTCTGGCGGAATTGGCGGTTCGAGACTTGATCCGGAATCGCGAACCCAAGAGAGTCAAGATTGAAGATATCCAGAAGCGGGTAGCGACCCATTACAACGTTTCGAGGGCTGACTTGCTGAGTTCGCGGCGAACCGCGGCGGTCGTGATGCCACGACAAATTGCAATGTTTCTCGCAAAGTCTTTGACGCTTCGCTCTCTTCCGGAAATCGGCCGCCGATTTGGTGGTCGGGATCATACGACGGTGCTTCACGCCGTACGCAAGATCGACAAGCTTTGTGACACCAACCCTGCGCTAAAAGATGAACTGGAATTGCTCAAACGTACATTGCAGGATTAGTGAGTTGAAGGTTGTATATAAAATCATGACTACGATTGAGTGGTCAGAAACCGCTCGGAGAGGCGTTTTTTTTGGCGCCCCTATCGACATTAGGGACGGTTACATTCATCTTTCAACGGCGGGTCAAGTTGAAGAGACTGTCATCCGCCACTTCACCAATTGTGGCAATTTGATCGTTGTGGCGATACGCGTCGAAGGGCTAGGCGAGGCGCTTCGTTTCGAGCCGTCCCGGGGTGGCGATCTCTTTCCTCATTTATATGCGGATTTGAAGATTTGCGACATTTTATGGACGCGAGAATTTGATAGCGTCCATCCGGGTGCCCTACGAAGCCTAGTCTCGGAATAAATGTTTGCTGTCAGCCCTATTGAATCGTCTGCCACCGGAATTTGCGCACCGCGCAGCGCTAGGTGTCGCGCGTGCCCTTAAGTTTTTTCCGGCTCCAACATGCGATCCGCGGCTTAGGGTGGAGGCGTTTGGTCTATCGTTTCCCAATCCTATCGGGCTCGCCGCGGGCTTTGATAAGAGCGCGGAGGCCGTAGAAGGTCTGGGCCGACTTGGCTTCGGTTTTGTTGAAGTGGGTACGGTTACGCCCCATCCCCAAATCGGGAGCGCCAGGCCCCGACTCTTTCGGCTTGAAGCGGATCTGACTTCAACCAGTAACGAAGTTCTAGAATTCGCCTGGAGAACTCTCTTACAACGGCTTGAAAGAACTAGTCACGGATTAGGTAACACACCAATATTGATTGTTCACGATGAAGGTGAAAATGATGCAATTAGGAAAAT
>JAYVYJ010000085.1:0-11645 GCA_043784465.1 Hyphomicrobiales bacterium
TTCGCCCTCCCCGTCCCGAAAATGGCGGAGATCGTGATAACTCATGCCGCTGCAAACGATAGCCACGCCCTCGTCGCGCAGCGGCGCCAGCGCTCGGCCAATCGCCAGATGCCGCTCGGGATCGAGGTCGCGCCGCAGCGAGGCCATCGCGATTGGTATTTCCTGAACGGGGTCCACGATCAGCATGGGTACGAACACGCCGTGGTCGTAGCCGCGTTCCTCGTCCTGCCGCGCCCCGATCCCCGCCGCCGCCAGCAACTTCGCCGCGCGGCGCGAAACCTCCGGCGCCCCCGGCGCGCGGTAGCTCAGCTCGTAAGTGTGGGGCGGGAAGTTGTAATAGTCGAAGATCATCCCCGGCGCCGGATGGACGCTGAACGTCGCCTCCTCCTCCTCCCAATGCGCCGTCACGAAAAGCAGCGCCTTCGGCCGCTCGGGCAGTCCCGCCGCCAGGCCCGCCAGATAGACCCGCAAGCCCTCCCACGCCGCCTTGCCGAAGGGCGGCGGCGCGTCGATCCAGAAGCAGGGGCCGCCGCCGTGCGGGAGGTAAATCGAGGGCTGTCGGATCATGCGCGTCTCCGGGGCCTGAGCGATAGCTTTTCGCGATAGCTCCGCGCGGACGCTTGCGCAAATCCTGCGATTGCGCAAGGTTGCGCGTCCATCGCCCCCCAGAGCGGCGAGCCGACGGGAGGACGCCCATGAGCGAAATCGAACGACGAACCATGTCGAAAGTGTCGTGGCGGCTCGTGCCGTTCCTGATGCTCTGCTATTTCATCGCCTATCTCGACCGCGTGAACCTGGGCTTCGCCGGCGGGCCGATGAGCAAGGATCTCGGCTTCACCAGCGCCGTGTTCGGCGGCGCGGCGGGAATGTTCTTCATCGCCTATTTCTTTTTCGAAGTTCCCAGCAATCTTGCGCTCGACAAGATCGGCGCGCGCGTCTGGATCGCCCGCATCATGTTCACCTGGGGGATCATCGCCGGCGCGGAGGCCTTCGTGCAGGGGCAGACCAGCCTCTATTTCGTGCGCATCCTGCTGGGGATCGCCGAGGCCGGGTTCTTCCCCGGCATCATCTTCTTTCTGACGCTATGGTTCCCGTCCGCCTATCGGGCGCGCATCGTCGGCCTGTTCATGTTCGCCATTCCGATCTCGACCGTGATCGGCGCCCCGATCTCGGGCGCGCTGCTCAACCTCGAAGGGGCCATGGGGCTGCATGGCTGGCAATGGATGTTCATCATCGAGGCCATCCCGGCCCTGCTGCTGTCGGTCGTCGTGTTCTTCTATCTGACCGATCGCCCGGCCAAGGCGCTATGGCTCGACGAGGACGAACGCGCCTGGTTGAAGACGCGGCTGGACGCCGAAAACGCGACGCGTCAGCGCCATGGCGCGATGTCGTGGGCCCGCGCCATGTTCGATCCCCGCGTCATCGCGCTCGGCTTTGTCTACATGGGCTGCAATACGCCGCAATACGGCCTCAGCTTCTTTCTGCCGCAGATCGTCAAGGCGTTCGGGCTCACCAACCTGCAGTCGGGCTTCGTCACGGCGATTCCTTATGCGGTGGGAGCGGTGGCGATGATCCTCTGGAGCCGCCATTCGGACGCCACGGGCGAGCGCAAGTGGCATGCGATCCTGCCGCTGCTGGCGATGGTCGTGGGGCTGCTGGGGGCTTCTACAACGCTCGATCCCGTCACCAAGATGGCTTGGCTGTGCGTCGCAGGCGCGGGGTTCTTCTCGGTGCTGCCAGTGTTCTGGACGCTACCGACGGCCTTCCTCGACGCGGGCTGCGCGGCGGCAGGCATCGCTGCGGTCAACTCCATCGGCAATCTGGGCGGATATTTCGGGCCGCAGGTGTTCGGCGCGCTCAAGGACAGGACAGGCGGGGACGCCGCCAGCCTCTACTTTCTCGCCGCCTGCGCAGGCGTCGGCGCGATCATCGTTTTCGTGATGGGGCACAATCCCGCGCTGGAGAAGCCGCTGGAAAGGGCGGCCGCAGCGGAATAGGGGGCCTTTTCAGGCCGTCCCGAACATTCCCGCCAGCCGCGCCCGGCCCTCCTGGGGGTCGAACGCGTCCGGACTCGCCGCGATGCGCGCCATCAGTTTTTGCGCGCGCGCCAGCGCCCGTCCTTCCAGCCAAGGCGTCGCTTCGGCAACTGGGCGGGATTCTTCGAGATCGCCGTTGCAGTGCAAGGCGATGTCGATCCCCGCCGCGAAAGCGGAGCGCGTGCGCGCGTCGAACGGGCCGCCGAGCGCCTTCATCGACAGATCGTCGGAGAACAGCAGGCCGGCGAAGCCGATCTCGCCACGCACGAACTCGCCCAGCACCATAGGCGAAACCGTGGCCGCACGGGCGGGGTCCAGAGCCGTGTAGACCACATGCGCGGTCATCGCGGCGAGCGCGTCGTTAAGCGCGCGAAAGGGGGCGAAATCGCGGGCCAGCTCGGCGCGGCTCGCGTTCACCACCGGCAGCTCCAGATGGCTGTCGGCGCGGGCGCGGCCGTGGCCGGGCGTATGTTTGACGACCGGCACGACGCCGCCCGCCAGCAGCCCATCCATCGCAGCGCGGCCCAGCGTCGCGACCCGAACGGGGTCGCGGCCATAGGATCGCGAGCCAATCACTTCATGCGTGGCCGCGTCCGCGACGTCGAGCACCGGCGCACAATCCACGGTCACGCCAATTTCGCGCAGGTCATGCGCGATCAGCCGCATCGCGAGCCGCACGCCCGCTTCGGCCTTTTCAGGCCCCAGTTCCGGATCGAACCGCGCGGCGGCGGGAATGTCGAACCATTCCGGCGGGCGCAGGCGCTGCACCCGACCGCCCTCCTGGTCAATCAGGACCGGCGCGTCGGCGCGCCCGACGACGCCGCGGAAATCATCCGTCAGCGCCTTCACTTGCGCGCGTGTCTCCACGTTGCGCTTGAACAGGATCAGGCCCCAGGGATCGCTGTTCCTGAAGAACGCGCGCTCCTCCGCGTCGAGCGCGAGGCCCCGGCAGCCGCTGACGAAGGCGCGCATCAGTTTTTCGCGACGTAGCAGTCGCCGCCAGACGATTTGATCTTGGCGCACATGGCGTTCGCTTCGGACCGGCTGAGGCCCATGGCGCGCACGCGGTAGATGGTTTCGCCGTTCCGGTCGGCCTTGCGCACGCCCAGCGAAGCCCCGCTGAGCGCGCTGGCGTAGCGGCCTGGCAAGCTCTTCATCAAGGCGTCGGCGTCCGCCTGGCTGCGGGGCGCGGCAAGCTGGACGGCGTAGCCGCCTCCCGAAGGCGCTGGGGCGGCTTCCGCCGGAGCGGCGTCGTCGGTCTTGGGCTCCGCCTCGGCGACCGGCGCGGCGGTCGGCGTCGGCTTCAGCTTCCTGGGCTTCACCGGGACCGGCCCGGCGCCGGTGTCGGCCGGCGCGGTCGTGTCCGTTTTGGAGACCACGCGCGCCGCGCTCTTGGGCGGCGAAAGCTTGGTCGGCAACGCGGGCGCGGGCGTCGCAGCCTCCGCGTCGGCGACCGTCTTGGCCGGGATCGGCGCGGGCGCGGGCGCGGGCGCGGGCGTCGCCGCCGGCGCATTGGCCTCGAAGCCGGAGGAAATCAGCGTGCCGTCCGGCCGCACGGAGATCGTCTTGACCCGGCTGGGGTCGCCCCCGACCGGTGCGGCGGGCGTCGCCCTTGCGACGGGCGAAGCCACGATCGGCGTTTCGCTCGCCGGGGCCACGGGCGAAGCGTCGGATGTCGCCGCCGGCGAGGCCGTCGGCTGCGGACGGGCGGCCAGATCGACCGGCGCCTCGGGCGGGGCGACGAGTTTGGGCGGCGTCGCAGTCGGCTGGGCGGTGTCGCGGGTCAGCAGATTGCCGGTCTCGTTGGCGGTGCGCACCGTCTCCTCGCTGGGCGGGGCGACTTTGGTGGGCGCGGTTGCGGCGAGGATCAGCGGCGGCGCGCCCGAATGGGAGCTGCGGCCGACCTTGAACACCGCCACCGCCCCGATCATTACGACCGACGCGGCCACAAGCCCTCCAACCTTGAGTCCCCAATGGCGCCCGCGCGGTTTGGCGGACCGCGCCGACGGCGCCTCGACGAGGGGTTCCACAACCTCCTCGCGGGAAGGCGGCGGCGGCGCGAAGGCGTCCGCGTCGTCAACTTCGTCAAAGGACGGCCGCAGAGTGGGGTTGGCTTCCGCCGCGAAGGCGGACTCCGGGTCGAAGCTGTCCTCCACGGAAGGCGGCATTTTTGGAGCGGGAGGCGTGACGGGCGCAAGAGGCGCGACGGGCGCAGGGGGCGGGGGCGGAGCCCTCAGCGCGGGCGTCGTCCGGAGCGCGGGGGCTTTCAGCGCGAGCTTGGGCGCGCGGGTCGCCTCCAACGCGCGCTCGGAGGGCGTGCGCTCGAAACCGATGGTGTCGACAAGGCGCGTCAATTCGGCGAGCGGATCCTCCACGCCGGCCTGGGGCGCGGCGGCGGCTCGCAAGCGCCGTTCGAATTCTTCGAGGTTGATCTCGGCGGCGGGCTTGGGTTTCAGGTTGCTCATGTTCACTTGCGTCTTGCTCATGTTCACTTGCGTCCTGGCAAGGCGTACGGCCGCGACTTTCGCGCGGTCGCCAGGACAGTCAGCGCATGTCCTCGGGCGCGTTCACGCCCAGGACGCCCAACGCCGACTTCAGCGCTTGGCGAACGCCGGCCGCGAGCGCGATCCTCGCTTCCGTCACTTTTCGTTCTTTTTCGTTAACGAACCGCAAATATGGGTTCTCATTGCCCCGTGTCCAATAAGAATGAAACTGTGTGGCCAATTCATGGGCGTAAAACGCGATCCGGTGCGGCTCGCGCGCCTGCGCCCCTTGCGCCACGACCCTCGGCAACTCCGCCAGCTTGCGCAACAGCGCCCGTTCGGCCTCGTCGCCCAGCAAAGAAAAGTCCGCCCCGGCTAGGGCTTGCGGCGAGGCGTCGAAATCGGGGAAGGTCTCGCGCGCCCGCCGGGCCGCGCTGTAGGTGCGCGCGTGAGCGTATTGCACGTAAAACACAGGATTTTCCGCGTTCTGCTCGATCACCTTGGCGAGGTCGAAGTCGAGCGTCGCGTCGTTCTTGCGCATCAGCATGATGAAGCGCACGGCGTCAGCCCCGACTTCGTCGACCACCTCGCGCAGCGTGACGAAATCGCCGGAACGTTTCGACATTTTCACCGGCTCGCCGTGGCGCATCAGCCGCACGAGTTGGCAAAGCCGCACTTCGAGTTCGACCTTGCCGTCCGACAACGCCTGTACGGCGGCGCGCATGCGCTTCACATAGCCGCCGTGATCGGCGCCCCAGACGTCGACGAGGCTGGCGAAACCCCGGTCGATCTTGTCCTTGTGATAGGCGATGTCGCTGGCGAAATAGGTATAGGATCCGTCGGACTTTTTCAAAGGGCGGTCCACGTCGTCGCCAAACTGGGTCGAGCGAAACAAGGTCTGCGCGCGATCTTCATAATCCTCGACGGGCGCGCCCTTGGGCGGCGGCAGTCGGCCTTCGTAGATTAGCCCTCTCGTCTCCAGCGCGGCGATGGCCTGCGCCACCCGGTCCGGTCCAGCTGTCAGAGAGCGTTCGGAGAAGAACACCTCGTGCGCGACGCCCAGACATTTGAGGTCCTCGCGAATCGTCTCCATCATCGCTTCGATGGCGCGCGCGCGCACCGGCGCGATCCAGTCCGCCTCCGGCTTGGCCCGGAGCGCGACGCCGAACTCGGAGGCGAGCGCCGCGCCCACGGCTTTCAAATAGTCGCCGGGATACAGCCCCTCGGGAATGGTCACGCTCTCGCCCAGCGCCTCGCGGTAGCGCAGGTAAGCCGAGCGGGCGAGCACGTCGACCTGCGCGCCCGCGTCGTTGATGTAATATTCGCGGCTGACGGGATCGCCCGCGAACGCCAGCAGCCGCGCCAGCGCATCGCCAAACACGGCGCCGCGCGCGTGGCCGACATGCATCGGCCCGGTGGGGTTGGCGCTGACGTATTCCACATTGACCGCGTCAGTCTTGGCCGCCCCGCGCCCATAATCGTCGCCCTGGGTCAGCACGGTCCGCAGCACGTCCGCGTAAACGGCGCTGTTCAGCCTGATGTTGAGAAAGCCCGGGCCGGCGACCTCGACGCTCGCGACGCCGGGCGAGCCTTGCAGGCCCAACCCCAACGCTTCGGCGAGCGCGCGGGACGACGAGCCGGCGGCCTTGGCCTCCTTCGCGTAAACCATGGCGGCGTTGGTGGCGAGATCGCCGTGGGCCGCGTCGCGCGGCGGTTCGACCACGAAGCGAGTGAGATCGAGGCCTTGCGGGAGGAGACCGTCAGCAACCCGTGCGGCCAACAGGGCGGCGACCCGCACCTCGAAGTCGGCGAAAATGTTCATCAACTGACCTTTGGATGTTGCGTCGCCTTAACCCAAGCGGGCGGCGGGGTCAAAAAGGCGGCGATACTCGCCCAGCGCGAAGCGGTCGGTCATCCCCGCCACATATTCCGCCGCCGCCTGCGCCCCGCCCACCCGCTCGGCCCGCGCCCGCCACGCCGCCGGCGCCTCCTGCGGGCGCACGGCGTAGACGCCAAACAGCGCACGTACGATCTTGTCGGCGTCGGCGCGCATCCGGTTGACCTGTGGATGGCGGTACATGCGGGCGAACAGGAACGCCTTGATCTCCCGCTCCGCCGTCGCCATCGCGTCCGACAAGGCGAACATCGCCCGAACCGCCTTTCGCGCGTCCGCGCCGGTCTCGACGCCGTCGGCGCGCAGGCGCGCAGCGGTTTCGGCGCTCGAGTCCTCGACGAAGCGGGTAATGACGCGGCGCGAAAGTTCGTGAATCTTGCGGGTGTCCTCAAGAACGGGATGGCGGCGTTCGATCTCGGCGATCAAGGCGCCGAGATAGGGCACGGCGCCAATGTCTTCGAGCGTGAACAGGCCGGCGCGCAGCCCGTCGTCGATGTCGTGCGCGTTATAGGCGATGTCGTCGGCGAGCGCGGCCGCCTGCGCCTCCAGCGACGGCCATTCGTCCAAAGCCAGCGGCCAGAGCCGGTCGAAGGCGAGGATCGGTTCCGGAACCCCGCGATCCCGCCAACGAGCCACGGGAGCGCCGCGCGCGTCGAGCAGCGGCCCATTGTGCTTGACGAGGCCTTCAATCGTCTCCCAAGTCAGATTGAGGCCGTCGAACTCGGCGTAGTGACGCTCCAGTTCGGTGACGATCCTCAAGCCGTGGCTGTTGTGGTCGAAGCCGCCCTGTCCCGCCAGGCACGCGTCCAGCGCGTCCTCGCCCGCGTGGCCAAACGGCGTGTGGCCGAGATCGTGGCCGAGCGCGACCGCTTCGGCGAGATCGGCGTCGAGGCCGAAGGGGCGCGCCAACGCGCGGGCGAGTTGCGCGACCTCGATGGTGTGCGTCAGCCGTGTGCGAAAATGATCGCCCTCGTGATGGACGAACACCTGCGTCTTGTGGGCGAGGCGGCGGAACGCGCTGGAATGCACGATGCGGTCGCGGTCGCGCTGGAACGGGGTGCGCGTCGGCGAGGGGCTTTCCGCCTTCAGGCGGCCGCGCGAGGCGTGGGGATCTGCGGCAAGGCGGGAAAGAAACATGGTCGAGGTTGCGATTCCGGCGGCGCGGCCTATGTTGGGATCGACCTTTTAACCTTGGATCTCGGCATGAGCGAGACGTCTCTGACCATCAGCGCGAATGCGGCGCGCCAGCTCAACAAAGTGCTCGCCGAGGAGGCGGGCGCGGCGTTGCGAATCACCGTCGAGGGCGGCGGCTGTTCGGGCTTTCAATATAAGTTCGACGTCGACCGCGCCCAGGCGGACGACGATTACGTGGCGGTGCGCGACGGTGCGAAAGTCGTCGTGGACCCCACGTCGCTCGAATTGCTGAACGGCGCCGAACTCGATTTCGTCGACGACCTCATGGGCCGTGCGTTCAAGGTGGTGAACCCGAACGCGAAGGCGTCATGCGGCTGCGGCGTCAGCTTTTCGATCTGAGACTATTTGAGACTATTTGAGCGCGGCGCTGACTTGCGAGAATTCGCCGCTCAATTGGGTGCCCAGGTTGCTGAGTACGCCGATCAGCACAATCGCCAGCAACGAGGTTAGCAGCGCGTATTCGACGGCGGTGGCGCCTCCGTCGTCGGCGAGAAAGCATTTCAGAGCGGACATGTCGGCGGTCTCCTGCACAGACTGCCGACCGATGGGGGCGCACGGCGTCTGCGCGGCTACTAGGACACTCCGCCAGTTAACGCAGGGTAGCTTCGGAAGATTTTGCCCTTCCGTTACGTAAGCACAGTAAAAAATGGCTGTCGAAGTTTGCGATAATTTTAGTCTCAATCGAGAGGGGCCGGCTCAGCCGTCCCCTCGCGGGTTGATCGCGCAAGCGCCGCGCCGCGTTATTTAAGCGCCGCGCTGACCTGCGAGAACTCGCCGCTCAGACGCGTGCCCAGGTTGGACAACACCGATACGAGCACGATCGCGAGCAGGCTGGTCAGCAGCGCATATTCGATGGCCGTGGCGCCGTCCTGATCGTCGATAAAGTTCCGAATAAACTTGGTCATTTTCGCTCCATGACGCCGTTATGTCCTGCACGGACCGGCTGCTCCCGCGCCGACCGCATATCCGAACGTACCTCAGCGCCACTCGCTCGAAAATTGTCGAGAATACCTAGAGCGGCAAGTATTCGTGGTGCATCAGGGCTTAATGGATAGCGCGACCCGCAGCAATGCCGAGAGCGATTTCGCCTCGAACTTGCGCAGCACCGCCGAAAAGTTGGTGATAATGATGAAGCAAGCGAGGTATATCAGCACGGTCGCATCGCGTATGCTGCGCAACTCGAAGAGTTTGAGCACGGTTAGCAAAACCAGCAATGCAACGCCCACTTCGCGTCCGAACAGCGTGTGGTAATCCAGTAAAATTCCGGCAACGCTGGCGGTTGAAAGAACAAGCAGTTGCCAGCGTGGAGGTAAAGGAAGGTCGCTGTAATTAAGGTAAGCGCGCCAGCCCAGCAAAATAGCGCAAACTGCGCTAACCCACAGCGGCAAGTGCTCGGTATGCGGCGAACCGACCACTAGTACGCAGGCGATAAGGCCGTAGATGAGCGATTTATTCATTTCGTATGGTCGAACCCAAATAGTGCGAGATTGCGCAAGCATTCAGCACGATGCGCCGGACTGTGTTGCGGCGCGATCTCCAAACCTGGCAAACGCAAGCCATATTGCAACTGCTGCGCATCGGCGTCCAGCACCCAGCGTGTTAGTACCTGAAGTTTTCGCTCGGTTGCGGTATTCGGCATTGCCAACCAATCCAGCCAAAGTTCGCGGCCTTGGGATGCACTGAACTGTTTGACCTGCAAACCCTGTTCGCGTGCCAATGCTTTCCATGCGATGCGCGGCAGCGCATCACCCGCCACATAAGCGCGCAGCCCGGCAAAATCTTCATCGCCTGCACTGATGATTTTCCCATTGCCGTTTTGCGCTGAAATGGCAGGTAGCGGTTGCGGTGCGGCGGGCTCGGGGTAGACCAGGCTGCGCACATCGAAATGAATATATGACCACGCATGGAACAGGCCGAGTGGGTATTCTGTATACAGTGTTAGTCGGCCGCTGTTCAGCCAGCCGCGTTTAACGGCGGGAATGGCGAGATCGATTGGGGTGTTGCGTTGTGCGGGCAAGTCGAAAACAGTGCGGTGCCCGTCGCCATCATGCAGCACCAGATGGTAGCGTGGCAGCAGGCTATTGTTATGAAAGTGAAGCACAAAACAGGCATTTTCTCCGGCAAATACCGGATCGCAATGTCCTGCGCGAATTTCCAGTTGCGCAAGATTGCGGAAGGCGTGCAGCATCGTCATCGCCGAGATGGTGCCAAGCAAAAAAGTGAGCACATAGCCCAGGCTCAGATTGTAATTTATATCTCCCAGCAGCATCAAAATCAACACACAGGCGAAACCCAGGCCACGGCGCGTGGGCAGGATAAAAATGCGGCGCTGGTTGAGTGTGATCGTGCCGCTGGATATGTGCGGGCGAAACAGCCAGCTGCGGAATTTTTGTTGGAGAGTGCGCAGCACGTCTAAATATCTTTTGTAGAGGAAAGAGTTTTACGGAATTGCCACGGCTTCAATCAATTCACGTGCGAGCTTGTCGCCGTCCGATGTTTGCACATCCCGCACGCTTTGCAGGCGGTGGCTGGCAACACCCGGCAGTACGATCTGCACATCTTCGGGCATGACTGCACCGCGCCCATCCAGCAGTGCCCATGCGCGCGCGGCGGCAAGCAGCGATAGCCCGGCGCGTGGAGACAGGCCGTGTACAAAACGGACTGATTCGCGTGTATGGCGCAGGATGGCTTGCACGTAATCAAGCAGGGCAGGGGAAACAAAAACCTGTTTGACCTGTTGCTGCAATACGAGTAATTCGCCGGTTTCCATCTGCGGCGTGAGTTTGGCCACAATCTCGCGCCTGTCCACGCCAGAGAGCAGCCCGCGCTCTGCTTTTTCGTCTGGGTAACCGAGCTGGATGCGCATCAGGAAACGGTCCAGTTGCGATTCCGGCAGCGGGAAGGTGCCGATCTGATTGCTGGGATTCTGCGTTGCGATGACAAAAAACGGGTCGGGCAGCGGGTATGTAACACCCTCTATAGTCACCTGTTGTTCTTCCATCGCTTCAAGCAGGGCGCTCTGTGTTTTTGGTGTGGCGCGGTTAACTTCGTCGGCCAGTATCATCTGCGCAAATATGGGGCCGGGGTGAAATTTGAAATCGCTGCTTGGCCTCTGGTACACCGAGACGCCAAGAATGTCTGCGGGCAGCATATCGCTGGTGAATTGAATGCGTTGGAACTGCAAACCGAGCGTGCGGGCCAGCACATGCGCCAGCGTGGTCTTGCCTACGCCAGGCAGGTCTTCAATCAGCAAGTGGCCCCGCGCCAGCAAACAAGCCAGTGCAAGCCTGATTTGATGGGGCTTGCCGAGTATCACCTGTTCGGCTTCATGTATAACTTTGTGCAGTGGGTTGCTCATAATAACGTGGCTTTCGCGATAATCGACCGGAATATGGCATATATTACAGTGCCTCCCATTAAGGGATGGTTTTTTGTAAAACGATAATTCACTTTTGCCCCTGGCGTTCTGCATAGACTCTCCTTATTTCAATGCCGTAGGGTTGAGAATTGCCCGTTGTATGCTCCCTCGATGACCCGGATTAAACAGGTTTTTGTATTTTTTATGTGCAATTTGGCGGGCAGAGGGAGGGTCAGGCGTGAAAAAATGAATAAATTTGGTTAATATTCCGTACACTTAAAGTATCTTTTTGTGGAATGGTATATATTCCGCAATAGTTGATGGATATTGAAATGAATGTTAGTGTATTTTTTAAAATGCTGCGGATACATGGAATAAAATCAACAGGGCGCGGTATTTCGATATATTTTCAGTAATCAAAATTTTATGTCAACAAAACTGAGGAGTTGCTGTTGAAAAATGAAATCAGTCCCGGCACGGCCTGGGCGGCGCCGTAGCCCGCCAGGAACGCATCGTTGGTGACCCATCCAGCCGGCACGACTTCCGCCTGCAGCAGCGGCAGAATGACGTGACCACCGCCGAACACCAGCGAACCGACGCGATAAAACGTATCGAACAGCTCGATCGACCGCCCGCCGATGGTCGCGGCCAACAGCGGCAGGCCGAGCAGCAGCACCACA
>JAYVYJ010000086.1:0-5304 GCA_043784465.1 Hyphomicrobiales bacterium
CCGCGCTCATCCGAGATTTTCGGGCACCCCGCTCACCCGACGGGAGGGCGAAAAGACGCTGAAATCAGGCCGCTCTCCAAATGAGGGGATTCATGAGGACCACCGGGGCGTTTCGAGGGCGGTACTGCGTACTTTCCGATCCTTATAGTCCAACGCACCGGTAACTATCTAATCTACTCCTGTAGTAAGTCGGTTTCTATAATCCGACTGCACGGTTCGAGCCAACCGGTTCCCGAAATCGGTTGGTGCAATGCGCCCCTTGCCACTCAAGGAGAAGATTATGAACACCGACCACAAATTGAAGACGGACGTTCTCGCAGAACTAGCCTGGGAGCCGAGCGTGAGCGCCGATCATATTGGCGTCACGGCGAAGGACGGGGTGGTGACGCTGACCGGCCATGTCGATACCTATTGGCAAAAGCTTGCCGCCGAAAACGCTGTCGGACGCGTCCAGGGCGTAAAAGCGGTGGCCGAGGAGATCGAAATTCGACTGCCGTCGCACTACAAACGCGCCGACGATGAGATCGCCGCCGCCGCCGTAAGCCGCATGGCTTGGGATAGTTCGATCCCGAAGGACGCGGTGAAGGTGAAAGTCGAAAAAGGCTATGTGACCCTGACCGGCCAAGTGGATTGGCACTTTCAGCAGCAAGCCGCCGCGACGGCGATCCGCTCGCTTGGCTGCGTTACCGGCGTCACCAACCAGCTTACCATCAAGATGCGGCCGAATACGGCGAACATCAGCCAAGACATCATGCATGCTTTGCATCGATCGTGGTTCTTCAACCAAGACAACGTCCACGTCAGCGCGGAGGGCGGCAAGGTTCGCCTTACCGGGACCGTAGACTCCTGGGTTGATCGACAGACCGCAGCCTCGACCGCTTGGGCAGCCCCCGGAACGACGTCGGTCCAGAACGACATTCGCGTAAGCTGAGCTGAACCCCGCCCACGGAACCGTAGAAAGGGCTCGGCGGGCGGCCATCGGGGCGAACTCCGTTTCGATCCGGGACCGTGTCTCTGCCAAAGGTCGAACCGACGCTCACGATTTCTTAGACGCACGACTAGATACGCGGCGGTGAGAGGAGACATTCATGCCCAATTGGAGAGTTTGCGCGTCGCAGATCGAAGGAGCGCGGTCGCGCGCAGTATTTGCGATCGCACGTTTTGTGATAGTGGCGTCCTTCTGTCCCTTCGCCGCCCAGGCTGCTGGTAACGCGGATTATGGCAAGCAACTCGCCCAACGTTGGTGCGCGGCTTGCCATGTCATCGCGAACGATCAGACGAACGGCGCGGACAACGTACCGACCTTCTCCTCGATCGCCCAAATTCCCGGCTTCGACGCTGCCAGAATCGCGATCTTCCTGCGCGACCCGCACCCGAAAATGCCAGACATGCAGCTTTCGAACCCAGAAGCGGGCGACTTGGCGGCCTATATCGTAAGCCTGAAGTGAGAGGGGGACCCGATCTCGCCGGTGCGGATAACTGAGATTATTCCATCTTGGTGGTCGGTTGATCGTGCCACCGAGGCGGTCGCGATGCAGTTCCTCGCCGACACGAAGCTGGTCGAGGAAGTCGAAGCGGCGGAGCATCGCGGCGAGATTGAGAAGCTCGGCGGCAATCGTGGGAATCAGCATTCTGCCAAGATTCCAAACGGGAATCTTGGCAAAGCGACTTGCGCTCAGGCGGGCCTTCCGCCCGACAAAGCCATCCACGAAGCCCGAAAAATCCGCGACGCCATCAAGGAAAACCCCGAGGTCGTCAACGAGGTCGTCGCCGACATGATCGAGGGTGGGTGCGAAAGCAGCGAGTGCAGCAAATTGAGGCGACTCCGAGAAACGGTGGGGGGGTATTCCCGCCTCTGCGCGCATGACGCGCGCTGTCTGTGCGCCCGCGCGCGAGGCCGCCTTAACGCGGCGGAAATAGTTGTGTAAAAGCCTTATACGTTCTTTTGAGAGACACGCCGCTGGGTTGCAGGCGATACTGCGCAACAGAGACATGCTCGTCATTCGGACGTTTGAGCGGCCTCCGCCATCGATGAAGCGGCTTATCTACGCGGCTCGTGCGGTGTATACGGATCGTGAGCCACCAGGTGCGGCTGCTCGTGCCCACACTTTGCACAAAGATATATCACAACGTCATGGTCAACGATCGGAACGTCGGGTTCGACGCTTTTCAAGAGCAACTCGCTACCACAAAGTTTGCATTTCGGGGATGGCAACGGTTCAACCAAGGGGCGCATTGTTACCTCCTTCTTGATACGGTCGAGGCCGCCGATGGGTCGTTGTGAGCCATGACGTCCTTCTGTTCCGTCATTCGCATCGGCGCCGTGCTATGCACCGCAGCTCGCCCGCGCCTTTTCGTCTCGCGCATCGTTTCTCAGACGCGCGCGGGAGTATAAGCCAGCTTTAAATCCTTAGCGTAGGGAATTCGAGAATATTCCACGAAAACCCCTATATGGAGCCATGGAGCAGTTTATGATGAAGCTCATTCCTTGTCTTACAACTATTCTGGCGCTCACTGCCGGAGTTAACTTCGGTCATGCCCAAGCGGTCGGCAACCCAAAAGAAGGCCTCGCTTTGGCGCAGCAGGTTTGCTCGCACTGTCACGCGACAGTCTCTGAACAGGATCGCTCGCCAAACTCGCAGGCACCCAGATTTGCAGACCTTGCAAGCGCCCCGGGGATGACGAGCACGGCGTTATTGGTCGCACTCACCACGCCACACGCAGGTATGCCAATGTACACGTTCACCGGCGAACAGCGGGACGATATCATCGCTTACATTCTCAGTTTGCGTTAAACTCAGTCGGGGGAAATTCACACCAACTTGTCGCTTTTTCTTAAAGCCTCCGGAGTTTTGGAGCCTTTTCGTGCGTTCCAAATCTCCCTTTAATTCCGCATCAAGGCATGACTGCTGTGGAGACGTTGCGGATTCTGACCCTTCGATAATTTTCTGCATAAACACGCCTCCGGGGAGGCAAGTTACGCGTCGTCCCTCTTCACTTCACTCGGCGGCCTTTAAAGAATCCCGCGTTGGTCGTGTTGATCCGAACATTCGCAGTCTGGCCTTGCTCTGCTTCGTTCGGCGGCTCCCGGTCCTTCTTTGACGTGTCTTGAGCCGGCCTCGTGTCCTCGCCGGGCCCGATATGCGATTGGTTAGCGGGCGGAACAGGTGGCATTCGGTGGGCCATGACACGTTCCCTCGTTGTTTAACCTACTTTTGGACAATTCAATTAAACTCGCGGCATCCCAGAAGGTTCCTTGAAGTTTTTGACACGCCCATTCGTGCCTCAAAACGCAGCCGTCGCTGCTTCGCCCGTGCGTATGACGACCTGGGGAACTGGTCGCCAGCCGAAACGCTCCCATCAGCGGCGTGCCGGCGCTGCACAGGGGCCCGGCGATGCGAGGCGCGCACGGCGGCGGCACCGATCGCGGTCTCAAGTTCGGCGTCGAGCGTGTAGATCACGAGGGCGAAAGGGGCGTATCGGCGCTCACCGCCAGCCGTTCCAGCGACAGGCGCCAATCGTCATAAACGCGCGTTCTGATCGCCAGCTTGCGACAATCGTCATGCGCAGCGCAGGCCAGCGCCGGAGCGCGTTCGGTCCGTAAATTCGCCGCCGTCGAACCTATCAAGCGCGCCCTCTACGATGACCAACGCGGCGATCTTGTTGAGATAGCGGCCGTGGTCGGCGGCTTCACCCAGGAGCGTTTCGGCCGCGCCCGCCAGAACGATGCGCGCGGCCTTCGCGACGCGGGCCGTCGCGCCACGCGACTCACTGCGGAAATCTCGCAGGCGTCATCTAGCGCGGTAAACGTCGCCTTCCCCGCCTCCACTTGGCGCAACAGCGTTTGTTAGTCGGCCAATTTGCCGAAGGTTCCGCAGGCCGGCCGCGCACCGGGGCAATCGGCATCGTCCAGCATAATGCAGCGTCTGCGAGAAAAGCAGCCGGATTATTCCCCTGTATAACGCGGGCGCGCGCGCGGTCTGTGCGCGCGGGCGCGACCCCGAAAGCGCGGGTTGTTACCGCGATCCGCACAAGGTTTTGTAACGCTCCTTTAAAAGCTTTACAAAACGTGTAAAGCCGCATACGCCATTACACAACAAAGGGCATGGCGATGGCGGTTTTTGGGTATTGCAGGGTCAGCACGGCGCGGCAGGCAAGCGAAGGCGAAAGCCTCGACGTCCAGCAACGCCAGATCAAGGGCTATGCCGATATGCATGGGCTCGCCCTGACCGACGTCATGGTCGAGGAAGGCGTCTCGGGCTCGATGCCTATAGACGAGCGCCCGATCGGCGGCGCCCTGCTGGCGCGGCTTCAGTCTGGTGACAGCATCATCGCCGCGAAGCTCGACCGCATGTTCCGCAGCGCGCTCGATGCGCTCCAAGTCGTCGAGCGGCTTAAGGCGAGCGGCGTAAAGCTGCATCTCCTCGACCTCGGCGGCGATATCGCGGGCAATGGCCTATCGAAGCTGTTCTTGACCATCGCCGCCGCCTTCGCCGAGGCCGAGCGCGACCGTATCCGCGAGCGTATTTCGCAGGTGAAGGCTGACCAGCGCGCGCGCGGTCACTTTCTCGGCGGTTCTCGGCCCTTCGGGTTTCAGGTCGTAGGCGAGGGGAAGGAGAAGCGCCTTGTCCCCGACGACGCCGAGCAGGCCGCCGTCGCGCGCATGGTGGCGTTGAAGGCCGATGGGCTGTCCCTTCGCGCCATCGCCGCCGAGATTGCCGCCAGCGGCTTCGACGTGTCCCATATGGCCGTCAAGAAGGCGTTGGCGCAGGCGATGCGGGACGAGGTGTGAAAAGGCCGAGTGACACGCCTTGCGCGCCATTCCGGCGCACGGTCCTACTAACGAACGCCAGTGTCAAAAGGACAACGCCATGAGTAAAAAGCAACTGGAAGTTTTTATCGACGAATCTCTAAGTCGGGCTAAGTTGAAGAAATACACCCCACACATTTTCATACGTAATAGGGCCGAAAACCACGGGAGCAGTATCGAGGTAATCGAGCGCTTGGTAAAAAGCGGGGACATTCAAACCGGCTTCAAAAAGATGAAACAGCTTGGTTTGATTGACTGGACTGTCGAGGCGGCGGTACTGAAATTTCCCGACCTCTTTACGGACGATGCAAGGAAGTGCGCTGATTTCCGCATAAATGTATTGGCCAACATCAACTAAGCACGGGATGCGCGTCAAGGTCGACAGAACACGTCATGACCCTCATGAATCCCCTCATTTGGAGAGCGGCCTGATTTCAGCGTCTTTTCGCCCTCCCGTCGGGTGAGCGGGGTGCCCGAAAATCTCGGATGAGCGC
>JAYVYJ010000087.1:0-2202 GCA_043784465.1 Hyphomicrobiales bacterium
GACAGAAAAACACCGCCGCGATTTGCCCTTGCTCCCGCGACGGGGGAAAAGCGCTGTGGAAACGGAGAACGTCATGAGGATCAAGGCCGCCGTTCTGGAGGAGATGGGCCTGCCCGCGCCCTATGCAAAGTCGCGGCCCCTGAAAATTCAGGCGGTCGACCTTGAGGGGCCGGGAGCGGGCGAAGTGCTGATCCGCATCGTGGCGGCGGGCCTCTGCCACTCCGACCTTTCCGTCATCAACGGCGACCGGCCCCGACCGCTGCCCATGGCGCTCGGTCACGAGGCCGCAGGGATCGTCGAAGAGGTCGGCCCCTATGTCGAGGACCTGCGCAAGGGCGATCATGTCGTCTGCGTGTTCGTGCCCAGTTGCGGCCATTGTTCGCCCTGCGCCGAGGGCCGACCGGCCCTGTGCGAACCCGGCGCCGTGCATAACGGCGCGGGCGATCTGCTCAGCGGGGCGCGGCGGCTCAGCCGGGACGGCGTGGCGATAAACCATCATTGCGGCGTCTCGTGCTTCGCCGAATACGCCACCGTGTCGCGGCGCTCGCTCGTGGCCATCCCCAGGGACGCCCCGCTGCACATTGCGGCGCTGATGGGCTGCGCGGTGCTGACCGGCGCGGGCGCGGTGTTCAACGGCGGCGACGTGAAGCCGGGCAGTACGGCGGGCGTGGTCGGGCTGGGCGGCGTCGGCCTCGCCGCCGTGATGGGCGCGGTCGCGGCGGGCGCGGAGACCATCGTGGCTTTGGACCGGCTGGACTCCAAACTGGAGGCCGCTCGCGAACTGGGCGCAACACATCTGTTCCGCGCCGACGACCCGGACGTAGTGGCCAAAGTTCGCGAGGCGACGAAAGGCGGTCTGGAGACGGTGCTGGAGTTCGCCGGCGTCCCGAAGGCGCTGGAGATGGCTTACGCGATCACTCGGCGCGGCGGCGTCACGGTGACGGCGGGCCTGCCCAACCCCAAAGCGACGCTGTCGCTGTCCGCCGTCTCGCTGGTCGCGGAGGAGCGCACGTTGAAGGGCTCCTATCTGGGCTCGGGCGTCCCCTCGCGCGACATTCCCCGTTTCTTGCGCCTTTACCGGCGCGGCATGTTGCCGGTCGACAAGCTGTTGACCCATCGCCTCAAGCTCGACGACGTCAACGAAGGGTTCGACCGTCTGGCCGAAGGCGCGGCGGTGCGCCAGATCGTCGAATTTTAGCCGCCGGCTTTCGCCGGGGGACGGGCGCGCCTATCTTGGCGCAAGAGCCGCAGAGGAGCCGCCGATGCCGTCCCCCCGCCAGATGAAGCTGGGCGCTTTCATGCGTCCGACCACCATCCACACCGGCGCCTGGCGCTATCCCGGCGCCTACCCGGACGCAAATTTCAACCTAGCCCACATCACTCGCTTCGCGCAGCGGCTGGAGGAGGCGAAATTCGACGCCTTCTTCATGGCCGACCATCTGGCCGTGCTCAACATGCCCGTCGAGGCGTTGAAGCGCAGCCACACCGTCACCTCGTTCGATCCGCTGACGCTGCTGCCCGCGCTGGCGGTGCAGACCAAGCGGCTGGGGCTGATCGCGACGGCGTCGACGACGTTCGAGCCGCCTTACATGATCGCGCGCCGCTTCGCCTCGCTCGACCACATCAGCGGCGGACGCGCAGGCTGGAACATCGTGACGACCTCCAATCCCGACGCGGCGCTCAATTTCGGGCAGGACGACCAGATGGAGCACGACGAACGCTATGCGCGGGCGCGCGAATTTTACGACGTCGTGACGGGCCTGTGGGATTCCTTCGCCGACGACGCCTTCGTGCGCGACGTCGAGAGCGGCATTTTCTTCGATCCCGACAGGATGCATGTGCTCAACCACAAGGGCGAATATCTGTCCGTACGCGGGCCGCTCAACATCGCCCGCCCGGTGCAGGGCTGGCCGGTAATCGTACAGGCCGGCGCCTCCGACGATGGCCGGCAACTCGCCGCCGAAACCGCCGAAGCCGTGTTCACCGGCGGCGGCGCGCTGTCCGATGCGCGAAAGCTCTATGCCGACATCAAGGGCCGCATGGACAGGCTTGGCCGCAACCGCGACCACCTCAAGATCCTGCCCGGTGCGTTCGTCGTGGTTGGCGACAGCCTCGAGCAGGCAAAAGAGAAACGCGCTCTGCTGGACAGCAAGGTGCACTACGCCAACGCCATTGCTTCGCTGTCGATCATGATCGGCTCTG
>JAYVYJ010000088.1:0-5563 GCA_043784465.1 Hyphomicrobiales bacterium
TATTCGGTCAACATCAAGGAGAGGCTCGACTTCTCCTGCGCGGTCTTCGACCGGGACGGCGCGCTGGTGGCCAACGCGCCGCACATGCCGGTGCATCTCGGCTCCATGGACATGTCGGTGCGCAGCGTCATCGACTCCTTTGGCGGCACGATGGCGCGCGGTGATGTGTTCGCCCTGAACGCCCCCTACAATGGCGGCACACATCTTCCTGATATCACGGTCGTCACGCCGGTCTTCGGCGAGGACGGCGGCTTGCTGTTCTTCGTGGCCTCGCGCGGCCATCACGCCGATATCGGCGGCACGTCGCCCGGCTCCATGTCGCCGCTGGCGCGCAACATCGAAGAAGAGGGCGTCTATATCGACAACTTCAAGCTGGTCGACCGTGGCCGCTTCCGCGAACAGGAACTCGTCGCGTTGCTCAAGGGCGCTCGTTATCCGGCGCGCAACGTCGTGCAGAACGTCAACGACCTCAAGGCGCAGATCGCCGCCAACGCCAAAGGCGTGGCCGAGTTAAACAAGATGGTCGCCCATTTCGGGCTCGATGTGGTGCAGGCCTATATGGGTCATGTGCAGGACAACGCGGCCGAGAGCGTCGCCCGCGTGGTGGCGGGGCTCTCCGACGCGGCGTTCGAGCTGGAGATGGACCAGGGCTGTTTTATCCGGGTCAAGATCACGGTCGACAAGGCGGCCCGCGTCGCGACTGTGGATTTCACCGGCACGTCGCCGCAGCGCGACGACAACTACAATGCGCCGGCTCCGGTGACGCGCGCCGCCGTGCTTTATGTGTTCCGCGTCCTCGTGAATGCGGCTATTCCGATGAACGCGGGCTGTCTGCGCCCCGTCCGAATAGTGGTGCCGGACGGGACCATGCTCTCGCCGCGCTATCCCGCTGCGGTGGTCGCCGGGAATGTGGAAGTGAGCCAGGCCGTCACTAACTGCCTGTTCGGCGCGTTGGGCACGATGGCCGCCGCGCAGGGGACCATGAACAACCTGACCTTCGGCGACGACGAATACCAGTATTACGAGACGATCTGTTCGGGCGCTCCGGCCGGCCCCGGTTGGTCCGGCGCGGACGCCGTTCATACCCACATGACCAACTCGCGATTGACCGACCCTGAAATTCTGGAGTTGCGCTACCCCGTAGTGCTTGAAGACTTCCACATCCGCAAAGGTTCGGGGGGGCACGGCCGCTGGCGCGCGGGCGACGGAACTTCGCGCACGATCCGGTTCCTGCGGCCGATGGATTGCGCGATGCTGTCCGGCCATCGTCGGGTCCGCCCGTTCGGGGCTGAGGGCGGCCAGCCCGGCGAACTCGGGGAAAATGTCGTGAGGCGCAGGGACGGGTCCGAAGAGCGCCTTGGCGGCTGCGCCCAGACCCGGCTGTATGCGGGCGAGGCCATTACGATCCGCACACCAACCGGCGGCGGCTATGGCCCGGCGCCGGAATAGCGGCGACACGGGCAACGAAGGTCCGATTCCTTCCAACCGCGTGACCTGCTTGGCGAGCGCCGACCGGACATAGGACGCGCCGTCGCGTCGCCTCGAATCTTCACCTGCGAAAGCTCTGCAGGTCCTGCGAGCGTTGGGCTGCGGCGATGCGATGCGAGCAGGCCTGATCTAGTTCGCAGCCGGATGGCGCTCCGCCAACTCGGCGGCGAGGTCGGTTTCGCGTTTCAGTTCGAGGCCCCCAAACCAGACGCTGGTGATTTTGCCATTCGCCTGCGCCGTCCTGCGGACCGTTTCGCCGGGATTGCCGTAGCCGTTTGCGAGAACGATGCGTCCGTTCAATCGGTCGCTCATGGCGATCTCGCTAGCGTCCGAAAACGGCGTCATCCCGGCGGGCTGGACGGCCATGACTTTGCCGCCCATCGGCGCGAGATCCATCGGCCCCCAACGGCTCCACCAGCGCCCGGTCCAGTCGGCTACGGCCGGAGTTCGCGCTCCCTTCGAGGCGAACGCGTTCATGATGTGCAGCGCGCCGTCGATCCACGCGTTCGGCAACCCATTATTGGCGATCATCACGATGGAGACGGCGACATCCCATTCGGGCACGACGACCGTTCGGGTTATGTAGCCGGGAAACACGCCTATGTGGCCAAACCACGCACGCCGCTCGATCTCGCCGCTCATCGTGCCCAGACCATAATAGCGCTCCTGCCCCGCGTTGGGCGTACGCCACTGCCGTCGCGACATTTCGCGCCGGCTTTCGGGCGATAGCACGCTCAACTAAGCTCCCAGCGAAAGCTGACCGAAATCTCGCGCGAGATCGGCGGCCGTGCTGACGAAGCCGATCGCGGGGGCGAGCGCATGGGTCGGGGCCTCGCCGTCGAACATCGGCCGCCGCCCAAGCGGCATCTTCAGCCCGTGCCCGCGCGAAAGCAAAGCGCCCTTGCTAGTCATGTCCGGCGCGGCTTCGTCGAGACCGGCCGCAGCCACGATCTCGCGCGCGATCCAGCTATCATAGGGCTCGCCGACGATGCGGCCTATGATCCGGCCCAACAGGCCGAAGCCGATATTTAAATATTTGAACCGCTCGTTCGGAGGAAAGACCGGCGGCCCAGCGAGTTCCGCGTCCAGGCCCGCCGCATCGAGGAACGGCCGACGTTCAAGCCAATGGCCCGCGTCGACGCCATCGCGGATCAAGCCGCCGCTATGAGCGAGGAGTTGTCCGACCGTGACCCCGGCGACGTCCTCGCGCAGCCCCGGCACGTAAAGGCCGACCGGGTCGTCGAGCCGCAACCGTCGCTGATCCCGCAGCTTCATAATTCCGGCGCTCGTAAACGTCTTGGAATGCGACGCCACGCGGAAGCGATGTCTAGGCGTCAAGGGCTCGCCCGTCTCGACGTCGGCGACGCCGTAAGCGCGCTCGAAGGTGACTTTGCTTCGATGCGCCACAGCTAACACACTGCCGAGAAGGTCGGAAACACGCATCTGGACGCCCAATCAGTCCGCGACATAGGCGGTGGGGTGGGGCAGCCAGTTGGAGACATCGAGGCCGCTCATGCCGGCAGCCATCCGCGAACGGCGGCGCGCAGGAATGCGAGGTCGGGCGGATTGCCCTGCGGCGCGCCTGCCCGATGCCCCCAGATGCTGGGAATCGGCCGCAATTCGGCGTGCGCGAGATGGGCGATCTCGTCGGCGTTGTCGGCGACGGGGAAATAAAGATCGGTCCGTCCCGGCATCAGCAGCACCCGCGCCCGAATTGCGTTGAGCGCTTTGACGAGGTCGCCTCCATAGAGGTCGTTGGCGCTGATGTCGGAAGCCATCCAAGTGCAGGCCTGTGCATAGAGATCTTCGGCGGCGCGGCGCGTGAAGCCGGGCGCCCAATAATTGTCAAGGAAGTCGTCGAGCGTGGCGGCCCCTGTGCCGGTGAGGTGCAGACCGGCCCGATACCAGTCCTGGCTCATCGCCCAGCCGGCATAGATCCGCGCGAACGCGCGCAGCGCGGCTGTCGGAACGGCGCGAAAGCGGCCGCCGCCGATATGCTCGGGGGCCGCTTCGAGCGTCGCCAGCAGAGAGCCCAGGAACACCTGATTGTGAACGGCGGTGCGCGCGCTGCCACAAACGATCACGGCGCTTCGACGAGGTCCGGATAGAGCGCGGCCCAGTGATAGGCTTGCTGGGCGCCCATCGAGAAGCCGTAGACGCAGGCGACGCGGGTCACGCCGAACGCCTCATGCAGCAGGCGATGCTGAGCGCGCACGTTGTCGGCCGTCGTGACGAGCCCCGGATAATCCGCAACCGTGGAGGGACTGGACGAAAGCCCGTTGCCGAACATGTCGGGTATCACGATGAACCACCGCGTCGGGTCGAGCACTCCATCCGGCCCGATCAGCCATTCCAGGTCGCTATGATGGGCCGAGTAGCTCGTGGGATAGACAATGACGTTGTCGCGCGCCGGCGTCAACGTGCCGAAGGTCTTCCAACTGAGCTGCGCGTCGCGCAAGGTTTCGCCCGATTGCAAACTTAGCGCGCCAAGCGCGAGGCTGCCGTTCTTGAAGTCCCAGGTCATGCGTGTCGCTTTCTCGCGCGGCATCCTCGCGGATGGGTATCAACTTTGTTCGCTTCCAGCCTCAACATAGCGGTCGCTCCAGTAGTGTCGCGCCCCGCGAGTGCTCAGCGTTGCGACGCGTAGACGTTAAATCGGCTCGGAGAGGCTGTGGCTAGAGAAAGCTGCGGCGATCCGGCAGATCCTTTCGAAATGAACATATGCGCCTGCGGCTCATAACGTCTATGACTGCCCCGATTTTTCCACAGGCTACAGCCGGCTTCCCCGCTCCCTCGACGGATTGGCCGATGCACCGGAATGGCCTACGCTGCAGCCGATGTTTCCCGACCTAAGCGGACGCCGTGCAGCCGATCCGCGTGTTCGTCCCCGAAAAATAGGCGCCCGCGATCAAGGCGTCGGCCCGTTTCGTGCGCAGCTGGTAGGCGGGAATGGTCGCGCTCCGCCAATCCCTAGTCATGCCTCTTGAGCTTGTCGAAGGGAGGACCGCCGACCGAGCGCGCGGCACGCGAACCGTCGTGGCGCCGAAAGTCCCCAAGAGGCTGCGTTCCCGATGGCCGTGTCACGAGCCGGCCGCGTCCTTGGGAGGCGCAGCGGCCGCCACCCCGGGACGTTCATATCGCGCCCGCCCCATCGCCGCACCCCAAAATCAGATGGACACCTATTCCAATCAACATGCATTCCTGCCGACTGTCGTCAGATCGCGCTTACTATTGCCGTCTTAAAGCGCTTGAGAGGGCAGCCGCGTGCGTGCAGGCGAAGGGGCTCGCACAATAACCGTGTCAGATATGTAGATATTGCCCTAGCAGCGTAAGGTCCGTCGCGCCCAGACGGTCACTCGCCGTCAACGCCTGATGCCAGTAGGGATAAAGCAGCGGAAGCGTACTGGAGGCGTTGAGCTGCTCCACATCGCCGTCGGTCAGTTTCAGATCGACCGCTTTCAGATTGGTTCGCAACTGCGCTTCGGTCGTCGCCCCGATGACCACCGAGGACACCGCCGGGCGTCGCAGCAACCATGCCAAGGCGACCTCGGCGGCCGAGACGCCATGCGCCTCGCCGATTTGCACCAGCAGTTCGATAATGTTGTAGAGGCGGGCCTAGTCACGGATCGGCGGCTCCTTCCAATCGGCGAAATTGCGCCCGCCTTCGGCGACTGAACCGCCCCTGGTTTGGCGGAGGCCCCAACTCCTGAGAGGATGGGGTCATGACGAGCAAGACAGCGAACAAGTTTTCGCCTGAGGTGCGCACGCGAGCGGCTCGGATGGTGCTGGATCACGAGGCGGAGCATCCGTCTCGGTGGGCTGCGATCCTCCCTATTTCCGGGAAGATTGGCTGTACGGCCCAGACTTTGAACGAGTGGACGAAGAAGTTGGAAATCGACGCCGGTCGCAAGCCCGGGATGACCAGCGACATGGGGGCGAAGCTGAAAGCGCTTGAACGGGAGAACCGGGAGCTTCTCCAGGCCAACGAGATTTTACGCAAAGCGTCGGCGTATTTTGCGCGAGGTGCGAGCTCGACCGCCCCTTCAAGCGATGATCGCGTTCATCGACGATCAGC
>JAYVYJ010000089.1:0-13278 GCA_043784465.1 Hyphomicrobiales bacterium
CCCCGATTGGTTCGGAAAATGGCCAAGGCATCGGCGTCGCGGGATTCGCTCTTCAGCGCGATCGTGCGGTCCATATCGTCGAACTTCTGCGCCATCACCTCGGACAGCCGTTGCATCAGGGGTCCAGCGGTTGGCGTCGCCTTCAACAGTTCTTCCAGCCGACGGAGCCGCGTCTGAGCCTCCGCCCTCGCGGTGTCGAACGGCGCGAGATAGATTTCATTGCCGCCGATCAGAAAGCCGCGCTGACTGGATTCCGCGCTCTGCACCGCGCTTCGCAGTTCGACAGCCGCCGTGCGGGTGTCGCGCAGACGAAGGGCGTCGTTAAAATACGCCTGAGCGCGTTCGCCGAGCCAGACGGTGGCCCCGATGATCGCCAGCAGCGACACGAGCCCGACCGCGAGCGAGATCACCGTGAAATTAACGACAAATCGATTGGAAATCGGCATGTCCCGCCACCAAATCAGATCACCGTCGCTTCGTCCACCGAACGAACGGTCTGCGGTCCTTCCCGCGCTATTTGTGGATGCCCTCAAAGCCCATCCGCGACGTCCCCTCACTGAACCGCGACTCGATCCCCGCGCCGCCCCTTGTCGCTCCCCCGCAGCCCCCGCCGATGCGTGGCTGCGGCCATAGGCCGCGCGTTCTTCGCCGATATTGCGCGCCGGGGCCTACAATTCAAGGCATGACCCAAGCCGTAAAGGAGCCGCCGTCATGAAGGTCACCCCCGATCCCCTCCGCCCCGGACAGGAAAGCGTCTGGTCTTATCCCCGCCCCGCCGTAGCCGAGCCGTACCCGCGCCGTCTCAGGATTGTGCATCGCGGCGTCGTCGTCGCCGATACAAGCAGGGGCGTACGCACCCTGGAGACTAGCCATCCGCCTACTTATTACTTTCCGCCGGAAGATATCGCACCGCGCGTCCTGAAACCCTCGCCGCGACGTTCCTTGTGCGAGTGGAAGGGACAGGCGATTTATTTCAACGTGGTCATCGGCGCGGAGACGCTGGGCGACGTGGCGTGGAGCTATCCGGACCCAAACCCCGCCTTCGGGTCTCTGCGCGATCATGTCGCCTTTTACGCGTGGCCATTCGAGAGCTGCTTTGTTGAGGACGAACGCGTAACGCCCCAGCCCGGAAGGTTCTATGGCGGCTGGATCACTTCCGAAGTCGCCGGCCCCTTCAAGGGAGCGCCGGGCACGAACTTGTGGTGATCGGTTTGGGTTTACTTACGTGATGATAGTCCCAGTCCTATTTCCCGTCGCTCCTTCGAACCAGTTTCCACGGCATGGACTGCCCGATCGCCCGCAGCCCCGAACATGTGGGCGAATGGCATGGCGTTCGTAGCTTGAGGCGGATAGAGGCGAGCTCAGCGCGAGGTGAACCGAGAGCACGTGCATGACGAGCGCGTGGGCGTCGTCACCGCACCGCTCGCCCACCGCCCGCGCCGAGCTTCGACACCTACCCGGTTGCGATGAGCCCCGTCGAGGCCTGCCCCAGCATCGCAAGCGCGTTCGACCAGGCGAGGTCGAGCAGCGTCGGCAGGATCGACGCGTCAGCAAGCGATGTGTGTGCGCGCTTATTGGCGGCGTCGCGGAAGGCGGCTCGTCAGCCGCCGCCGGTAGGGACACGACGCTTATCTGCGCTCTCCGGCTATGGCGGCGGCTTTCATCGTTTTCGCCGACAGTCTCGCCTTGGTCGCCTGGCTCGCGGCCGGCCCTGCAACGACCACGTAATCCGGCTCGATCAGAAGCCCGTCCGTCTTTCTATCGACAAGGGCGGGCCTCGCCGGCTCCCCCGTTGCGGCGTCGACCACCGTCACGCTGGCGCATTAGGGCGCAAAATGCTGGTCTCCATAAGCGAGCAGCGCCGGAAGAAGGGGATGAAAGTCCCGGCCCCGCTCGGTCAGGACGTGTTCATCACGCGGCGGCCGCGCAATGTAACGCTTCCTCTGCAACAGGCCCGCCTCGTCCAGCGCCTGAAGCCGGAGTGTCAGCATGTTGGGCGCGACGTCCAGGCTGGTTTCGAATTCTTCCAAGCAAGTTGAGCCCGCAAAAGCGTCTCTCAGAGCCTGTCCGGGAACATCATGTTGGACGGCGTCCGGCGCCGATCAGGCTGCCGTGGGCGCGGCAAAACTCACTCTGGGATACACCGATCCGCACGCCCTTCGCCAGCCGGCTGGGCCGCAATCTCGCCGCCGAGGGCGCGCTTGTCGGCCCCGCGACAGGCGCGCTCAACACGCTGATCCAGCCCGCCCCCGTTTATGTGGCCTTCGACCCTAACGAAACCGCACTGGTCGAAATCGAGTGGGCGCGCGCCGCCGGGAAAATCCTGGCGGAAGTTTCGACCTCCGGCGGGCCCGGCGAACCCGGAGTAGTGCGCGCGGGCGATCTGACGTTTCTCGACAAGGTCATCGACCGCGCCACCGGGACCATCGTCGCCCGCGTCACCATAGAAAATCTCGTTTATCTTTTTGCGCCCGGCCGACACGTGCGCGTGCGGCTTCCTAACCAGGACGAACCCGACGCGCAGATGGCGCCCGTCGCGGCGCTCGGCTCCAATCAAATAGGCAAAAACGTCTACGGCGTGCGCAAGGACGAAAAGGCGGAGTTGGCGTCGCCGGAGCTTGGCTGAACGATGGCCCGTTGGTCAGCGTCGCGAAGGGCCTGAGCGTAGGCGACCGCGTGATCGTCGACGACCACCAGAAAATCGGTCCCGGTTCGCCGGTCAAAGCGATCTTCGCCAACAAGAAAAACATGCTGTGGGTTCGCCGACCGGTCCCATTCCGCGACTTTACTCACGCGGGGACGCCAAGGCGCCGGTCGGCGGCGCCGCGCGGGCGTCCTCGCCGTACCGGATTCTCGACCGGAATTCGGATCACAAATCGCCGGCGACGGAACGCAACAACGTCCTCAGCTTCTGCGACCTGTCGCGTCCGAGCGTCTTGATGGCCGCGGCGGGCTCGCTTAACAGGCCGCGCAGCGTCTCGAACCGCTTGCGGCCCTTTTGCGACAAAAAAATCAAAACCTTGCGCCGGTCCTGCGGATCGGCCCCGCGATAGACGTCCGAGGCGGCGATCACGCGGTCTACGATCTTGGTCAGCGTCGGGCCGTCCACAAGCACCTGACGCGCCAGTTCCGACATTGGCAAACCGTTTTCCCGCATGAGCGCGTCGAGCACCCGAAAATGTTCGATGGAGACGCCTTCGGGCTTGAGCCGCGCCTCGATCGACTGCTCAATCTGTCTGTTGACCCCAGAAATGAGACGGATAAACTCGAAAGCGTCATCGTCGGCCGGCATCGGATTTGCGCTTTCCTCACGGGGGCGAGCTTTGGCTACATCAACCGGCTTGCGCCAGCAAGGCGGCTTATTTGAAATATCATCAAAGTTCTGTGCAGGCTTCTCGCCGGGTGGGTCGGTATGAATTTTGCAACGGAGCGAGAAGCGGCGTGTCGCTCGGAGATGCGCGGCGCTGTTGCGTGAGATCGGGCTGCATGAAGTCGCTTCGAATCGGGCTGCTGATTGTGCAGGAGGGGCCGCCCGCCATCTGGGCGCCCTCGGCGCAGGCATGCGCCGAATTGGCGGTTCACGAGCTTAACAGCCAAGGAGGCGTGCGGGGCCGGGCCGTCAATCTCATTGTGGTCGACGCGGGGCCAACCTGGCGCAGCGCGGCCGAAGCCGCACGGGAATGTGTGGACGAGGAGGCGGTCGACGCGATCGTCGGCATGCTGCCCAGCTACGCACGCAGCCCGGTCGCCTTCGCCATCGACGGCCGCGCGCCGTTCATCTACACGCCCCAATTCGAAGGCTTCGAGGGGGACGGTCGCATCGTGACGACCGGCGAAACCGCCGCCGAACTTCTGAGTCCGGCCTTGCGCTGGCTCGCCGACGAGAAGAGAGCGCAGACGTTCTTTCTGTGCGGCAGCGACTATATCTGGCCGCGCGCGACGTGCGCCATCGCGCGCAAGCTGATTCAGGATATGGGCGGGCGCACGCTCGGGGAAATGTTTTTAAGTCTCGATCCCCCCGATTTCGATGCGGCGATCGAGGCGATACGCCGCACGCGTCCCGACGTGGTGGTGCCCTATTTCCTGGGGGCCGATCTCGTGCGCTTCAATCGCGCCTTCGCCGAAGCCGGACTGCATCGCACGACGCTGCGCTACACATCCGGAATCGACGAAACGCTCATCTACGGGACGGACGAGGACGCGACCGAAAATCTCTATGCGTCCTCCGCCTATTTCGGGACCGCGCGCACAAAGAACAATCAGGCGTTCCTCGAACGCTATCACACGCTGCATGGCGACACCCCGCCCCCTTCGAGCGCGTTCGGCCAATCCTGCTACGAGGGCGTGCATTGCCTGGCGGCGCTGGTCGAGGCTTCGGGCGGGCTGACGCCTGCGCATTTGCGCGCGCAGGTAGGTCGCACGCGATTGCCGCGCACGGCGCGGGGCGGCGATGTGGCGGGCGGTCGTCATCCCATCTACTTCGCCCAGGCGAAGGGCTACGAGTTCGAGATCATCGCGCAGGCGCTGTGACCAAAAAAACAGCGGTTGAACTTATTGCCTTTTCAACTATTACAAATATGCTCGCCCACGGCCTCCCGCGCCTGAAAGGAAGACCAGATGTTGTTGTCTCGCCGTCGTTTCGTCACCGGCTCCGCTGCGCTTGTCGCAGCCCCCGCCATCCTCACGCGCGGAGCCTTCGCGGAGGATCCCATCCTTGTGGGCAGTCTGCACGACCAGTCAGGCCCCATCGGGCCGAGCGGGACGCCGATGGTGGTGTCGCTGCAGGTCGCCATCGACGAGATCAACGGCGCCGGCGGCCTGCTCGGGCGTCAACTGAAGCTTGTGCATTACGACACCCAGTCGAACATCCAGCTTTACTCGCAATACGCGCAGCAACTGGCGTTGAAGGACAAGGTCGCCGTCGTCATGGGCGGCATCACCTCGGCGTCGCGCGAGGCGATCCGCCCGACCTTCGACCGTTACAAGGTGCTCTATTTCTACAATACGCTTTATGAAGGCGGCGTCTGCGACCGCGACGTGTTCTGCACCGGCACGACGCCGGCGCAGACCGTCGAGAAGCTGGTCCCCTATGCGATGAAGAAGTCGGGCAAAAAAGCCTATATCATCGCCGCCGACTACAATTACGGCCAGATCACCGCCAAGTGGATGCAGAAATTCGTCAAGGACAATGGCGGCGAAACGCTGTCGGTCGATTTCTTCCCGCTCGACGTCACCAACTTCGGCTCCACCATTTCGAAGATTCAGGCCGCTAAGCCGGACCTGCTGCTTTCCGCGCTGGTCGGCGGCAACCATACCGCGTTCTACCGCCAGTGGACGGCGTCCGGTATGAAGAGCCAGATCCCCATCGCCTCCACCACCTTCGGCCTCGTCAACGAGCCCGCCACGCTCGACGCCAAGGAGAGCGATGGCGTGATCGGCTCCTACGGCTATTTCGAAGAGCTGACGACGGACGCCTCCAAGGCCTATGTCGCCAAGGTCAAGGGCAAGATGGCCGACGTGCCCTATGTCAGCGAACTCGCCGCCTGCACCTACGAAGGGTTCCATCTGTGGGCGCAAGGCGTCAAGCAGGCAGGCTCCATCGACCGCATGAAGGTGACGGAAGCGCTGGAATCGGGGATGTCGTTCGACGGCCCCAGCGGCAAGGTGACCATTGACAAGGCGACGCACCACGTCGTGCGCAATGCGTTCCTCGCTGACGTCAAGGACCGTAAGTGGAATGTGCTAGAAACGTTTCCCGACGCCAAGCCGCAGGACACGGCCGCCGTCTGCGATCTGGTGAAGAACCCGACCGAAGCCAAACAGTACGAGATCAAGCTCTGAGCCAAGGAGGGGCGGCGTCCATGCCGCCCCCTCTTTCAAGGACGAGACGGCATGGATAAAGTCGCCATTCTCACGCTCAACGTGGTCGACGGCGCGGCGTCTCTCTGTCTGCTGTGCCTGGGCCTCGCCATCATCTTCGGCATGATGCGGATCATCAATCTCGCGCATGGCGAATTCGTGATGTTGGGCGCCTATGCGACCGTCGTCGCTGTCCACAAGGGCGTCAACGTATGGGTCGCGATGATCGTCGTCGCGCCTGTGTTCGTCGGCCTCGTCGGCCTGTTCGTCGAGCGCACGCTGATCCGATTTCTCTACGGGCGGCTGGTCGATTCCATGCTTGCTACCTGGGGCTTGAGTCTGTTCATCGTGGGCCTGATAACCACCATCTTCGGCAACACCATAGACGGCGTGCCAACGCCGCTCGGCGGCTTCGTCATCGGCGATTATCGGGCGAGCTGGTACACGATTTTTCTCGCCGGCATGGCGTTGTTGATGCTGGGACTCGTCTATCTGCTGCTGAGCTACACGAGGTTCGGCCTCGTTGCGCGGGCGGTGATGCAGAATCCCGGCATGGCGGCCACGCTGGGCGTCGACACCACCCGCATTTACATGACGACCTTCGCGCTGGGCGCGGCGGTGACGGGGCTGGCGGGCGGGTTGCTGGCGCCGGTCTCGGGCATAACGCCGGTCATGGGTTCGGCTTATGTCGCCAAGGCGTTCATCACCGTGGTCGGAGGCGGTGCGGCCATCCTGGCGGGCACGGCTTCGGCCAGCGTGTTGTTCGGTCTCGTCAACCAGATGGCCGCCTATCTGACGACGCCGGTCTATGGCGAAGTGATCCTGTTCGTCGCCGCGATCGTGCTGATCCGGCTGCTGCCGCAAGGCATTTCGGGGCGCTTTTTCAAAGGGACGCTGTGATGGCGGGCAAGTTTGCCCTCGGCGCGCAGGCCGTCGCGGTTCTGGCGGCCATCGTCGCGGTCGCGATGGCGCCCAACGTGCTCGAAACCTTCGATCTCATGCAGATCACGCTGTTCGCGGCGATGTCGGTGCTGTCGCTGAGTCTGGCGTTCATCTGGGGTTACGGGGGCATCCTGTGCTTCGGCCAGACGGCGTTCTTCGGCCTAGGCGGCTACGCTTACGCCGTGGCGGCGATAGACTACGGCGATTCCACCCCGGCCGTCGCGCTGGCGATCCTCGTTCCGTCCGTGTTTGCGCTGATCCTGGGCTATTTCATCTTCTATGGCCGGATCAGCGACGTCTACCTTGGCGTCATCACGCTAACCGTGACGCTGATCCTGTTCAACGTCGTCAACTCCACCTCGGGCGAGGAATACCACATCGGGCAGGCGCGGCTCGGCGGCTTCAACGGCATGCCCTCGGTGCCGACCTTCAACACGCCGTTCGACCCGTCGAATCCGCTTTCGCCGGAGGCCTCGTGGCAGGTGACCGGCTTCGCGCTGATCGGCGTCTATCTGCTGCTGCGTATCCTGCTGATTTCGCCGTGGGGCCGGGTGGTGGTGGCGGTGCGCGAGAACGAGACGCGCGCGGCGCTGCTGGGCTACGATCCGCGTTTCGTGAAGCTCTGGACTTTTGTTTTGGGCGGGGCCGTCGCGGGGCTGGCGGGCGCGCTCTATGTCAACTGGGGCGCTTTCGTCGGGCCGACGATTTTCAGCCTCGCCATGTCGTCGCAAATCATCATCTGGATCACCGTGGGCGGGCTGGGAACGCTGCTCGGACCGATCGTCGGCTGCGTGATGATGCAGTATCTCGTCACCAAAATCGGTTCGCAGCAGATGTTCAACGCCAATCTGGTGCTGGGGGCCGTGTTGCTGGTGGTCGTGTTGCTGCTGCCCAAGGGCGTGATCCCCTCCCTCGGCGCACTGGCGCAGGGCGCGTTCAACCGGCTGCGCGGGGGCGGCCCTGCGGCTGTGCCTGCGGCTCGGGCGGCGGAGGCGAAATGAGCGAGCTTGTCCCGCTGCTGCAAACGCAGGCGCTGACCATGCGCTTCGGCGGCGTCGTCGCTAACGACCACGTCGATTTCAAGCTCGGCGAGATGGAGCTTCGCTGCCTGATCGGCCCCAACGGCGCCGGCAAGAGCACGTTCTTCAAGATGCTGACCGGGCAACTCACGCCGAGTTCCGGAACAATCGCCTTTCGCGGCCAGCCCATCGCGGGCGCCATGAGCCACGAGATCGCGCGGCTCGGCGTCGGCATCAAGACGCAGGTGCCCAATGTGTTCAACGGGCTTTCGGTGCGCGAAAACCTTTGGCTTTCTGCGCGCCGCAAGGGCACGGGCCGTGAGGGTGCGAACCGGGTCGATGAGGTGCTGGAGCGTTTGAGGCTGACGGGAATCGTCGGGGCGATCGTGGGCACGCTGGCGCACGGTCAGCGACAATGGGTCGAGATCGGCACGGTGCTGGCGGGCGACCCAGACCTGATCCTGCTCGACGAACCCGCCGCCGGCATGACCGACGAGGAGACCGAGCGCACAGCCGAGATCATCCGCGAGATCAACCAGTCCCGCGCGCTGGTCGTGGTCGAACACGACATGGCGTTCATCCGCATGATCGCCAAGACGGTGACGGTGTTTCACCAGGGCAAAATCCTGATGGAGGACACGTTCGAGCGCGTGGTCGCCGACACCCGCGTACGCGACATTTATCTGGGCAAGAAGGTGGCGGCATGACCCCACGCCAAGTGGCGCCCCGCAACGAGATCCTCGCCGCGCGCAATCTCTGCACACGCTACGGCCGCGTACCGATCCTGATGGGAGTCGATTTCGCCATGCGCGAGGGCGAATTCCTCGGCATCCTCGGCCACAACGGCATGGGCAAGACAACCCTGATGCGCACGCTTATGGGCGCGCTGCCGGCGACAGAAGGCTCGGTCGCCTTCGAGGGCCGCGACATCACGAAACTTTCGGTCCATGCGCGCGCCCGCGCCGGGTTGGGGCTGGTGCCGCAGGGGCGCGAGATTTTCCCGACCCTTTCGGTATGGGAGAACCTGCGCATGGGCCTCGCCGCCGCGCCGCGCGAGGACACAAAGGTGATCGAGAACGTGCTCGAAGAGTTCCCGCGTCTCAAGCGGCTGCTCGACCGGCGCGGCGGGGCGCTCTCGGGCGGCGAGCAGCAATTGCTGGCGCTGGCGCGCTGTCTGTGCGCCAGGCCGAAACTCGTGCTGCTCGACGAACCGACCGAGGGCATCCAGCCCTCCATCATCGATGAGATCGTCGAGACGCTGCTGCGGCTCAAACAAACATGGGCGTTGTCGATGATCATCGTCGAGCAAAACCTGGATTTCATAAGCTCTCTCTCCGACCGGATTTTGCAAATCCAGAAGGGGCGGATCACGGGCGAGATTTCGCGCGAAGAGCTTATGTCGGGACACTTTGGCATGACCGCCGCCTGACAGGGCCGCGTCGCTTTAAAACAGAGAAAGGATCGAGTCATGGCTGTAACGCGCCCCTCCGTGGAGGTTTTGATCGACGTCGCGGCGTCGATGGGCATGACGCTAACGCTCGACGAGGCCAGTCAATATCTGGCGCTCATGCAGGGCAATTTCGACGCCTACGACCTGCTGGACTCGCTGCCCGATTATATCCCGGCCGTCAAATATCCGCGCACGCCCGGTTATCGCCCCTCGCCCGAAGAGAACCCGCTCAACGCGTGGTACTGGAAATCCGAGGTCAAGGGCGCGCCGGACGGCAAGCTGAAAGGCAAGAAGGTCGTCCTCAAGGACAATGTGAGCCTCGCCGGCGTGCCGATGATGAACGGCGCCTCCACGATGGAGGGCTTCGTGCCGAGCATGGACGCCACCATCGTCACGCGCATGCTGGACGCTGGCGCGACGATCATGGGCAAGGCGACTTGCGAGTATTTTTGCCTGTCAGGGGGCAGCCACACGTCCACGCCCTCGGCGGTGCACAATCCCTGGAGACGGGGCTATTCGGCGGGCGGCTCCTCGTCGGGCAGCGCGGCGCTGGTCGCCAAGGGCGAGGTCGACATGGCGATTGGCGGCGACCAAGGCGGCTCGATCCGCATCCCCGCCTCCTATTGCGGCGTCTATGGCATGAAGGCGACGCACGGGCTGGTGCCCTATACCGGCGTCATGCCGATCGAGAGCACCATCGACCACACGGGGCCGATCACCCGCAACGTCGCCGACAACGCTCGGCTGCTCGAAGTGCTGGCGGGCGCTGACGGGCTCGATCCCCGCCAATATGCGCCGGTGGTGAAGCCCTACACGGACGCTCTGCGCAAGGGCGCAGGCGGCCTGAAAATCGGCGTGATGACGGAAGGGTTCGAGATTGCGGGCATGCAATCGGGCGTCGCCGACAAGGTGAAGGCGGCGGCGGCGCGGCTGGCCTCGCTCGGCGCTTCGGTTGAAGAAGTCTCGATTCCCGAACATGCGATGGGAACCGCGATCTGGAGCCCCGTGGCGCTGGAAGGTCTGATGGCGCAGATGATGCTGGGCAACGGCATGGGCTTCAACTGGAAGGGGCTTTACGACGTCTCGCTGCTCGACTGGCACGCCAACTGGCGCGACAAGGCCGACGATCTTTCCGAGACGCTGAAGATTTCGATGTTTGTGGGCAAGTGGGGCCTCGACCATTATCGCGGGCGCTTTTACGCCAAGGCGCAAAATCTGTCGCGCTGGTTGAAGGCGGCTTATGACGCCAAGCTCGCAACCTACGACCTCCTGTTGCTGCCGACGCTGCCCTGCGTCGCCTCCAAGCTCCCCGAAAAGGGCGCGCCGCTCGCCGAAATCATGGCGCGCGCGTTCGAGATGATCGCGTCCACCGCGCCCTTCGACGTGACCGGGCATCCCGCAATGTCGATTCCCTGCGGGCTGTCGGACGGGCTGCCGGTCGGCGTGATGCTGGTGGGCAAGAATTACGACGAGCCGACGATCTATCAGGCCGCCGCCGCCTTCGAGGCCGCCGGCGACTGGAAGGAGTTCTGAGGCTATCGTTTGCGCGAAACAGTTGAAGGAGGCTTTGGGCATGAGCGCTGGGACGATCGATCTTGTCGAAATGACGGTCTCGGACGTGGAGGCGGGTTTCGCCGTCGGCGACTTCTCCAGCGAAAGCCTGACGCAGGCGTTTCTAGACAGGATCGCCACCTACAACCCCTCGTACAACGCCCTTGTGTTCCTCAACCCGAACGCGCTCGCCGACGCCCGCGCCAGCGACACGCGCCGGGCGGAAGGGCGCCGTCTCGGGCCGCTCGACGGCGTGCCGGTGGTGGTCAAGGACGCCATGGACATGGTGGGCTTCCCGACTACGGGGGGCTGGCGGTTGCTCTACAGCAAGACGGGCGGCGTCGATCTCATGCCGGAGACCGACGCGCCGGTGGTTGCGCGCCTTCGCGCGGCGGGCGCGATTATCCTCGGCAAGACCAACATTCCCGTGCTGAGCGCGAGCGGAAGCCACGCCAACGACAGCTGGGCGGGGCCGACCTACAACGCGGCGGACAAGGCGCTGTTGCCCGGCGGATCGAGCGCGGGGACGGCGACGGCGGTCGCTGCGAGCCTCGCGGTTCTGGGTCTGGCTGAGGAGACGGGCGGCTCGATCCAGAACCCGGCGTCCGCACAGGGTCTCGTCGGCATCAAGCCGACGCATGCGCTGGTGCCCAACGCGGGCGTGTTGCCGCTGTCGAGCCTTCGCGACGTGGTCGGCCCCATCGCCCGCAACGTGCGCGACGCGGCGCTGACGTTGGACGTGCTCGCGGGCTTTACGATGGAGGACCCCAAGACCGTCGCCAGCGTCGGCAAGCGCCCGGTGGGCGGCTACGCCGCCAAGCTTGACGCAGCGGCGCTTCGCGGCAGGCGCATCGGGACTTACGGCCAGGGCTGGCGCAATCTGCCGCTGTCGAGAGAGGCCAGCGAACTCTACGCCCGCTCGTTGAAGGAGCTTGAAGCGCAGGGCGCGACGCTGGTTGACGATCCGTTCCAAAGTTCAGGGTTTGCGGATTTGCGTACGCCCACCGTGCCGGGCGCCGAGTTTGACGCGCGCGGGCTGGAATCGCTGCCTTACGATCTCCAGCAATATCTGAGGCGGCTCGGCCCCACGGCGGCGCTCAAGACGTTCGCCGAGTTCGGGGAAGCCACGAAGGCGGAAGACGCCTTCGCGACAGGCGGAAAATTGTCTTTCATGCCCTCGATGCCGGCCTTCCGCGCCTGCATCGCCAATCCCGCCGCGCCGCCGGACATGTCTGCGTTCATTGCGCTGCGCGAACAATATCTAACGATCTTCTCGCGCGTTTTCGCCATGCATCGTCTCGACGGGCTGATCCTGCCGCAGATGCGCGGACAACTCAGCCCCCGCGACGGCGAGGATTACATCCACGAAACGACGGTCAGCGAGATCAATATCGCGGGCCTGCCGGGCGTCACCTTCCCGGCGGGCTATTATGCGTCGGGGGCGCCGTTCAACCTGATTGCGGTCGGGCCTTTGTGGAGCGAACCCGAGTTGTTGGGGTTCGCCTTCGCCTACGAGCAGGCGACGCATCACCGAAAGCCGCCAGTCCTGTCGGCTTGATCGAAGGGGGGGAAGTCTCCCTCCCGGATTCGCGCTCAGCCCCAGACGTCGGCGTGATCCGCCGCGAAGGTCGCGTATTCGCGCGGCGGCAGCCCCAGCGCCTTCCCGACGTCGGGCGAGACGCCCGACGTCGATCCCGGACGCACCTGCGTGAACAGCCCGCTCAGCAACTCGATCAGCGAGGCGGACGCACCCGCCAGGGCGGACCGTAGGGCCGCATCGTCGACGGCGACATATTTGACCTCGTGGCCCCTCGCCGTCGACAGAGCCGCCGTCGCGCCCTGAACGCAAACGCTCGCTGGGCCACCACCGTTTCGTCGTCGTGGCCCGCCGCGACCATCCCGCCTTTGGGGACGGGTTGAGCCTCGGCCTCTGGCGCGACTACGATCACGTGCTGGTCTCGGCCGCCTACGATCTCGCCGGCGCCGTGGATGCGGCGCTGGCGGCGCGGGACCTGACGCGGCGCACCCGCTTGTAAAAGCCGGATCAATAATCTGTCACTGAAGCGGCCGATTTGTCTGGCCTCGCCGGAGCAAAACTGCGGCAGCTAAGGTTCTTTGCTTAAGTGGGCAGAGGGCGGGGGATGAAGAGAGTGGAGCTTTATGCGCGGGTGCGGCACGCCGTTCGGATCGAAGGGCTCAGCGAGCGGGCGGCGGCGGAACGGTTCGGCATCAACCCGAGAACCGTCTCAAAAATGTTGAGGTTTTCGGTTCCACCTGGGTACGTGCGCGTCAAGCCGCGGATCCGGCCGAAGCTTGATGACTTCACCGGCGTTATTGATGCGATCCTGATGGCCGACAAGGATCGGCCGAAGAAGCAGCACCACACGAGCAAGCGCGTTTTCGAGCGTCTGCGCGACGAGCACGGCTTCACGGGCAAGATCACGATCGTGAAGGACT
>JAYVYJ010000090.1:0-10017 GCA_043784465.1 Hyphomicrobiales bacterium
TGTTGATATAACAAAATCAATCCCGAAGGGCTGATACGTTCCGACCGGCTAGCCTGAACCCGTGAGCACCGAGCGGGGTCGATGCCCGACCCTGAGCACTCACCGCTGGTATTCTTGCCCCGTGTCAGCACCAATTACCTGACCTTCGACCGGGGCCGGCCGCTGCACGTGTTCGACGCCAAAAAGGTCCACGGCGATCTCGTCGTGCGCCGCGCCCGTCTGGGCGAGCAGATCGTCGGGCTCGACGGACGCACCTATGCGCTCACCCCCGCCAACGTGGTGATCGCAGACGAGAACGGCGTGGAATCCATAGCGGGCGTGATGGGCGCAGAGGCGTCGGGCTGCGACGGGGACACGACCGACGTGCTGATCGAAAGCGCGCTTTGGGACGCCAGCAACATCGCACGCACGGGCCGCGATCTCGGGATTTCGACCGACGCGCGCTATCGCTTCGAGCGCGGCGTGGATCCCGATTTCTGCATTCCCGGCGCGGAACTGGCGACGCACCTCGTCATGCAGCTTTGCGGCGGCGAGCCGTCCCGGTTGATCGTGGCGGGCGACCCGGCGAAACCGCGCTTGCGCGTGCCGTTCCCCTACACGGAAGTCAAGCGGCTGACCGGGCTCGACATTCCCGAGGCTGAGGGCGTGGCGATTCTCGCTCGGCTGGGTTTCGGCGTCGAAAACGGCGAGGCGATAGTCCCCAACTGGCGGCCCGACATCGACGGCAAGGCTGACATCGTCGAGCAGATCGTGCGCATCGCGGGGCTCGAGCGGGTGGCGTCCGCCCCTCTGCCACGGCCCGAGGCGGGCGTCCCGGCGCCGGTGCTGACGCTGTTGCAGAAGCGCACCCGCACAGCCAAGCGGGCGCTCGCCGCCATCGGCCTCGACGAGGCGATTACGTGGTCGTTCGTTCCTGCTCCGCATGCGACGCTGTTTGGCGGCGGGGCGGCGGCGCTCAAACTCGCCAACCCCATCGCGGCGGACATGTCGGACATGCGCCCGAGTCTGATTCCCGGCCTTGCGGCGGCGGCGGAGCGCAACGCGCGGCGCGGATTTCGCGACGTCGCGCTGTTCGAGGTCGGCCAGGTGTTCTTCGGCGCGGGCGAGGGGGATCAGCGCATCGCGGCCGCGAGCCTCCGGCGCGGGCTGGCCGGGCGGCGCGGCGAGGGGCGGCATTGGAGCGGGAGCGGCGCTTCGGACGTATTCGACGCCAAGGGCGACGCGCTGGCGCTGCTGGCGGCGCTGGGCGTGCCGCAGGGCGCAGCGCAGATCGTACCGGTCGGCCCGGCATTTCTGCATCCAGGGCGGGCGGCGACGCTGCAATTCGGGCCGAAGAACATCGTCGGCTGGTTCGGCGAGTTACACCCCGCCGCCTGCGAGGCGCTCGACGTGGAAGGGCCGCTCGTCGGCTTCGAGATCGTGCTGGACGCCTTGCCCCCGCCCAAGCTGAAGACCACCAAGGCCAAGCCGAAGCTGGAGCGGTCGGAATTCATGGCGGTGGAGCGCGATCTCGCGTTTTTCGCCGCCGAGGCCACGCGCGCCGCCGATATCCTGAAAGCGGCGTTGGGCGCCGACAGGGCGCTTCTGACCGACGCGCAGGTGTTCGACGTCTATCGCGGCCCCGGCGTCCCGGAGGGACAGAAGTCCGTCGCCATTGCGGTCACGCTGCAACCGCGCGAGAAAACGATGACCGACGCGGAAATCGACGCGGTCGTGGGGAAAATCGTCGCCGAGGTGTCGAAAAAAACCGGCGCCACCCTGCGCGGATGAGGGCGCTGGTCGCGTTGCTGGCGGCGCTGCTCGGCGCGCCCGCGCACGCCGCGCCCTGCGACCGGTTCAGCGAAGCGCTCGCCTACAATGCGTGCCTTGCGCGACAGGGACCGGCGGCGAAGGCCGTCCCTCTGCGCGGGAAGCCGGCCGCCGGCGATTCCGATAAGCCGCGTCGGGCGACCAGCCGCTTCGTCGTCTCGCGCCCTCACGGGCGCGCGGAAATGGTGTTTACGCCGGGAAAGTAACGTGTGCGCCCTACTGCCGCGTCGCCTTGTCGGCGTCGGCGCTCCTGGCCGGCGCGTCGCGCAGAGCGGCGACCTTGCCTTGCGCGCTGGGGCGATGCGGCGGCACGGGTGCGTCGGTCGAGTGGCGAGTATCGTTCTCCACCACCTTGACCGTCGGCGACGTGTCGGCGGACGCCGTCTTGAACAGGTTGTCGAGCATCGCCTTGCCGCCGTCGAGCACGCCGGAGGTCGCAGGCGCGCTGGCGGCCATTTGAGCATCGGCGACCGGGGCGGGCGCCGCGACGGGCGCTTTGGCGCCCTTGCGGGGCGGCTTGGGCTTGGCGTCGGCTGCGGCGATTTCGACGGCGGCGGGCAGCGGTTTGCCGTTGGGGGCCAATGCAATTTCGCGCGGGCCTGCGTTGAGCGCGTCCGGCCGGCTGGTCTCGATTTTTCCCGCGAAATCGGGGTGTTGCCCGCCATCGTCATAGACGAGCATGATGGGCTTGACGCCTTTGGCGACAAATTCGGCGACCTGCGCCTCGTCCTTGCCCGCCTTCTCGGCCACGGCGGATTCGGTGTCGGGATCGCGCAGCAGCTTGGGGCAGGCCTCGCGCGCGCCCGTTTCGCCCTCGGTCCTGGCGCCGAACGCGTAATGGCGGTTACACACGGTGACCGGCACTTCCGCCTTCGTCACCTCGAAATGGTCGGCGCCGTTCTTCAGCTCCTTCCAGAACGCGATGTTGGGGTCGTAACGAAATTTGGCGAGGTTCTCCGCATTCATGCGGAAAGGGAAGGATTGAAACTGGATCTGGCGCTGACCCGCGTTGAACGAATCGCGCGCGATCGCGTAAATCTCGGCGATCTGCGGGTCCGTCATCGAGAAGCAGCCGCGCGACGAGCAGATGCCGTGGACCATGATGTCGCCGCCCTCGCGTTCCCAGGCGCGGTCGTAGGCGTTGGGATAGCCGACGTTCATTGACAGGTAATAATGCGAGTTCGGGTTCATCTGGGCAGGCGCTATGGTGTAAAACCCTTCGGGAACCTGGCGGTCTCCCTCACGCTTTTTAGGGCCGAGCTGGCCCGACCAGCGGCACATCGGATAGGTCTTCAGCAGCGCGTATTGACCGTCCGACTTCTGTTTCCATATCTCGAACTCGGCCTCCTTCTTATAGGCGCGGAAGATCACGGGCGAGTTAGCGTCCGAGCCGATCTGACTCATCAGTGCCAGGGTTTTTGCGGGGATGGGCGTCAACGAGCGGCCAGAACCTGAATATTGATCGTCGCAGCCCGCGAGCGCGACGCCCGCCGCCAGAAGCAGCCCCGCGGTCCATAGACGCGCGCGAGGGATCGAAAAAAAGTTCATCGCATTCCCCTTAGCGCGGGGTCTACCGCAAGCGGACGTTCAAGTCCAACTTCCGCCTGCGTAACCTCTAGGAAGGCTGGGTTGCCGAATCGTAAAGAGTGAGGCTTGTGCGGAGCCGATACGGTCAAGATTCTGTTAAGAGAGGGAGGACGATTCGCGGGAGGCGCACATGCGGATTTGGCCCGGGGCGGCGGCGCTCGCCCTGCTAGCGACTTCAGCGATGGCGGAAGACCGCTACGAATTTCTCGCCGCGCCGCAGATCAATCTGTCGTTGCTCTACCGGCTCGACCGGCTGACCGGCGACATCGTCGCCTGCCAGTTCGCGCGCACGCCCGGCAAGGCGGAGATCGGACCCGGCGCTTATGGCGTCACCGCCTGCTCGCGCGCGAACGAAGGCGCGTCCGGCCAGCCTCCCGGCGATTACGCACTCTATTCCGGCCACAACGAGCAGGAGGGCGGCGTGTTTCGCGTCGACCGGCGCAGCGGGGCGGTCAGCGTCTGCTATCTGAGGGTCGAACGCGAAAAGCAGGGCGACGCCGTCACGGACAGCTTCGTGGTCTGCACCTCGCCCTTCAAGTAACGAGTTTGGGGATGACGCGAACATAACGCTTCGCGAATCGAGTTTCCTTCGCTAGAGGGAAAGCCCCATGGCGCGGTATATTTTCATCACCGGCGGCGTGGTCTCCTCGCTCGGCAAAGGTCTGGCTTCAGCGGCGCTCGGCGCTCTGTTGCAGGCGCGCGGTTACACCGTCCGGCTGCGCAAGCTCGACCCTTATCTCAACGTCGATCCCGGCACGATGAGCCCAACCCAGCACGGCGAGGTGTTCGTCACCGACGACGGTGCGGAAACCGACCTCGACCTCGGCCATTACGAGCGCTTCACTGGGCGCTCGGCCAACCGTCAGGACAACATCACGACCGGGCGGGTCTATCAGGAACTGATCGCGCGCGAGCGGCGCGGCGATTTCCTCGGCGCCACGGTGCAGGTGATCCCCCATGTCACCAACGCCATCAAGGAGTTCGTGCTCGACGGCAACGAGGGCGTCGATTTCGTGCTGGTGGAAATCGGCGGCACGGTCGGCGACATCGAGAGCCTGCCGTTCTTGGAGGCGATCCGCCAACTCGGCAACGATCTGCCCCGAGGACGCGCAGTTTATATCCACTTGACGCTGCTGCCCTATATCCCCACGGCGGGCGAACTGAAAACCAAGCCGACGCAGCACTCGGTGAAAGAACTACGCTCGATAGGCATCCAGCCGCATATCCTGCTGTGCCGCTGCGACCGTGAAATTCCTGCCGAGGAACGGCGCAAGCTGGGGTTGTTTTGCAACGTGCGAGAGAGCGCGGTCGTCGAGGCGCGCGACGTGGCCGGATCGATCTACGACGTGCCGGCGGCCTATCACGCGGCGGGCCTCGATCGCGAGGTTCTGGCCGCCTTTGGCATCGAGCCGGCGCCCAAACCCAACATGAAGCGCTGGGAGAGCGTCTCGAAATCCTACCATAACCCCGAAGGCGAAGTGACGATCGCCATCGTGGGCAAATATACCGGGCTGAAGGACGCCTATAAATCGCTCAACGAGGCGCTGACCCACGGCGGCATGGCCAACCGCGTGCGTGTAAGGCTCGAATGGATCGAGAGCGAGATCTTCGAAAACGGCGACCCCGCGCCGCATCTGGAGAACGTCCACGGAATTCTCGTACCGGGCGGGTTCGGCGCACGCGGATCGGAGGGGAAGATCCTTGCCGCTAGATTCGCCCGCAAACGCAAGGCGCCCTATCTGGGCATCTGTTTTGGCATGCAGATGGCGGTGATCGAGGCGGCGCGCTCGCTGGCGGGCGTCCCCGACGCCAATTCGACCGAGTTCGGGCCGACGTCCGAGCCCGTGGTGGGTCTGATGACGGAATGGATGCGCGGCAACGAACTCGAACAGCGCCGCGCCGAGGGCGAACTCGGCGGGACGATGCGGCTAGGCGCTTATCGCGCTTCGCTGGCGCCAGATTCCAAAATAGCGCAGATTTACGGCGCGACCGACATTTCCGAACGCCACCGCCATCGCTACGAAGTCAACACCGCGTATCGCGAACGGCTGGAGGCGGCCGGGATGCGGTTTTCGGGCATGTCGCCGGACGGTCTGTTGCCCGAAGCGGTCGAACTTCTGGACCATCCGTGGTTTATCGGGGTGCAATATCACCCGGAGTTGAAGTCGCGCCCGTTCGAGCCGCATCCGCTATTCGCGAGTTTCGTCGCGGCCGCCAAGGCGCAGAGCCGGCTGGTTTAGCGTAAGCGCGTCAGTGCTCGCGGGTGAGCTGATTTTCCACCTGCCTGACGCCCGGGGCGCCCGCCGCCGCCTGCTCGGCAAGCGCACGCTCATATTCCTGACAAACGACGCCGCTCAGCACCACGCAACCGTTCTTGACCTGAGCGCGGATGTGATCGCTGGGGACGCCCGAGTGGTGAAGAAGCGCGTTAAGAACGGCGGCGAGAATTTCCTCGTCGTTCGTCGCGTGGACTTCCTGCGTGAAGGGATAGATCAGGTGCGAGCGCTCGCGCGGATGCATGTCGGTCATCCAAATGACCTCCCGTAGGTTGATTTGCTTGTTGGGGCCATAGCCGCCTTGGTAGGTTAACGCGCCGTTCGCCGCCGTGTTCCTTCATCGAAGTCAATTTTCAGCCTTGGGAACCCACAAATTATTTCTGCGTTTATCGACGGGGCCTGCGTTGGCCCGCATGGAGAAGGGCGAAATCGACATGAAGTTCGAAAAGCAATCCACGCTTGACAAGAAGCCCCTCCGTCAGACCGATCGACAGGCGACGCCCGCCAAAAAATTCCCGAGCCGCGAAATCCGCCCCGGCGACTTCACGCGCCTGGGAGCGATTTACGACGGCGATGGCGTCAATTTCGCTCTGTTCTCGGCCTATGCCGACAGGGTCGAGTTGTGTCTGTTCGACGACAAGGGCGCGGAGACCGCCCGGATACCGCTGCCCGAATTCACCAACGAAATTTGGCACGGCTACGTGCCCGGACTCAGGCCCCGCCAGCTTTACGGCTACCGCGTCCACGGGCCGTTCGAGCCGGAGAAGGGCCACCGTTTCAATCCCAACAAGCTGTTGATCGACCCTTATGCGCGTTTGATCTTCGGCGACGTCAAATGGGGTCAGCCGACCTACGGCTACACGTTCGACGATGAAGCCGGCGATCTCTCGTTCGACGAAACCGACAGCGCCGCCTCGATGCCCAAATGCGTCGTGATCGACCCCATGTCGCCGCAAGGCGGTCCCCGCCCTTCGATCCCGTGGGAGCGGGCGATTTTTTACGAGACCCACGTTCGCGGCTACACCATGCTGCATCCCGCCGTACCGCAAGATCGCCGAGGGACGTTCGAGGGGATGGCGCACAAGGATGTCGTCGGCTTCGTCAAAAGCCTTGGCGTCACCTCGGTGGAGTTGCTGCCCATCCACTGGTTCGTCGACGACGACCATCTTTTGAAAAAGGGCTTGCGCAATTATTGGGGCTACAACTCGCTCGGATTCTTCGCGCCGATGACGCGCTACATGGGTCCCGACGGACTCGGGGGATTTCGCAAGATGGTGCGGGCCTTCCACGACGCGGGGCTCGAAGTGATCATGGACGTGGTCTACAACCACACGGCGGAGGGCAACGAGCAGGGACCGACGCTTGCCTTCAAGGGTATCGACAATTTTTCCTATTATCGCACGATGCCCAACGATCCCCGCCGCTACATCAACGACACCGGAACCGGAAACACGGTCAATACCTCGCATCCGCGCGTCTTGCAGATGATCCTCGACTCGCTGCGTTACTGGGCGCAGGAGATGGAGGTCGACGGCTTCCGGTTCGATCTGGCGACGATTCTGGGCCGGGAGCCCAATGGGTTCGACCCGCGCGGCGGGTTCTTCGACGCGGTCGGACAAGACCCCGTTCTGTCGCGGGTCAAGTTGATCGGCGAGCCGTGGGACATCGGACCCGGCGGCTATCAAGTGGGCGCTTTCCCGCCCGGCTGGTCGGAATGGAACGGCAAATACCGTGACGAAATCCGCGATTACTGGCGCGGCGCGCCGGGTCTGACGCGCGAACTCGCCACGCGCGTGACGGGTTCGGGCGACATTTACGACGTGCGCGGCCGCCGGCCGTGGTCGAGCGTCAATTTCCTGACCGCGCACGACGGGTTTACGCTCAACGATCTTGTTGCCTACAACGAGCGCCATAACGAGGCCAACGGGGAGGACAACAAGGACGGCTCCGAGGACAACCGCAGCTTTAACTTCGGCGTCGAGGGGCCGACGGACGATCCGGGGATCAAGGCCGCGAGAGAGCGCCAGAAGCGCAATCTGCTGGCGACGCTGCTGTTCTCGCACGGCGCGCCGATGATTTTGGCGGGCGACGAGTTCGGACGCACGCAAGAGGGCAACAACAACGCCTATGCGCAGGACAGCGAAATCTCCTGGGTGCATTGGGACAAAATCGACGACGCGGGCCGGGCGATCAGCGACTTCGTGCGTGAGGCGATCAGATTGCGCAAGGCGCAGCCCTTACTGCGACGCGAAAGCTTTCGGGATGGCCTGAAAATCGAGTGGCTCAACGCCTCCGGCGGTCAGCAGACGGACGAGGCGTGGAACGACGCAGGGGCTCTGGCCATCGGCGCGCGTTTCTCGCGGGACGATCTCGCGCCGAGCGCGTGGAAGGAAGTGCTGATCGTGTTCAACGCAGCCGACGCCCAGGTGGCTTTCGCGTTGCCGCAGCGCCAGGGCGGTTGGCGCGTGGCGCTCGACACCGCCTATGGCGATCGTAACGACGCGGAGGCTTTGACGATAGCCGACGATAAAACTTCGCAGGCGCAACTGTTCCCGCGCTCGCTGATGGTTCTGCGATAAACGAAAGGGGCGGCGGCGACGCCGCCCCTTTTTGCATCGGCTGCGCGGCTACGTCGGCCTTTTGCCCGCGCGGCGGTCGAAGAACAACGCTTGGCTGATCGTCGCCTTCACCGTCTCGGGCCGGAACGGTTTCGTTACGAGGAACGCGGGCTCCGGCTTTTCTCCGGTCAGCAGCCGCTCGGGGAACGCAGTTATGAAAATGACCGGCGTGTTGATCTCGGTAAGGATTTCGTTGACCGCATCCAGACCCGACGAGCCGTCCGCCAGCTGGATGTCGGCAAGCACGAGGCCGGGCGCGCGCGCGCGAACCATCGCGACCGCCTCGGTATGGGTGCGCGCCACGCCGGTCACCTCATGACCGAGGTCGCGCACCAGACTTTCGATGTCGAGCGCGATGATCGGCTCGTCCTCGATGATCAAGACGCTGGTGGCCACCTGTTCGGCGATCTCGCGTCCGGCCACGTCGAGGAGCCCATTGGCCTCGTCGACGCCGATATTGAGGATCGACGCGACGTCCTCGATGGCGAAATCCTCCACCGTCCTTAGCAGGAACGCCTGACGGGAGGCGGGCGTCAGGGCGTCGAGATTGCGCTGCAACGCGTCCGCCAGCGCGCCGGCGGCGAGCGGCCGGTCCTTGGCGCGGGCCGAGGACCATAGCTTGAGGAAGACCCGGTAGAGCCCAACCTTGGGGCTGACGCCGGAGGGGAAGATGCTGGGATCGGCGATCAAGGCCTCCAGCGTGGCGGCGACATAGGCGTCGCCGCCCGTCTGCGCGCCTTCCAGCGCACGGGCGAACCGGCGCAGGTACGGCAAATGGGGGGCAATAGTACGGGCGAGTGACATCGCTTCTCCTGAAGGGACCCGCTTTTTTAGCATGCAATGCTTTTCGCACGCAAAAAAGCGAGGGACGACCCCGAAACGTGGGAACCGCTTCCGGAGTTCCGTGTTATCAACATAACGAAAGACGATTTCAAGCGCGCTCGCGTCTTGCGTGCAGCGCGCGTCATGGCTTTTCATCTGGGGATCAGGCTGTTCTATGAATCTTGGTCAAAAATCGAGCGCTCCCGGCGCTAGCAAGTCTGCGCGTGAGCTGGGAGAGGAGGCCTTTCCCGACGAAGAACTGGGCGACCAGGTCAGCCCCCTTGTCGTGGACGCCGTCGGACAGGCGTTGCAGGCGCATTTTCGCGCGATTGCCGACATGCCGCTCCCCGACCGCCTTCTCGTATTGCTCGCCGAACTGGAAGCCCGCGAGCAGGCGACATGAGGGAGCCGCTGCCTGAGGCGGAAGCCAAGGAATTTCGGAACGCCCTCGTACGCGAGATGCGCGACCTCAGAGCTTTCGCCGTCTCGCTTTCAGGCTCTTTCCATCAGGCCGACGACCTGTTGCAAGAGACCCTATTGAAGGCGTGGAGCAATGCGTCGAGCTTCATCCCCGGCACGAACATGCGCGCCTGGCTCGTCACGATTCTCCGCAACACGTATTATTCGCAGTACCGGAAGCGGGGCCGCGAGGTGGCCGATCCTGACGGGATCTATGCGGGTCGGCTGGCGACGCCGGCCAATCAGGAATCCGCTCTCGACATGTCGGATTTCCAGATTGCGTTGCAGAAACTCGCGCCCGAACATCGCGACGTGCTGCTAATGGTGGGGGCCTCGGGTCTGTCCTACGAGGAAGCGGCGGAGATCTGCGGCGTGGCGGTCGGCACCATCAAAAGTCGGCTCAACCGCGCGCGGGCGCGGCTGGCCGATCTTCTGGGCATAAAGGA
>JAYVYJ010000091.1:0-7856 GCA_043784465.1 Hyphomicrobiales bacterium
GCGTGATCTTTTGTGTGTCGAAGAGCCGGAGAATCAACTTTATCCGACCCTTATGCCGGAATTGGCGGACGAGTTTCAATCGTATGCGCAACGTGGAGGCCAGGTCTTCGTCTCGACCCACTCGCCCGATTTCCTGAACTCCGTCGAGCCGAAGTCGCTCTTCGTTTTGACCAAAGACGAATGGGGTTACGCAAATTCGCAATGCGGTCGATTTTCCGCAGATCAAGGCGCTTTACGACGACGGCGACAAGCTGGGCTGGCTGTGGCGCCAACGCATGTTTCCGGGCGCCGATCCGCAATGAACGATATTGTGGTGTTCGCTGAGGAGACTTCAGGCCGCATCATCGCCGAAGCTCTCGCACATACTTTGGGGATTGGCTCTCGAACCCGCTGCATCGAACATCAAGGGAAGAGCGATCTCGAAAAATCGTTTCCGAAGAAGATTCGGACTTGGGGCCGCCAGGCGCGCTTCATCGTCATGCGCGACAACAACGGCGCCATTTGCGTGGACAAAAAGGCGATGTTGGCGCAACGAGTTCCGGCTGAGGCGGCTGACCGGGTCAAAATCCGGCTCGTGCTGCAAGAACTGGAGAGTTGGTTCATAGGCGACCCCCACGCTTTGCACGAGGCCAATTTGATTGACGCTAATCTTGCGGCAAGATGGCCTTTCAAGGCTAAATTTCGAAAGCCCGATTCAATCCGCCACGCGAAGGAGGCGTTACATAAGCAGATTGAAGGTCGCGGCCAGATCGAACTGGCCCGGCTCGTCGGTCCTTGCCTACGCCCGGAACGAAATCGCTCGCCCTCGTTTCACGCCTTTGTCGCGGCTTTGCGCTGGGCGGCGGCGGCCTGAACGGTCGACTCAGACGTCGCCTTCCCCTCCCACGTACAAACATCTGCGATCACACATGCCCCGCACTCCGGCGCCCGCGCCTTGCACGTGTACCGTCCGTGCAGGATCAGCCAGTGATGGGCGTGCGGGAGATACCTTTCCGGCACGACCTTCATCAACCCGTCCTCGACCTCGCGCGGCGTCTTCCCCGGCGCGATGCCCGTCCGGTTGCCCACTCGGAACACATGCGTATCGACGGCGATCGTGTTTTCGCCGAACGCCACGTTCATCACGACATTCGCGGTCTTGCGGCCGACGCCGGGCAGCGCCTCCAGCGCCTCGCGGTCATGCGGCACTTGGCCGCTGTGCTTGTCGATCAACGCGTGGCTCAGCGCGATCACGTTTTTGGCTTTGTTTCGGAAAAGGCCAATGGACTTAATATGTTCGCGCACGCTCTCCTCGCCGAGCGCCACCATTTTGGCGGGCGTGTCGGCGATGGCGAATAGGGGCTTGGTGGCCTTATTGACGCTGACGTCGGTGGCTTGCGCGCTGAGCGCCACCGCGACGACGAGCGTATAGGGATTGATGTATTCGAGTTCGGTGCGTGGGGTGGGCGAGACGGCGGCGAGCCGTTCGAAGATCGTCTGCGCACGCTCCGCGAGGCGGGACGCTCTTGCGGAGAGTTTGGTCTTGACCGTTCTGCGCTTCGCGAGTCCCATGATGCCTCCCCCTTACACGCCCGATCCCGAGCCTCCACCCGAAATGCCCGATCTCGACGCGCCGCTGTTCGAAGACACGCTGACCCCTCACCGATCGCTGGGGCCGCGCGGCTTCCGCGTGCTGATGGCTTCGACCGTCGTGCTGTCGGCTATCGTTACAATCCCGTTCTTCCTTCTACGGGCGTGGCCCATCGTCGGGTTCATGGGGCTCGACCTCCTCGCCGTTTATGTCGCGTTTCGCGTCAACTTCCGCGCTGCGCGGGCGCGCGAGCATTTTCGGCTGACGTATTTTGAGTTGCTGTTCGAGCGCGTCAGCCCGCGCGGCGCGCGGCGGCAATGGCGAATGTCGCCCAGCTTCGTGCGGCTGGAGCGGATCGACGACGAGGAATATGGCCCGCAGCGGCTGACGCTGCACAGCCGCGGCCAAAGTTGGCGGATCGCCACCGGCGTCGGCCCCGAACGCAAGGCGGAGTTCGCCGGCGGCCTCGCCCGCGCGCTGGTCGAGGCGCGTCGCGGCCCGCGATTTTCGTGATAGGATTGCGAATGCATCCCTCGTTCCGCAAACTCGTCGGCGCCGCCGCCATGCTGGCCTTCGTGGTCGTCTACGCGCTGGTCGCCATGGCTTTGGCCGATTCGCGGCCCGTCAACGCGGCGCCGGGGATCGTGCGCTCGCTCGTCTACATCGTGCTCGGCCTCGCCTGGGTGCTGCCGATGATGCCCCTGATTCTCTGGATGGAGCGCGGACGTTTTACGCGACGTTGACGCGCCGTCCCCGGTTCCAGACCCGAAACGGAGCGCCAGACAAAAGAATGTCGAGATACCCCAGATCCTGCCACAGCCCATTCAGCGAGACGCGCGGGAGCGCAAGGCGGGCGCCGACATGTTCGGGAAACAGCAGGCCGGGCCGCGTCGTCACGGCGATTTCGTAGCCAGCCTGCGCGGCCAGGGCGAATTCTCGGGGGCCGGCGCTGGTGGGGTCGCCGACGGGATAGGCGAATTGCGTGACGGCGCGGCCGAGGCGCGCCTCCAGCGCGATCCGGCTTTGGGATAATTCCCCCAGCGCGTCGGCCTCTGGCCAGTGGGCGAGGCGGCGATGGGACAGGCTATGAGCGCCGACCGTCATGAGCGGATGCTGCGCGAAGGCGGCGGTTTCGTGCCAGTCGAGGAAAATTTCGTCGGCGATGACGGCGCTCGACACGCCGGACTCCTGCGCCAGCCGCCCCACTGCCTCCAGCAGGGCCGCCTCGGGGCGGGCGCGCAAATTCCAGTAGACGCGCTCGTAGGCGGCGGATTTCTCCAGCGGCGTGCGGGCGGACAGCACGAGGCCCGGGGCCTCGAGACGGTCGAGGCGACGAATCGCCTCCTCAAGCTCCATCCACCACAGCCGCGCGGTGCGCTCGATGAAGCCGATGCAGAAAAACACGGTCGCGGGCGCGTTATGTTTTTCCAGAACGGGCAAGGCGAGGTCGCGGGTGTCGCGATAGCCGTCGTCGAACGTCAGCGCGGCGAAGGGAGGCCCGCCGTGGTCAAGGCGGCGCAGGGCCTCGGCGAGGGTGACGAATTCGAAGCCCTTTTGCGCGATGCGCCCGAGCGCGGCGTCAAGGAAATCCGGCGTCACTTCCAAAAGGCGATTGGGCGCGTAGCCCGGCGTCGGCGGCGAGAACGGGCGCACGCGGTGCAGCGCGAGGATGAGCCCGGCGCCGGGCTGCGCGAACGCGCGGTGCAGGCCGGTCGCCTGCATCGCCTTGAAGCCGGCCCCGATGAGCCGCCGTTTGAAGGACAAAGCGGTCTCCGTGACGTTTGCGCCTCATCTTGAGGAGGATGTCTTTACGTATTGTAATCCTCCTGAGCGCAACCTTCCTCGCGTGAATCCGGCGGCGCGCGGCGCGCATTTTTGGAGGGGGCGCAAATGACCATGGCGCTCGACCTTGCGCGCGACGAGGCGACGGCGCCCTTCGCCGCCGTCGAAGTGCTTTTTGAAATCGAAGCCGCCCGGCCGGTACTGGCCGCGCTCGCTACGCGCGCGAGCGCCTATCAGTCGGCCGCTTACCTCGACGCATGGGCGCGCGCGTTCTCCGCGCGGCTCGCGTTTGTCGTCGCGCGTGACGACGCGGGGGAGCCGACGGCGGCGCTGGCGCTCCATATCGTCAAACGCGGCCCGGTCACCATGGCGCGCTTCGCCGGAGACGGCTGGGCGAATTACCATTTCGGCCAGTTCCGCGACCCCGCGCTGTGGCGCGCGCGCGACGTCAAGGCGCTGTTGCGCGCGGCGGCGCGGACGGCGGGCGTCGATCTCTACGCCTTCATGCATTGCCCTCCTTGCTGGGAGGGCGCGATCAATCCGTTGCTGGCGCTTTCCGGGACGCCAAGCCCCAGCCCCGCTTTGGCGACCCGTCTCCGCGCGACGCACGCCGAGTGGCTGGACGCACATTTTTCGCACGCGACCCAGAAGAAGCTGCGCAAGAAGCTGAAGAAGCTGGAAGATTTCGGCGCGGTGGCGCACCGTCGCGCAGGCGACGCCGGGGAGGCGATGCGCTTTCTGGACGCCATGCTTGTCCACAAAGCGGGGCAGGCGCAAGCTCGCGGCGAGCCCGATGCCTTTGCGCAAGTGCAAGTGCGCGACCTGCTGAGACGGCTCGTCGCGGGCGGCTCCATGGAACTGCACGCGCTTGTGGCGGGAGAACGCATCCTCGCCGTTCTGGGCATGCTCGCGTCGGGGCGCAGGCTTTCGGGGCTGGTGATTTCCCATGACGGCGACGTTCGCGTGGCCGCCGCCACGCCCGGCGTCCAACTCTTTACGCAGGTCGCCCGCGACGCTTGCGCGCGCGGCTTCGAGACGGTCGATCTGGGCGTCGGGGACGCCCGCTACAAGCGGGAGACGTGCGAGATCGAGGAGAGATTGCACGACCTCGCTTTTGGCGTATCGCCGCTCGGACGCATCGCTGCGCCGCTCTATCTGGGCGTGCGCACCGCGATGGGCGCGATCAAGCGCCGCCCGGCGCTGCACGCCTGCGCCCGGACGCTGGTTCACCTGCTCAGACGGACGCGATGACGGCGCCGCAGACGATGGCCGCGCAAGCCAAGCCGAGCGCCGCCGTCGCCGGGGCGTACCCCGCCCCCACCAGCAGTATCGTCGAAAGAGCAGGGGCCGCGTAGGCGCCGACGCCGAGGAGGCGAATGTCGCCGTGCTTGACGCCATAATCCCACAGGTAAAACGCCAGACCGACCGGCCCGACGCCAAGCGCTGCGATTGCCGCGATTTCGCTCGTCCGCGTCGGCCAGACGGTCGTTTCAAAGGCGAAATGACAGACCCAGGCGAGGGTCGAGGTGGCCAGGCAAAAGCCGGCCACGGCCTCCGTCGGAGCCTCGCGCAACAGCCGCGAGGCGAGGGAATAGCCCGACCATATGAAGGCGCAACCCAAGGCCAGCAGGAGGCCCAGGCCCGGCGGCGCGCCGGCGCCAGCGCCGCCGATCAACAGCGCCGCACCCGCAAAGCCAAGCGCCGCGCCCGCCACATGGCGCCCACGCAGCCGCTCGCCTGGCAGAAACGCGGACATCAGGACGATCAGGAGCGGCCAAAGATAGGCGACGAGGCTCGCCTGCGCCGGGGGGGCGGCGCGTAGCGCGGCAAAATAGAGCGCGTGATAACCAAACAGGCAGCCGACTCCGACCGCCCAGACCGGCCAGGGTTGCCATAGCCGCGCGAGCCGCCGGCGCGCGGCGGCGTAACCGAGGCCGACCGCGCCGCCGATCAGGAACGTCAGCCCCGCCATCTCGAACGGCGGCGCGGCGCCGGACGCCGCCGTCAACAGCGCCAGCGTCGCCCAGAGCCCGATGGCCCCGGCGCCGATGAGGGTCGCTCGGGCTTGGGGCTGCATAGGCTGCGCATAACAGCGCCGCGCACGCGCGGCTAGAGCATGATGTCTTTCGGTAGAAACATATCCTGAAGTCATCATTTAGTTTGCGCCGTCCCGGGCGGTGAACGGGTCGATGAGGTCGCCGGTTTTTTCGGTGTCGCCTCGACGGTTCGTTGGCGGGCCTTTCGCAGCAGGCGCTGCAGCTGTGCGAATACCTGTTCGATCGGGTTGATGTCGGGGATTTAGGGGAGCAGGAAGAGCAACTTGGCTCCGACCGCACGGATCGCGGCGCGAATGACGGGTCGCGTGTGCGAACTGAGGACGTCCACAACGACGACGTCGCCTTTGGCCAGACCGGGAACGAGTGGAGTCGCGACGTAGGCTTGAAGACGCCCTCGTTGAGCGGACCATCGACGGTTGCGGACACGGCCGCGTCGAAGAGCGGCGTCGTCGCGCACTCGACGCGGCATGGCTCGCCGAGCGCCATCCCGAATGGAAAAATCTGCGCTCCGTGGACGAAAGCGAGGCCGTGCGCATCGACAAAATGCACGCGTCGAGACGCGCGAGACGCGGCTTTACGTCTCGTCGCTCGAACCCGATCCAAAGCTGATTCCCGACGCCGTTCGCTCCCACTGGGGTATTGAAAACAGCCTGCATCAGACCCTCGACGTGACCTTCGACGAAGACCGATGCCGAACCCGAAAAGTCATGGCGCGCTCAACCTCGCCATCATCCGTCACGCCGCCCTCAACATTCTCAAAGCAGATCCATCTCGTGGCGCTATTCCGCGCAAACGCCTCCGTGCCCGCGCCCATGCTCAGTTTCGATCCAAACTCTCCGCAAATTTGCGATTTAGGATTTCCATCTGCGTATCCACTGCGAACACCCCTTTCTCGCGGTTGCCACGGCGGGCGAAACGAGCTATCGCACATGCCGCGTGATCAGCGCCGGCGCCCGTAGCTCAGCTGGATAGAGCACCAGACTACGAATCTGGGGGTCAGGAGTTCGAATCTCTTCGGGCGCGCCAACAATCTCTAGACTCTCCGCAGCCCGACGATCTTCCTGAAATTTCTGTGGGCAACCCGAGCGGGTTGGGCGTCGCTCGGCGGAGCACGGGCAGAAGCTTGGACCCGTCGGCTTCATTCCGCGGCCCCGACCCCACTCGGGCCGATCCAACGCAGCGTGCGGCGCTTGCGCCGGCGGCAAGGGCGGACGGCGAGGCGCGGTTCACCTTCCCGCCCTCGCCGAAATTTTCTCGGCGAGAAGGCGAAATATCGCTTGTGCATACTCTCTAAACTATCTTATAGAGAGTTTGTACAACGGGACGTGTCGACATGTCGACCTTCGCCAAGACGCTCTTTGCCTACTACCGGGCCAGCACGGCGAGCCAGGGCAAGAGCGGCCTCGGGATCGAGGCGCAGCGCGCGGCGGTTGTACGCTTCGCCGAAACCGAAGGCTTGCAGATCGTCGGGGAATTTGTCGAGGTCGAAACCGGCAAGGGATCGGACGCGCTCGACCGTCGCCCTCAGCTTATCGCCGCGCTCGCCGCCGCCGGACGCGCCAAGGGCGCCGTCGTGGTCGCTAAGCTCGACCGCCTCAGCCGTGACGTCGCCTTCATTTCCGGCATCATGGCCCAGCGCATTCCCTTCATCGTCGCCGAGCTTGGCGCCGACGCCGACCCGTTCATGTTGCACCTGTTCGCCGCACTCGCCGAGAAGGAGCGCGCCATGATCTCGGCCCGCACGAAGGCCGCACTCTCCGCCGCTAAGGCGCGTGGCGTGAAGCTCGGCAACCCCCGGATCGCCGACATTCAGGCCAAAGGCGCGGCGGCTGGCGCGGCCAAAGGCGCGGCGGCGAACCGCGAAGCGGCCAACGAGTTCGCCGCGTCGATTCTGCCCATCGTGAAGCCGCTGCGCGATCAGGGCCTCAGCCTCCGCCAGATCACCGACGCGCTTAATACGCAGGGCGTCGCCACGGCGCGCGGCGGCGCTTGGGGAGCAACGCAGATCGCCGACATTCTCCGCCGCGGGTGAAGAGGCGTCCGCTATCAATCGGACTAGCCTATCGAAACGCCCGCCGTTCCCTGCCGTGTCCTATGGGAATCGCTTGCCCGGCCGCGTGACTTCCGCAGCACGCTCGGGCGGTCGAGATCGGCCCGCCCCCCTCGCGCCAAGTGGCGCGCCGGCGCCTGCGATCGACGCCCCGGCGGCGCGCCGGCGCCCACCCCTAGGGGGGTATTTCGACCATCCGGCCAGGTTCGTCGTAATACGCCCGCACTAATTTTGCGGTTCCCAAAACCCTCGGGTAGTTATACCAACGGTCAGCCGGAATGACTCACGGGGGGGGATTCCCATGAGCGAAGAGTTGTGAATCTATGGGGGCTCCGATTTTAGGAGCCGGGTCGATGGGCCAGCCGATAATCATTGAGCGACAGGATTTGACGGCGGC
>JAYVYJ010000092.1:0-3142 GCA_043784465.1 Hyphomicrobiales bacterium
GGCATAGCGAAGACATATTGTCGCATCGCCCGGTTCGCCTGCTAGGCTCGCGCGGCGGCGCGCACGTGCGAACGCATAACGACATAGGGGGGGAATACGATGAGAACGCTTCATTCGCGGCTGTCTGCGCTCGTTAAGGCGACGATACTGGCGGGACTGATGTCCTGCGTGTCGGTGCAGGCCGACGAGGCGCCCAAATACAAGGTCGACGGCGCGACCTTCAAATGCCTGCACAAGATGACGGCGGTCAAACATTTCTTCGTCGACAATCTCGCCGGAAACGTTCAGGCCACGGTCGCCGTCGCCACGGCGGGCAAGGGCGAGTTCCCCGAAGGCTCGGTGCTGCAACTGATCCCCAACGAAGCGATGATCAAGCAGCAGAAGGGCTTCAGCCCCAAGACGGGGGACTGGGAGTTCTTCGCGCTCGACACCAGCAAGGACGGCACAAAAGTCGTCACGCAGGGCGCGGCGGAGGTCAATAATTTCCTCGGCCTCAACTGCTATGGCTGCCACAGTCTGGCGCGGGCCGAGTTCGACCTCGTCTGCGAGCAGGATCACGGTTGCGTGCCGCTGCCGCTGACGCGCGCGATGTTCCACGCCGTGCAGCAAATCGACGCCCGTTGCCCGCAGGACCTGAGCGCGGACGACAAGGCGGCGCTGGCGGCGATAGGGCCGGCCATCGAGCAGCTCAAGAACGAGGCGGCCGCCAACAAGAAGTAAGGCTCGCAGGGTAAGCGGGAATAGGCCTGCGGGCATATTGTCGTTGCGGTTCGGCGCCGCGCGCGGCATGGGAGGCGCGCGGACGCGAATCGAAAGGCCCGACATGAGCCTCGCCAGCATGACCGGCTTCGCCCGCGCGCAGGGCTCGCTGGGGTATTGGCGCTGGACGGTCGAGATCAGATGCGTCAACGCGAAGGGGCTTGACCTCCGGCTGCGCCTGCCGCCGGGCTTCGACCGGATCGAGGCGGACGCCCGCGCCCGCCTCGCCCGGCCGCTGACGCGCGGAACCGTGTTCGCCACCGTCGCGGCGCAACGCGAGGGCGCGACCGTCGAGGCGCGCATCAACGCGACGCTGCTCGCGGAACTTGCGGCGCTCGGCAAGGAGGCCGCTCGGCAATTCGGCCTCGCGCCGCCGACGCTGGACGGGCTAATGGGACTGCGCGGCGTGATCGACGCCGAGGCGCCCGCCGAGGACGAGGCGGAGACCGCCGCCGTGGCTGGAGCCATGCTGATGACGCTCGACGACGCAGTGACGGCGGTCGTCGCCGCGCGTAGGTCGGAGGGCGCGGCGCTCCAGCGCATATTAAGCGAGAAGATCGACGCCATCGCCGCTCTCGCCCGCGCGGCGGACGACAATCCCGCGCGCAAGCCTGACGCCGTGCGCGCGCGGCTCGCCAGCCAAGTCGCTGCGCTCGGCGGCGCGGGGTTGGATGACAACCGGCTGCATCAGGAGGCGCTGATGCTGGCCGCCAAGGCCGACGTGCGCGAGGAACTGGATCGGCTGCACGCCCATGTCGCGGCGGCGCGGGCGCTGTTGGCCGAGGGCGGACCGGTCGGGCGGCGGCTCGATTTTCTGGCGCAGGAATTTGGTCGCGAAGCCAACACGCTGTGCGCGAAATCCAACGACGTCACATTGACCGCGCAGGGGCTCGAACTGCGGGCGCAGATCGAGCAGCTTCGCGAGCAAGTGCAGAACATCGAATGATCGAGCCCAAAGTGAGCGAGCCCCTCCGCCGACGCGGCATGATCCTCATCCTGTCCTCGCCCTCTGGGGCCGGCAAGACGACGTTGACCCGCATGTTGTTGCAGGACAAGGCGCTCGACCTCACGCTCTCCGTCTCGGTGACGACCCGTCCGCGCCGCTCGTCCGAGGTGGACGGCGTGCATTATCAGTTCATCGACCGCCACCAGTACGACCTGCTCAAACAGGGCGGCGACCTGCTCGAAGCGGCGGAAGTCCACGGCAACGGCTACGGCACGCCGCGCCGCCCGGTCGAGGAGGCGCTGGGCCGAGGCCACGACATGCTGTTCGACATCGACTGGCAGGGCGCCAAACAGGTGCGCGAGGCTTTAGGCGGCGACGTCGTCAGCGTGTTCATCCTGCCGCCGTCGATGAAGGAACTGCGCTCGCGATTGGAGCGCCGCGCCGAGGATTCCGCGGCCACCATCGAGAAGCGGCTGGAGAACGCCAAGCGCGAGATCGAACGCTGGAAGCTCTACGATTACGTCGTCGTCAACGAGGATTTGCAGATCGCTTACAAGCAGGTGACGGCGATCTTGGAAGCGGAGCGCGCACGGGGCGGTCGGGTGGCGGACGGAATGGAGGGTCTTGTGCAAGGGTTATTGGCGGAGTGATCGCTGGCAGGGACACCGTACAGTTTGCGCAATAGAAAAAGACGCCCGCCCCCGACTATCTTAGTATACTCTGCGTCGCTGTTCGCCCTGGGCGCGACCAGTTCGGGCTCCCGGCCCAAGACTGCGTCTCGCTCGACTTCGCGCAACGCGGCAGCGCATACTTTTAGGCTTATGTTTGACGAGTGAGCAGATTGAAGGTAATATTTAAATCCCTCACTTATCCATTGATAAAATACCGTTCGCGTGTTTGGAACACATGGACTTTTCATGTTTCTATTCATGGAGAATCCGAAGTGGTAAATATATATTTTCCTGTTGATTTGGTTGACGGCCTTCTTCTTTCTTCGTGCGCATTCGCACGTACGACAGAGACCGGCCTGCCCGACACCTCCGACTGCGGGGCGGTCGACCTCAACCTCGGCTCGGTGTCCGTTCCTGTGTATGTAAATGGACCCCATTACATCACCGAGGGGCAGAACGTCGTCGGCGGAGCCACATCGGTCAACGGAACAGCGCTGCAAGGCGGAATTGCGATCACCGGTCTTGCGACCATTAGTAGTAAGACCGCGATCTGTACTGGCGTTCAAACGGCGTTCATATATACCAACGTTCCAAAATTGGCTGCGCCCGCTTCCACGATTATTACCTCAGGCGCGGCACTGCGGGCGTCCCGTCACTCGCCCTCGAGCCCAGGGCTGTTCAACGCTCTCAACTGAGTCCCATATGCAACAGTTTTCAACTTCTTGATGCAACAGGCGTAGCGGACGATTCCGCTGGGCGAAAAAGT
>JAYVYJ010000093.1:0-11009 GCA_043784465.1 Hyphomicrobiales bacterium
CGCTCGCGTCGAGGCCCTGCGCGTCGAGCACCACCGCGAGAGGGTTGCCCGCATACGCGCGGTCGGCGAACACGTCGAGCGTATAGAAGGGGCGAGCCATGGAGCCTCACAAGGGTTCGGGCGCGAAGGCGTGGGGCGGGTCAGCGAGCTGGCCTTGCGCGGCGACGAGCGCAAGCTCGCGCTGGCCCGCTTTTGCCGTCGCTTCGACGACCCCATAGACCCGCGCAGCGGCGCGGGCCAGCGCGCCCGCCGCCTCTCGGCTCGACAGCCATTCGTGCAGGAAAAGCGCGGAGATCAGATCGCCCGCCCCGTTGACCGTCAGGGGCAGTCTGGGCGTGCGCACCCGCCATGCGCCTTGCGCCGTCGAGACGATCATGTCGAGCGCATCGGCGGGCGTGTCCTCCAGCTTGAGCGAAGTCGCGTAGGCGACATCAGGCCCGCGCGCGCGCAACGCGGCGAGCGCCGCGAGCGCTTCGGCGCGGGTCGTCGTCGGCTGGCCCGTCAGCCATGAAAGCTCGAAAGCGTTGGGACTGACGATTGTCGCCCGGGGAATCGCGCGGTCGCGAAAGAACTCGGCCACGCCCTCGCGCACGTAGACGCGGCCCTCGTCGCCGATCACGGGGTCGCACGCGTAGGCCGCATCAGGGCTTTTCGCGCGCACGGAGCAGACGGCGGCCAGCGCCGCCTCGCCCGTCTCCGCGCGACCCAGATAGCCGGTCAGCACGCCCGCGCAGCCGCTGAGCACGCCGAGGGCGTCGAGCCCGGCGACGCAATCGCCGATCAGGGCGGGCGAGAACGTTTCGCCGCGAAAGCCGGGATAGCCCGCGTGGCTGGAGAACTGGACGGTATGCACCGGCCAGACCTCGCGTCCAAGCCGCTGCAAGGCGAACACGGCGGCGGAATTGCCGACATGCCCGTAGACCACGTGGCTCTGGATCGAGAGGATCGCACCCATGGGCGCAGCCGACCCGATTCGCGTCTCCCCGTCAAAGGCTCAGCTTTGCAGGACGTCGCGGATTTTCGCGCCCAGCGCGGCCATGGCGAACGGCTTGACCAGCACCGCCATGCCGGGCGGCAAATGGCCTGCGCCCACGACGGCGTTTTCGGCATAACCGGTGATGAACAGGATTTTGAGACCCGGCCGCATCTCGCGCGCGGCGTCGGCCAGCTGGCGCCCGTTCATGCCGCCCGGCAGCCCGACGTCGGTGACCAGCAGGTCGATGCGCACGTCGGTTTTCAGGATCTCCATCGCGGTGCGGCCGTCGCGCGCCTCCAGCGTGCGATAGGCGCTTTCGGAAAGCACCTCGGTGACGAGCATCCGCACAGGCTCCTCGTCGTCCACCACGAGCACCGTCTCGCCCGCGCCCCGTTCCATTTTCTCAGGATCTCGGCGCGGCGCATTTTCCGCATCGCCCAGATGCCGGGGCAGAAACAGCGTCACGCTCGTCCCCTGCCCGACCTGCGAATGCAGGCGCACCTGACCTCCCGACTGGCGCACGAAGCCATAGATCATCGAGAGGCCGAGCCCCGTGCCCTGCCCGATGGGCTTGGTCGTGAAGAACGGATCGAAAGCGCGCTCGATCACGTGGTCGGGCATGCCCACGCCTGTGTCGGTCACGCTCAGCGCGACGAATTCGCCGGGGGGCATGTCGCGCCCTCGCGCGCCCTGCCCGTCCAGCGAGCGGTTGGCCGTCTCGACGATCAGCCGGCCGCCTTCGGGCATGGCGTCGCGTGCGTTGATGCACAGGTTCAGCAGGGCGTTTTCAAGCTGGCTGACGTCGACCCGCGTGGTCCAAAGCCCGGTTGCGCCTATGACTTCGACCTCGATAGCGGGTCCCACCGTGCGATTGACGAGGTCCGCCATGCCAGCGACGAGTTGGTTGACGTCGGTCGGGCGCGGATCGAGCGTCTGCCGGCGCGAGAAGGCGAGCAGGCGATGGGTCAGCGACGCCGCTCGGGCCGCTCCCTCTTCCGCGGCCTTCAGGAAGCGCTCGACGTCCTCGAACCGCCCGTTCGCGATGAGCCGGCGCACCCGGTCGAGCGAGCCCGAAATCGCCTGCAACAGATTGTTGAAGTCGTGCGCGATGCCGCCGGTCAGCTGGCCGACCGCCTCCATCTTCTGCGACTGGCGCAAGGCCTCCTCGGCCTCCCCCAACTGGCGCGTGCGCTCGGCGACGCGTCGCTCCAGCGACGCATTGACGTCGGCGAGCGTGGCGGCGACGTCCTTCTGATCCTGAATGTCGGTGTTGGCGCCGACCCAGCGGCGCACGCAGCCCTCCGCATCGCGGATCGGCAAGGCGCGCGCGAGGTGCCAGCGAAAGGCGCCGTCATGGCGACGCAAGCGGAGCTCCACCTCGTAGAGTTCGCCGGTTCGCAGCGCCCGCCCCCAGCGTTTGCGCATCGTCGCGCGGTCGTCGGGATGCAGCATCTCCTCCCAATTCACGCCCTCGACGGGGCTGACTGGCCAGCCCGCATAGAGGTAGGTCTGATCGTTGGCGTAATCGACGACGCCCTCCGGCGTCGCCGTCCAGAACTGGTTGGGCGCCATCTGCGCGAACGATCGAAATTTTGCTTCGCTCTCCGCAAGGTCTGCGGCAGCGCGCACGGACTCGGTGACATCGACGCCTTCGACAAAAATCCCCGTCACACGCCCCGCGGCGTCCTTGATCGGCTGATAGACGAAATCCAGATGAAACCGTTCCAGGGGGCCGCCCTCCTCGCGCGCCAGTTCAAGGGGCGCGCGCGCCCGGAAGGGCAGTCCCGATGCATAGACCCGGTCCAGCAGGTCTACGAAACCCTGCGCGACCAATTCCGGCGCCGCTTCGCGCACGGACAGGCCGAGGATGTCCTGCCGACCCAGCAATTGCCGATAGGACGGATTGGCGAGCGCGAAACGATGATCCGGGCCTTCGAGCATCGCCATGAAGCTGGGCGCCTGCTCGAACATCTGGGCGAGACGTTCCCGCTCGGAGACAGGATGGCGCTGCGCGCGCACGCGCAAGGTCGTCTCCGATACGATGCACAGCACGCCGCCCGTGACGCCGTCGGCCTCGCGCACGGCGGAATAGGAAATGTCGAAATGGACCGTCTCCCCGGCGCCGTTTCGCTCGATGTAAAAAGGGCGATCCCGGACCGACATGGTCACGCCCTCGTCGCGGACCCGCGACAGGAGCGCGCCAAGGTCGTTCCATAACCCAGCCCGATGCTCGCACGCCGGGCGCCCCAGCGCATGCGGGTGCTTGAGGCCGATGGTCGAAGCGTAAGCTTCGTTGTAAAAGACGACGAAATCCGGCCCCCAGAACAGGACGATTTCCGCTTTGGCCGGCAGGATCAGCGCCAGCGCGGCCTTGAGCGCGACAGACCAGCCGTCGGGCGGTCCCACGGGACTTTGCCCCCAGTCGGCGCCCGCAAAGGCCGGCGCAACGGCGCCTGCGCCTTGCAGAAACGGAAAATCTGCCATGAAGCGCGCCTATCGTCCCCAGCCCAGATCGCGGTCCGTTCATCAGACGTAGCGGCCGCCACGTTCCGCAAGGTCAATACCTCATGAGCTGCCGTGAGAATGTCAACCCGCCAGCGCCCATCCCGCGTCCCAGAGCAACATCGCTCCCAGGCCGAAGGTGGCGACGAGCACGATGGCGTAGAATTTTTCCTGCGGCACGCGCCGCACGATCCACACGCCCGCCAGCGTCGCCGCGACCGCGAGCGGCAGCAGCGTCAGCGAGACGCTCAAGCCCGCGCGCGTGAATTGTCCGAGCCACAGATAGGGCAGCACCTTCATGAGGTTGACCGCCGCGAAAAACAGCGCCGAAGTCCCTGCGAAGGCGGGCGTAGGCAGGCGCTGCGGCATCACGTAAATCAGGAACGGCGGGCCGCCCGAATGGCTGACGAAGCTCACGAAACCCGCCACCACGCCCCAGAACAGGCCGGGAGCGACATCGGCGCGGGTCGGCTTGGCGTTGCGCAGCCGGTCGCGCCACAGCGTCACGCCGACGAAGCCCAGCGAGATGACGCCAAGGGCGAGCCGCACGACGTCCTCGCTGACCCTTGAGGCCAGAAAATACGCGGCCACGACGCCCACCAACGCCGACGGCAGCAGGATTGCGAGAATACGGCGGTTGATGTCGCGCCGGAAGGCGTAGACGCTGACCCAGTCCTGCACGATCATGATCGGCAGCGTGATCGCGGCGGCCTGAAGCGGCGGCATGACCAGCGCCAGCAGCGGCACGGCGAGTGCGCCGACCCCCGACAGCCCCGATTTGGCGAACCCCAGCAGCACCACCGCCAGACCGGCGAGCGCATAGAAGCTTACGTTCATTTCCAATGAAGCGCCGACACCAGCGTGAACAGACGCCGCGCAGTGCCCCGGTCGATCTCGACCTTTTCGGCGAGCCGGGCGGCCAGGAGATCGGCGCCCTCGTTGTGAAGCGCGGTGCGCTCCCGGTCGATGGCCTCGATTTCGCGCGGCGTCGCGGTGCGTATAGCGCCGTAGTAGGTCTCGCAGACGAGGAAGTAATCTTTTAGCAGCGGCCGGAACGGCGTCATCGACACCGTAAAATGCGCCGCCCGCTCTCCGGCTTCGTTGGCCACGATAAAATCGAGCTTGGACTCGTGCTGGGCCAGCGTCAGCCGGTAGGGGCCGGCCCACCCCGCCACCGTAAAGGAATTCTCCTCGACGAGATCGAAGATCGCGACGGCGCGCTCGTGGTCCTGATCGGTGGCGAGGCGCGGCAGCGTCGCCTCGTCGAGCACCACTTCGTAGAGACGCGATGTCAGCGTTTCGCTCATGCCAGATCGCTCAGGCGCATGGCGACGGAGCGCGCGTGCGCGTCGAGCCCTTCCGCTTGCCCGAGAGCGACCGCATAGGGACCGATGGCTTTCAGCGCCCCGGCGTCGCAGGACAGGATCGTGGTGCGCTTGACGAAATCGTAGACCCCCAGCCCGGATGAGAACCGCGCCGAGCGCGAGGTCGGCAGCACATGATTGGAGCCGCCCACGTAATCGCCGACCGCCTCGGGCGTGTAGGAGCCAAGAAAGATCGCGCCCGCGTTGCAGATCGCGCCCGACAGGGCGTCCGCGTTGCGCGCGACGATCTCCAGATGCTCGGGCGCCAGCCGGTCGATCAGCGGCACGGCCTGCTCAAGCGATTTGACGAGGATGATCGCGCCATAATCGCGCCAGCTTGCGCCCGCGATCTTCGCACGGGGCAGGTCGGCCAGCTGGCGCGTGACCTCCTCGCCCACGAGCCGGGCGAAGCGCATGTCGTCGGTCACCAGGATCGATTGCGCGGCCGCGTCGTGCTCGGCCTGCGCGAGCAGGTCGGCGGCGACGTAGCGCGGATCGGCGGAAGAATCGGCGAGCACGACGACTTCCGACGGGCCGGCGATCATGTCGATGCCGACCGTGCCGAACACCCGCCGCTTGGCCGCCGCGACATAGGCGTTGCCCGGCCCGACGATCTTGGCCACGGGTGCGATGGTCTCCGTGCCAAAGGCCAGCGCGGCGACGGCCTGCGCGCCGCCGACCCGGTAAACCTCGTCGACCCCGGCCACGCGGGCGGCCGCCAGCACCAGCGGATTGAGAACGCCCTCCGGAGCGGGCGCCACCATCGCGAGGCGCCGGCAGCCCGCGACTTTGGCCGGCACGGCGTTCATCAACACGGAAGAGGGATAGCTCGCCATGCCGCCCGGCACATAGAGACCCACGGCGTCGATGGCCGTCCAGCGCCAGCCGAGCTTAACGCCTAGCGCGTCGGTATAGGCGTGATCCTGCGGACGCTGGCGCTCGTGGTGGGCGACGATGCGCTTATGGGCGAAATGCAGCGCCTCCAGCGAAGCGGGCGGACAGGCGGCGACGGCCGCGTCGATTTCGTGCGCCGAGACGCGCAAACCTACGCGGTCGAAGTCGACGCGGTCGAAGCGCATCGAATATTCCCGCAAAGCCGCGTCGCCGCGCGCGCGCACCTGCACGATGATCTCCGCCACGGCCTCGTCGATGTCGGATGCGGATTCGCGCTTGGCCGCCAGCAGAGCGGAAAATTGCGCTTCGAAATCGGTCGCGCCCGCGTCCAGAAACCTCGCCATGGCCAACTCCGCAGGCCCCCGCCCGACGCGGCGGCTAGAACGGACTTGTCGGCTTGTCAACGCGGCCCGCCTTGTCGCAGGGCGATGGCTTGAACGTTGAAGAGGTTTCGGCACGGGATTTGCTACGTTTCATGGGTCGATTTGAACCCGCCAAGCCTTTTAGGGCGAAGACGGCGCTCCTCGATCATTTTCGGCTTTGAAGGACGCGCGGCAGGCGGCGAAGGTGGTCAACCCTCTTCCTCGCTTTCAAGCGCGGGGTTCCCTCGCACGACGCCCGGAATGACGTTGTGAACCCTCTGCCGGCGCGGCGTTTTTCGGAGCGCTTCGTCGGCGGGACGCAGAGCTTGTGCGAGCACGCGCCCGATATCGTCACCATCGACGTCATGGGATGTCGGCGTCAGAGCGCCAAGTCCATTCGCGCCCGGGGTGCGGATGACCGGCTCGCGCTCAAGGACGATCGTCTCCCACGATGTCGCTTGGCTCTCGACGAACCGACGCTTTCCCGGAAAATCGCGCTTTCCCGCTCTCGCCACGCTCGGCATGATCGAGGCGGACGGCGAGCGACACGGGAAGACAGCGATTGGATGCTCGACGTCGTATCGCGCTCGCGCCGCCACGGCGCCGAACCGTGTTCAAGATATTCCTTCGCTGGCCGTTGGCTACAATCGCACGTAAGGCCTCGGACGACCTCCAAAAGATGCATCAATTTGCAACCTGCGTCGGCTCGACGGCTTAACCCGCCATGGCGGCGGCGCTTTGTCGGAAACGCAGGACCGCGAGGCCGAAGAAGATGGCACCCAGACCCCCAACGGCAAGATAATCCCAATACACCAAACTGAGGCCGGCGCCACGAAACAGGATTGCGCTGGCGAAGCTGACAAAATGCGTCGACGCGACGAATTGCATAATGATCTGAAGCACCAGCGGCTCACTCTCGAGCGGCGTGTTGCCGCCCGAAAGCATTTGCATCGGCAACATCACCAGGAGGAACAGAAGACCGAACTGGGGCATCGACTGGACCAGCGTCGCCATGAAAAGTCCGACCGCCAGGGCGTAAAACAGATATAGCGCGACCCCGAACAGGAACAGCGGGATCGAGCCCGAAATCGGCACCGCAAGCAGGCCGCGCACGACCACGTAGAGCGACAGCGCCGTGGCGAGCAAGATGACGACGCCATTGGCCAGAACCTTGGCGGACGCGATTTCGACCGGCGACAGCGGCAGGGTGAGAAGGTGGTCCATCGTACCATGTTCCCGCTCGCGGATCACGGCGGCGCCGCATAGCAGGATCGCCAGCATCGTTATATTGTTGATGATCCCGTTTATGCTCATGAACCAGCCCGAAGTGGCGTTCGGATTGAACGCCAGATGAAGCGTCAAGGTCACCGGATCGGGCGGCTGGTAGTCGGAGCGGGAAAAGCTGCGCTGGACCGCAGACAGGATGATCTGCTGAATATAGCCCGAGCCGATCCCGGCCTGCATCGAGGCTGTCGCATCGATGTTGACCTGCACCGTCGGACGCCGGCCCGCCTGCACGTCGCTTTGAAAATGCGGCGGAATGTCGATGATGAACGTGTAGCGCGCGCGGTCCAGCAGGCGGTCGATGTCCGTCGCCGCGATCAACTCGGCCGGCTTGAAATAGGGCGGCAGAAAGCTCTGCGCGATAGCTCGGGACAATTGCGATTGGTCTTCGTCGGCGATGCCGATCGTCGCGTTATACACCTCCTGCGCGGTGTTCTGCGCCATCGAGAAAATCGAGAACGTGAAGCTGAAGATCAGAAACCCCAGCATGAACCAGTCGCTAAAGAGACTCCGAATTTCCTTTTGAGCCAGCCAGAAGACGTTGACGAAGGAGAATCCCATGCGGCTAGGTCTCCTGCTTGCGCAGCATCAGCAGGCTCAGTCCGATGAGCGCGGGGACGAGAAGGGCGAGGATGAGCATCACGCGCGCCAGTTCGGCAAAGCCCAGCGCCTTGGTGTACGTTCCCACGACGATGGGCAGGTAATAGCTCATCGGGAACACATTGCTCACGACGGCGCCGGCCCCCGACAGTGAAGAGACCGGCGACATCATGCCGGCGAACTGGGTCGCCGGGATGACCGTCAACAGCGCGGTTGCAAACAAAGCCGAAATCTGCGTGCTGGCGAAGGCCGAGATCAACAATCCATAGGCGGTCGTCGCATAGACATAGATCAGCGTCCCCACCAGCAGGGCCGGAACGCTGCCTTTCACCGGCACGCCGAATAACAGCGACGCCATGGCGGCGACGACAGCGAAACCGATCATGGCGAGCGCCACATAAGGCAATTGCTTGCCCAACAGAAATTCCGCCCGCGTCACCGGCGTGACGTACAGGTTCGTAATCGAGCCGAACTCCTTTTCCCGCACCACCGCCAGCGCCATCAGAATGGCGGGAACAAGCGCCAGCAGCAGCGCAATGGTCGAGGGCACGAGGGAATTTACGCTGTTGAAATCCTGGTTGTAGCGAAATCGCATGCTGACGTCGGCGGGCGGGGCCCGTCCGCGGCCCCGGCTTATCGCGAGCCTGGCCAAATACGCTTGCTGCGCGGCTTGCACGTAGCCGCGCGTCGTCTCGGCGCGGAACGGCATGGCGCCGTCCACCCATGCGCCCACGCTTGCGGGGCGGTCCTGACGCACCTTTCGTCCAAAGCCGGCGGGGATATCCAGCGCCAGCTTGAGTTCCCCGTTCGCCAACCGCCGCTGAAGTTCGTCCGCGCTGGCGATGGCCGCGCGTTCGGAAAAATAGATCGAGCCTCGGTAGGTCGCCAGATACTCGCGGCTTTCCGGCGTCTGGTCCTGGTCGTAAGCAGCGAACGGCAGATGATCGACATCGGTGTTTGTGCCGTAGCCGACAGCCAGCATCAGGAACGCCATGCCAAAGACGGCGAAGGACAGCCTTATCGGGTCGCGCTGGAGTTCCAGCGCCTCCCGCAAGGCGTAGGCGAACATGCGTTGCAGGCTGAACGCGCCCTGTTTGGGCCGCAACGCCGTTGTCTGCGCCGGAGCGGGCGCGATCTCCTCGACGTTGTCTGCGGTCGACGCCTTCAGGCAAGCGATGAACGCCTCTTCCAGCGTCGGCCCGCCCCATTGCCCGACGACTTGCGCCGGTGCGCCTGTGGCGAGCACCTTGCCGGCGTTCATGAGCAGGATGTGGTCGCAGCGCGCGGCCTCCTCCATGAAATGGGTCGAAATGAAAATCGTGACGCCGCTCTTGCGCGACAAGTCGCCCAGCAACGCCCAGAACTGATCGCGAGCCAGAGGATCGACGCCGGATGTCGGTTCGTCCAGAATCAAAATTTGCGGCTCGTTGATTACCGCGACCGCCAAAGCGAGGCGCTGCCGGATGCCCAGCGGCAGATCGCTGGCGAGGGTGTCGAGACGGTCGGCGAGATGGAACTGCGCCACAAGTTCGGCGATCCGGCTGCGAGCCTTCGCCGCCTCGATATGATAAAGCCTGCCGTGCAGCGCGAGGTTCTGCCGTATGGTTAATTCCGTGTAGAGCGAGAACATCTGCGACATGTAGCCGACGCGGTAGCGCATGGCTTTGTCGGTGGCGTCGACGGGTTCTCCAAACACCTTCGCCGTTCCGGAGGTGATGGGCAGCAGACCGGCGAGCATGCGCATGGTTGTCGACTTGCCGCAGCCGTTTGCGCCGAGAAACCCGAAAATTTCGCCCCTGGCGATGCTAAAGCTGGCGTCGTCGACGGCCGTAAAGTCGCCGAAGCGGCGCGTGAGGCCGTCGGCGCTGATGGCGACGTCCGCTGTTGGGTTGCTCAATTTGGGGATATCGGGCCGCACGCGGGTCGCGCGCACGGCTTGCGGAAGCAGCGCGATGAAACTCTCGTCCAGCGTGTCGCAGCCGGTGCTCTGTTTGATTTGCGCAGGCGCGCCCGTCGCCAGCACCGCGCCGTCGTTCATGACGATCAATTGCGCGAAATGTTCGGCCTCCGCCATATAGGCGGTGGCGACGATCACGCTCATCTGCGGCCGCCCGGCGCGGATACGGTCCACCAATTCCCAGAACTGCTGGCGCGATAACGGGTCCACGCCGGTCGTCGGCTCGTCGAGTATCAGCAGGTCCGGGTCGTGGATCAGGGCGCAACACAGACCCAGCTTCTGGCGCATCCCCCCAGAGAGCTTTCGCGCCGCGCGGTCGGCGAAGGGGGCCAGGTTGGTCGCCGCAAGCAAATCCCCGGTCCGCCGCGCCCGTTCGGCCGCCCCTTGCCCGAACAGGCGGGAAAAGAAGGCGATATTTTCCCTCACGGTCAGGTCAGGGTAGAGATTGCGGCCAAGACCCTGCGGCATGTAGGCGATGCGTGCGCATACCGCCGTTCGGTGTGCGGCTTTTGTGAAGTCGCCGCCGAACACGCTGACCTGACCCGTCCCCTGCGCGCGTTTGGCCCCCGCCAGAATGGCCAGCAACGTGGATTTGCCCACCCCGTCCGGCCCAATCAGTCCCACCAGCCCGCCGGCCTGCAACGTGACCGAAACGCCACGCAGCGCGACGCGTTTGCCATAGCTGTGCCGGATGTTCTGGAGGATGGCGACAGGATCGCCCGCGCCGCTCATCGGCCAAGGACGGGCAGCAAGGCGGCGGGCCACGGCGTCGCATCGAGCCGGATGTAAGCGAGGCCCGGCAACCCGGAGCGCACCTTCTCCTTGTGCTGAAGCGACAACTTCGGATCGATGCGGACACGGACACGGAACATCAATTTGTCGCGTTCCGACTTTGTCTCGACGGTCTTGGGCGTAAACTCGTTCCTGGCCGCCAGGAAGGTGACGCTGGCGCGTATCGGCGACGCCGGCAGCGCGTCCAGCACGATGCTCGCCTCGCTGCCTATCGTCACAAGATCGGCCGTGCGCGTGGGGAGGAATATGTCCATGTAGACATTGGTGACGTCTAGCAT